>DATEMK010000287.1:0-14273 GCA_035275625.1 Bacteroidia bacterium
GACTTTTGTCCCGGTTGAACCGGGATAATTTCAGATTGATAAACTTTTGCCCCGGTAACATCATAAATTACAATTTTATTTTTAATGGCTGCAGCCGGAAAAGAAACGGATAAAATGTTAGATGACGGATCAAAAAATAAATTAAAATTTTCATCATTAAATGTATTTATACCGGTCGTTATCGGCTGGAGGCTGAAGTTATCCAATCCTACCGTCCCTGTACTGCCTGAAACCCCTATATTAACAGTTAAATATTTTGCGGCAAACATTGCCTGGAAAATATATGTTTCAGTTGCCCACGCATTAACAAGAGGGGCGGCAAACGTGTGAAATATAGTTCCCATCTGTGTGCTGTCATTTGAAATACCGGCATCTATCGGTGAAGTGTTAGGGCCGCAGTAGCGTTTATCAAAAGTAAGCGAGTAGGGTCCACCGGCAATAAGAGGTGATGAAAGCTTAAAGCTAAATGCCAGGTAAGGCCATAAACCGCTTTGAGGCGAACAGGTAACGAACCAATTTCCATCCGATGCAGTTCCGCACGAATTAGAAGTGATTAAATCCATGGAGCCTCCGTCCACTTCAAAACAATCTGCAACAGTGGAAGACCAGGCGGATGTTAAATTCAGGGTATTACCCGTGGCAGTATTATTCTCGAAACTTCCGTTGAGGACAAGATTTTGAGAACGAGCTGAAGCACAAATAACAACTCCAGCGATTAATAAATATGTACTTATTTTCATAACATATAATTTATTTATTGATTATTATTTTTTTTTTACACGAATGAAAACCAAAATAAATGGTGAAAACAAAACGGTGCAAAGATAAATGCTATTCGTTATTAAGAAGAAGTTTTCTTTAGCCGGTGGGTTCCTATCCGTGTTTGATGCAGGAAAGTATTCTGATCGCTCAAAAGCAATTTCTTGTTGAAAAAAAATAATTTCCCATTTTAAAAAAGTAATTTCCTGTTTCGGAAAATCAACAAAAAGAAAATATATAACGTTTCCTTATCTTTTTCATTCATAGCCAAAACCCGCTCCGTAAAGCGGGTTTTTTGTTTTGTTTTTGGCGAATTGGTAAATTAAATTTACTTTCGTTGTGGTTTTACCGGAAGAAGAAAATTGAATTTTAACTTTTGCACGGTTATTTCAAAAAATGAAAACGAAAATTTACGCTTTCGCTGTTTTAATTTTTAACTGCACTGCATTATGCGGACAGGCACCCGGCTGGGAATGGGCGAAAAGTCAACCGGGAAATGGTAATGATATTCCAAACGGCATTGCAACGGATGCTGACGGAAATTCATATATAACCGGAAGCTTCAGCAGCAGTACATTAACTTTCGGCACCACTGTTTTAACAAACCCCTGGCCCGGCAAAGAGGATGTTTTTGTTGCAAAATATGATGCTTCAGGGAATGTTGTATGGGCAAAAAGATTCGGAGCGAACGGTTATGATTATGGTAATGCGGTCGCAGTTGATACAAACGGAAATTTATATGTGACAGGCACTTTCAGAAGCCTTCATGTTCATTTTGATAACATTATTTTAACAAATGCATATTCCAGCACGGATGATATTTTCATTGCAAAATTTGATACTTTGGGTAATGTGATTTGGGCTAAAAGCGCGGGAGCACCAGCGTATGGATATGACTTGAGCTATGGCATAACAGCGGATGCAAATGGAAATTCATATATAACAGGCTATTTTTCAGGTATCGAGATTCATTTTGACAGTATTACCCTGGTAGCAACCGGGCTTTTTGACTTTTTTATTGCAAAATATGACTCTTCCGGAAATGTGCAGTGGGCTAAAACTGTTGTGAACTCAGGTTTTATTATTGGTAACAGCATAGCTGTTGATGCAAACGGAAATGTATATGCAACGGGCGATTTTGATGGCTCCGTGACTTTCGGCAGCACACCTTTAGGATCCACAGGTTACAATGATGTTTTTGTTGTAAAATATGATTCATCCGGCAATGTACTTTGGGCAAAACAAGGAGGCGGGGGGCATGATGATAATGGACAGAGCATCACTGTGGATGCAAATGGAAATTCATATATAACTGGGCATTTCGGGATTAACGGATCAAATTTCGGAGGTGTTATTTTAACGGGTACCTTGTATGGTGGCGGTTTGTTTGTTGCAAAATATGATTCATCCGGTAATGTACCATGGGCAACAACCCCGGGCGGTAACGGTTATGGTGATATTGGCAAAGGCATAAAAGCGGATCCCAATGGAAATTTGTATGTGACCGGCCATTTTTCCAGTGATACGCTTATTTTTGGAAACAGTACTTTAATTAATGTCAACGGCAACAGTATAATTTTTGATATTTTTATTGCAAAATATGATTCGTCCGGTAATGCGCTATGGGCGAAAAACCCTTTAGGTCAGGGTAGTGAATATGGCCATGGTGTTGATATAGATGCAAGCGGAAATTGTTATATAACAGGGTATTTACAAGGTCAGGGTGTTGTTTTCGGCACCACCACTTTAAGCCCTATCGGAGGAGCTGAACTTTTTATAGCAAAAACAGGTATTAATACTGGGATAACCGAAGAAAACAATTTGCCGGGGGAGTATACATTTACTATTTTTCCTAATCCCGGAAACGGAGAAACTAAAATTTCATATCCCGGTATTATAAATGAAATAAATATAAGAAATGTGACAGGGCAAATTATATATACAGCAAAGCCGGTTGACCGAACTGTTTTTCTTAAGCTGAATGAAAATGCGGGAATTTATTTTGTGACGGTGAGATCGGGAGACAGTGTTGTGACGCGGAAATGGGTTTTGGAGCGGTGATAAATATTTTTGTGCTCTGCAGAATCCCCGTTTTCAGAACCGCTTTGGCTTTAGCCGCAGGAAATTGTTTATATCCGCGCAAGAGCAATTTTTAAAAATGTTATCCCTGTATCGGGAATTTTTTACCGGGCTTGGCAAAATCCCCGTTTATCGGGTTCCGGGAAAATATGCTGTTTTGATTTTCAACACCCAAACAGAAGTTTTATCCAACAATTCAATCATTCCAATTTAATTTGTTATACATTTGTAATATCGTTTTGCTTTTCACCAGCAAAATAGCCTTCATCCCCCTGAAGGAGAAAAAAACAACAGCGGTGACGTTTATCTTTTGTTTTCTTTTTAACAAGCGATTAAAAAGAGAAGACAAAATTGTTCTGAATGATTTTTAATTGCTGTTGTTAATGAAATTTCTGAAAATAAACCATTCTTTAAATCTTTTTACCATGAAAAAGAAGAAATTAATCCTTTATAAAAAAGAAGGTGTATCAGCAGACCCGAAAAAAAAATCTGTTCGTCTTGTGCATTCCAGCCTGGGGACTATTTGGGTGATGGCTGATAAAATACTCATGGCAAAATCTGAAAAGCATAAAGTAAAAGTGCTTGCCGTTGCAGGCAAAAACCATGAATGGTGTGAGCGCAATTGTTCGCTTGACGAATTCCTTTTACTTCTGTCAGATAAAAAATTTGAGCGTATTAATAAATTTTATCTCCTGAACTGGCTGCTTACGCTTGGGTTTAATCATAAAAAGAAGCTCATTTCTTTTACCACCGGTTTTTCCTGTGAGCTGAATCACCAGATAAAACCATCGGTATTTAAAGAACGGTTTTTGTAACACCCGCTTTTCAGGACACTTTTTTGCGTTTCAGAAATTGAAATTACGCTTTCAGCCCGGATTTTCCGCTTTCGGTGAATCAAAAATGAATTTCAGGTAATAACCCCGGCATTTCAGGAAAGAAATTAGTGTTTCAGGAGCCTGCCTGTTTGTTTCCGGCAGCGAGAATGCATTTCAGGAAACAAAATTAATGTCCCGGGTAAACTTTCTTCACATCGCGCACAGTTTCTTAACAAAGGCTGATTGCCATGTTACTTTTACAATGAATCCTTAACTGCAACCTGAATTCAATTCCCGTGAAACATTATTACTCTTTTTTTCCTTTATAACTGAAAAACTTATTTAAATAAAAATTGTTATTAATCTAAAAACTAAAATCAAATCAAATGAAAAAAAATCTACCAATTTGCTTAATGCTAACATTAATGTTAGGATTATGGAGCATCGAATCAAATGCTCAATCATCATCAGCTTTAAATACTTTTAATGCAGCCTACTATTTAGGATGGAGTACTTCCAACGCCCTTCCTTTTAAAATCAACGGCACTCAACTCATGACCTTGGGAACAGCCGGGGATTTGAACTTAAACACCTCTACTTCTACCTACCAGATTGGCGGCAACAAAGTTCTGTGGCACGATGGCACAACCAGCGATATTTTTGTTGGGGTCAATGCCGGTAATTCCACTATGAGCGGGCACCTTAATACTCTTGTCGGCTACAATGCAGGCAATTCACTTACTTCGAGCCAGAAAAATACGTTTGTAGGATACGAGGCAGGAAAATCTGCCACTGCTGTTTACAATGCCGGAGACCCGGGAAATGTAGCCATTGGTTACCAGTCGCTCTACTCTAACGATGATATGTTGTATAATACTGCTGTGGGACACCAGGCGCTTTTCAGCAGCAACAGTTGTCCTCTTTGCTGGGACGGACACAGCACTCTTAATACTGCTATTGGATACCAGGCGCTCTACACTTCGCAGGGATACGGTGGCTGTGCAGTGGGATTCCAGGCAGGTTATTCAAATACCGATGGATGCGGAACTCTTGCTATAGGAGAAGAGGCTTTGAAAAATAATACTACCGGGGATTATAATGTGGCAGTTGGTGCAATTGCTCTTCATGGTAACACCTCCTTAAATTACAATGTAGCCGTTGGTTCTTATGCATTGCAAACTCAATCGTATAATGGAGATGTAGCGAGTTACAACACCGCTGTTGGAACCGCAGCGTTATCTCAAAATCAACCTACCAGCACAACTAATGGTATTAATAATACTGCGCTGGGAGGGTATGCGCTTTATGCCAATACTACCGGCAAAAATAATGTAGGCATAGGCTACGATGCCGGTTATACGAATCAAACAGGGTCGTATAATACGAATGTCGGATATGCAGCCGGTTATTTAAATGCTACTTCTTATGGCACTTTTGTTGGTTATGCAGCCGGGGAAAACAGTACTGGCCTTTACAATACTTTTGTGGGATACATAGCCGGAAATGCAACTACTACAGGAGGGGCAAATACTTTTGTGGGTTTAGATGCAGGATACAACAATGTCGAATCAAATAATAACACTGGTGTAGGTTTGCAGGCATTGGGGCAAACGGTGGGAGTTGTAGCCACCGATGTTGGCAATAACACAGCCCTGGGATACAAAGCAGGATGGGCTAACACAACCGGCACCGGCAATACATTTGTGGGTTACCTGGCAGATGCTTCGGGTGCTGCTTTTACTAATGCCACCGCAATTGGTAATGGCGCTTCTACTTCAGCAACCAATAAAGTGCGGATCGGCAATACCGCTGTGACTGTTATCGAAGGACAAGTGGCATGGACCTGGCCTTCCGATGCAAGGTTCAAAGAAAATGTCAGCGAGAAGGATGTTCAGGGTTTGGATTTTATTTTGAAGCTTCGCCCTGTATCGTATAATTTCAACCGGCTCTCATTTGCAAAACACATTAATGAAAACACAGAAGGGCGCGAAAAAGAACTGCAGGAGTTATCGAAAATACGTTCAACTGGTTTTCTTGCCCAGGAAGTGGAAAAGACAATTAAGGAAACCGGGTACACTTCTTTTGATGCCGTCCACGCTCCCACAAACGAAAATGATAACTACGGTTTAGCTTATGCAGAATTTGTAGTTCCTCTCGTAAAAGCTATCCAGGAGCTTGACGCAAAAAACAAAGAATTGCAAACTCAGATTACTGCTTTGAAAGACAACGTCAGGATTCCGGACAATTCTTCACGCACTGCAATTGACGTTACCCTGTTATCCGGCTCCATCGTGCTTCTCCAAAATCAGCCCAACCCGTTCAAAGAACAAACAACTATTACGTACTTCATCCCTGAAGATTCTAAGGATGTAAAAATCATCTTTACTGATTCACGTGGTACCGTATTAAAAGAAGTTGAAATTGCACAAACCGGGAATGGACAATTGAACGTGTATGCACAGGATTTATCAAGTGGTATTTACACTTATACATTAATAGCTGATGGCGTAACTATAGATTCAAAGAAAATGGTCTGCAATAAATAAAGAGTTAATCTTAAATTCAATAAGGAAGCTGTCTCAAAATGGGGCAGCTTCTTTCTTTTTAAACCCGGGGCAAACTTGGTTTGCGCAATAAGCAAGTCGTAGATTATTCACTCCATGAAATTTAAAAACGAAAATTAATCTTTTTAAAAAAAGAAATTTTCCTTCGCGGTTTTATAAACCTGTGAATTATATAACTTTTTTCCAAAATTATGTAACGGATTTTTTTTAAATGTTCCGCATTTTTGTACATTACAAATAATCAGTTTAAAATCATCATCATTTTGGCATTCATTGACACAGTTCTAAAACAGCCCTCTTACGGATGGCAGGACCAGCGCGGAAACTTAATCGTGCCCGGGTCAAAACAATTGCTGGCTGAGTTTTTCTTACGCATAAACATTTTTAAATCAAGAAAAAACTGGCTGTCCCTGCTTGGATGGGTATGGCTCGTTATGCTGGTGCCATTTTTATTTTTATTTATTACTGAATTTTTCAGCTGGTGGCTGTTCGCAGCAGGGTTTGTTTACAGCATGATTGTAATGGGCACGCATGGCACCATCTGGTATCACCGCTATTGTACGCACCGCGCCTTTACATTTAAAAATCGTTTCTGGAAATTCATTACCCGGAATCTTACCATCAAATTAGTGCCGGAGGAAACCTATGTTGTTTCCCATCATGTCCATCATGCAAAATCAGACCAGCCGGGCGATCCGTATAATACGTATGCCGGATGGATGTACTGCTTTCTTGCCGATGTAAATCACCAGCCCATTGCAAAAGACCTCGACAGGAATGACTATGCCCGTGTTGTTTCGCTTCTGGAACATTCGGGAATGAAATGCAATACCTACGAACAATACCAGCAATGGGGTTCGGTGGCGCATCCGTTACCAACGGTGCTTCACTGGCTGCTGAATTGGTCTGTATGGTATTTAATATTTTTTTTAATCGGGGGCAATGCGCTTGCATGCACCTTCTTTGCAGGTGCATTGATATGGGGCATCGGGGTACGCACTTTCAATTATGAAGGTCATGGTAAAGGAAAAAACAGGCACCATGAAGGTGTTGATTTTAACCATGCAGATATGTCCATCAACCAGTATTGGCCCGGTTTTGTGGCGGGCGAGTGGCACAATAATCATCATCTTTATCCCGCAAGCGCCAGGGCGGGATTTCTTCCTTACCAGGTAGATTTTGCATGGTATTACATACGTTTTCTGTATCTCATCGGGGCTGTTACCACCTATCATAATTCTGTAAAACAGTTTTATGAAAAGCATTATGAGCCTTATGTAAAAAACAAGACCTCTGCCCGCGAGGTTGCCTGATTTTTAAGAACTGTTCAGTTTTATTCAGAAGCAGGGTAGTGGTGAAATAAATTACTTTTGGATGGATAAAATTTTTTTGAAAGAATTATCCGGATGCATTTAATATTTTTTGGTAACTATAATTATAAACTATTCCAATGACAGGCAGAAGAAAAATTCAGCTCCGGCAGCTTCTTGCGCTGGTGGTTGCATGGCAGGTGGCGGCAATACTGATTTCAGCGTATGATCATTTTGTAATGCAGGCAAATTTTGTATCCATTCATGAAGAGTCTTATTCATTCCCTGTTTATCTTATCTTTAATATGGTGGCTGCCCTGGGAGGCGGTTTAATAGCCGGTCCGCTCATTATTTTCTGGGTAAATGAAAAGTTTTTAAATAAACCTTACGGTGTGTCCATACTTCTCGTGGTGTTTTTTTTTCTCACCATAACTATATTTCTTATTTTGCTGATGGGAATATTTTACATTTCTTATACTACCGGCACCCGTTTTGGTGAAGAGCGGTTTTGGGAGCAATACAATCCGTATATATTTAATCTTTTCCAGGTAAAAAAACTTTTGGTATGGTCGGTCATTGTGGCGGTTACACAGTTGGCATTGCAGATGGACAGGAAATTCAGCCACGGTGTTTTATGGAAAATTATTTTGGGGAAATACCATTTGCCCAAAGAAGAAAACCGCATTTTTATGTTTGCGGATTTATCCGGCTCCACCACTATAGCAGAAACTATCGGTGATGAAAAATATCATTTGCTGCTTCGCGATTTTTTTTCTGACATTACTAATGCTATCATTAACAACCAGGGCAGCATTTACCAATATGTGGGCGACCAGGTTATTGTTTCATGGAAAATTGAAAAGAACGGTGCAGTCAATCATTGTGTGCAATGCTTTTTCGACATGAAAAAAAGCATTGAGGATAAAAAGGAAGCATACATGAAAAATTACGGGCTTGTCCCTGATTTTAAGGCAGGCATTCATTCAGGCAAAGTAATAGCGGGAGAAATAGGAATAATAAAACGTGATATAACGTACTCCGGTGATGTTTTAAATACTACTTCGCGCATACAGGGTAAATGCGGGGAGTTGGATGTAGATCTTATCGCTTCCGATGACTCGCTGGCATTAGTGAATCTCCAGCCCGGCTTTATTTCTGAATACATGGGTTCGATAAAGCTCAAAGGAAAGAAAAAAGAAATCGGGTTAAATGCAATCTTTGTTTCGGAAGATGCTGCGGTTTCGGCAGGCTGACACGAGGCTTTAAAATAACAAAATAAAAAAAGGCACCACCGGAGTGATGCCTTTCAACCTTAAGAAAAGCTCTAACCTAATCTACAACTAATCTTTTCGTATATACGGAGCCGTTATCATTGATAAGCGCCATATAAATTCCTTTCACCATATCTTTCAGATCGAGTGGATACTTATTATCGCCCTGTGAAAGCTGAAGTTTCTGTTCTTTTACAATTTTCCCCGTCACATCCATAAGCTGCAGTTGAATGCTGCCTTCATGGTCTGAATGGAGGGTTACTGTAGCCGAAGCGGATGCAGGATTGGGGTAAATTCCGAATTCAAGCGTGTTTGTTTTTGTGGCTTCCATAAGCGCTTTTTCTGCAGCCTTCAAATCTGCTTCAGAAACAGTGTTTCCGGATGGATCTGCTAACCTGGCACCGGATGGTGTTGTAAAGAATCCGTAAGCAGACCATGCTGTGAATGAATTTCCGCACTCAGACCTGATCCACCACAAATACCATTTATCCGGTTCTACACTCACCGTGTATTCCGTAGCGGTTCCGCTGAAGAGCGGTGTGATGGTGGTATTCCATGTTTGCAATTCAAATAAAGCGATCTGCAGATTGTCAACACCTGTTACTGCGCTCCAGTTTAAAGTGGCGCTGTCTCCTGTAATAGCCGTTTCATACAAACCGGTTGGAACAGGACAACTGTTGCAATTTGTAACAATTACTTCTGCCGGTAAAGACGTGGCCGAACAGCCGTTGATGTCAGTAACGTTCACCGTATAGCTGCCGGATGAACCGATGGCTACTGTCTGAGTGGTTTCGCCTCCGGGTGCCCATAAATAGCTGCTGCCCGGGCTGGAAGTCAGATCAACAATTCCCCCAAGGCAAAAGTTCAGCGGACCGCTTGCTGTTACTACAGCAACAGGCAAAGGATTCACCACTACATTTACCGGGTCTGAAACGGAAATGTTAGAGGAGAAAGTGACGGTGACAATATAGCTTCCCGAAGAACTGACTGAAATGGATTGCGTAGTTTCTCCGGTGGACCAGAGATAGCTGATTCCATTGTTTGCAGACAGCATAACATTTCCGCCATCGCAAAACGATGTGGGTCCTGAAGGAGTAATAACTGCTGTATCCTGCGTTCCCCCGATTACTGTTACAGTTACTGGCGCTGAAACGGCAGTACAGCCATCAGCGCTGGTGATTTGCACAGTATAAATGCCGGAAGCATACACAGTGATAGATTGAGTAATCTGCCCGCCCGGCTGCCATAAATAACTGCTGCCGCTGCCGCATGACAGCACAACACTGTCACCCTGGTTAAAAATAAGCGGGCTGCCTGCTGTAATTTCCGCAACAGGTAACGGGTAAACAATCACATCTGTTACGGGTGATGTAGCAGAACATCCCAAACCATCTGTTACTGTAACAGCATAGCTTCCTGATGTACTTAGCGTTATACTTTGAGTTGTTTCCCCGCCTGGTGTCCATAGATATGAGTTACCTGCACTTGCTGACAGCATGACATTGCCGCCTTCGCAAAACGAAGTAGCGCCAGCGGCTGTTATCGTTGCTGCCGGTAATGGATTCACTATAACATCAACAGGTAAAGACATGGATATATTGGATGCGAACGTAACGGTCACTACATAGCTGCCGGAAGAATTAACCGTGATAGATTGCGTGGTTTCTCCTGTTGACCAGAGATAGCTGACTCCTGCATTTGCAGATAATATTACGCTTCCTCCCTCGCAGAAAGTAAGCGGACCGTTTGCCGTAATGCTTGCTGTATCCTGCGTTCCACCGTTAACGGTTACAACAACAGGAGAAGATACGGCAGTACATCCTTCCTGACTGGTCACTAAAACGGAATATGTTCCCGATGCGGTTACGGTAATTGATTGTGTAGCTTGATTTCCTGGCGACCATAAATAGCTGCTGGCAACATCAGATGTGAGTATTACACTATCTCCCTGGTTAAATGTAAGCGGACCACTTGGGGTTACCAGGGCAGATGGCAAAGCGTAAACTACAACATCTGTGGGGGTTGATGTTGCCGAACAGCCGTTATTATCTGTAACGATAACACTGTAGCTTCCGGAAGCATTGACACTGATATAAGAGGTGGTTTGACCTCCCGGAACCCATAGATAAGAAGATCCCAGGCTTGCCAGCAACGTTACATCGCCACCTTGGCAAAATGATGTTGAATCATCCGCAGTAATAGTTGCAGAAGGCAAAGGATTAACCACCACATTTACAGGTGTTGAAGTGGAAGTGTTTGCGACAAACGTTACAGTGACCACATAGCTTCCGGTAGTATTAACAGTAATAGTTTGTGAGGTTTCACCTGTGGACCACAGATAGCTTATCCCGCTGTTTGCGGAGAGGACAACACTGCCGCCATCACAAAATGTGGTAGGCCCTCCCGGTGTAATGATTGCCACGCCCTGCACACCTCCATTCACCATCACAACAACAGGAAGAGAAACTGCAAAACAACCGTTTGCATCTGTAACCAGGACGGAATAGGTTCCGGATTCAGTTACAGTTATGGATTGTGTAACCTGGTTATCCGGAAGCCATAAATAACTGCTGCCCGCGCTTGCAGTAAGAATTACGCTGTCACCCTGGTTGAAAACTAGCGGACCGCCTGCCGTAATATCAGCAGCAGGCAAAGGATTTACAGTAACTGAAGTCGCGGCAGAAGTATTGGAACATCCTGATCCATCGGTTACATTAACAGTATAGTTTCCCGAAGCCGTTACTATAATAGATTGTGTTGTTTGTCCACCGGGGCTCCATTGGTAAGAACTTGCAGAAGAAGAAGTCAGAACAACTGAATCTCCCGCACAGAAAGTTGTCGGGCCATTAGCTGAAATGACAACTGACGGAACCTGGTTCACAGATACCGTTAAAGGAGTTGAAGTTGCACTGCAGCCATTGCTTTGGATGACCGTAACAGAATAGCTTCCTGAAGCGCTTGCAGTAATGGATGGAGTAGTCTGGTTTCCTGGAGTCCATAAATAAGAAGCCCCTGAAGATGCAGTTAAAACAACATTTCCGCCCTGGCAAAAAGCCAATGGACCATTTGCAGTAGCTGTTGCTGTACAATTGACTGAACAGGTGGGCCCTTCAGGTGTTAAACCTAAATTTGAATTTGTGGATAATACAACCTGGTCTATTTCAACTTTAGAATTTGCAGGTGTTAAGCGTAGTGTGTGATTTGCAAGTGTTAAGCCCGCATAGCTGATGGCCTGCTGGCTTGTTGCATCAATACGGTACCATTTCCAGTCTGTATCAGCAACACAGCCGATTGTTTTAGCATTTGCATTGTCAACTGAAGCGGTTACTCCTGTAGCAGCACCGTTTACTCTTGAACGCATCTTTACCCATAAATAAAGGGTAGCCTGGGAAGCATCCCGTGGAGTAAATACATATTCAATGGGAGTAAAAGATGTTTGTGCATCAGGGAAAGTAATAAAGGTGGTGAAGCTTCTGAAATCTCCTGCCGGAGTTCCCGCAGGAACTGTTGTTTTCAGATTGTAAGAAGCATTCGTGTTATCAAATAATTCTGCTTCCAGGTTAAAATCTTTTGACCAGTAATAAGGATGCGGAGCTTCATGCCATGCATCTAACTGGTAAAACACGGGCGCTGACGTGTTGGTGTTATCATAAATATAAGTGCTGCCCTGTCTCCTGATTTTAAATTTAAGAGTCTGGCCGCTCAGCGTGATCTGTGCATCATCTATCAATGGTGTGCTCCCGATAATATTTGAGTTATTTTCAATGGCGCCTGTTATTGCATATTTGTTTCCGGAATCGCTCTTCCTGATAATTACAACTTTATTTGTTGCTCCTGTTGAAAACTGGTAGAATGGGGAAGGGGTAACAGGATTGCTGTTATCAATCATATCGCCAGCCATCAAAGAACCGCCTCTTAAAATATCTTCGTAGCGGCTGGTAATAGCCTGTGAGTAAGAAGGAGTAACAGCCTGCCATGCATATCCTGCAGGGTTATTGGGCGGAGGATTCGGAGGATTATAATTTCCTGCTTCATTAAAATATCCTGTGTAGTAAAATTCTGAACCGTACATTCCCATAATTTTTAAAAGCCCTAACCATTGCGCAGGTCTTACATCAACTTCAGGGTTTGCGTCCCATCCGGCACCGACAAACGGAGAAAATAATTTATCTCCTTCGAGAAATTCAAAATAACGGGATTGAGTAACCCATTTCAAACCGTGCCAGGCAGAAGTCCAGTCTTTCCAGTTATAGGGCCACCTTACATACAAGTCAGGTGTTGGATAATACTGACCATTGATAGGATCATTAATAAATCGTGCCTGGGACCATGCCAGCTGGTAGCTTGGATGCCCGTCCAGCCTGTATTCAGTATACTTGGCATTCTGAAGTCGGGGATGAGTCATAAACTCTGCCCTGTAGAGATTATCATTTTCTCTTACCTTTTTTGCAAGGTAAGGCTGCCAGTCAAGACCAGATGCATTTTTTCCTGCTACAACTGCCGGATCAGCCATTAGTGCACCGTTTTCAAGAATCGGGTAAACCTCACCGTCTTCATTTACAACATCAACGTCCCGTGTCAGGTTTGCCAGCGATGCATTAAAATAATTACGGACTACTGTACCATCAGATTTGTAATCTGCCGGGGGAGCTGTAGGCCTCCAGACTTTATAAGGATAAGCCGTTGCATTTCCGCTCCAATCTAAAAATGTACCGCTTGAATTTTGAAGATAATGGTCATCGGCAAAATTCTGATCCCACATTTTTGACCCGCCTGTCTGCGCCCTCAGACTCATTAAGCATGCTTTCCATTGAGGATTTGCATTTGCCAGTGCCACACAGGTATCATTATATGCACCCGTGAACCAGGTAAGATTTAACATGTAATTAAAATTCTTTGCCAATTCTCGTTGAATATCAGCCTGGGTGTGTATTGCAGTGGCATCGGAAACACCAGGCTGTTTGTATCCGCCAAAGTATATCGGATCCATTACGTTAAAATTTGGCATTAAAGTATGCCCCGGTTTATAACGCGGTACCGGAAAAGTTTGCAATTGTTGTGTTGCACTCACCGTTACATTCGGATGTCCCGGGGGATATTCTGTCAAATCCACCTGTGCTTGTGTGCGTGAAGGAATATTTGCCAGGAACAGGCAAATTACCAGCGCACATGTTTTGGTCAACGAAAGCAGCATGCTGCCTTTCTGTCGCTTAATTGTTTGCTTTTTTAACATGAAGTAATTGATTAATTGGTTATTATTTAAATTGGTTTTAAAAATTGTTGATTTTCACTGGTTGATATGCGAATTTAAACAGAAATAGTTATAGATCAATTAATTTCAAATGAACTTTTACTTAATATACTGATTATCAATTAAAAAAATAATAAACAATGTGTTAATTAAATTATTTACCAGTATATTTTATACATTCACCTATATAAAACGTACGTTCACCAAAAAATAAAATATTATTT
>DATEMK010000288.1:0-4054 GCA_035275625.1 Bacteroidia bacterium
TTTCATGTAAGATCATCCTGTCTCATTGCGAAAATATTATTTACAAAATATAAAAGCGCAAAAACTATTATTTTCTTTCAATTTTTTGTAAGCTTTATTCACACCTTGATCCCTGGGGGAGGATGGGTCCACATTTTTGTGCGGTTGTCCTCCGCCTTAGGCGGATCAGGGGTGTGCGAAAACCATGCAAAAAATCCAGTGTAAGGCACTACCTGAATTCTAAGGTTATTAACCACCTGTTGAAAACTATTATTGGTCTTCCCAACTGCAATCTAAGAAACTTGTCGTAATCTTTGTACAAATATTCTTTGTTACTAATCCCAAATTAAGCATAGAAGAATATTCTTAAAAAAACAACACAGCTTTTAGCAATGGCTTTAAGCTTTTATTAAAATTCAAAAACTGTAAAGAGGAATCCCCTTTTTCTCTTGCTGTGTTGTAATAATTATCAAAATTCTAAACGAGGCTTGTTATGGAACAATGTACTCCGCCAGTTTGTTTTTAATTTTTATTCTGTCTTTTTAATTAAGACTTAACAATTTTATTCAATGCATTTAACCTATGCACTTTAATGTTACTTATCAATTCACTAATTTATTAAAACATTTAAAAAAATCCCAATGAAAGCAAAACCCAATTACCAAAAACTATTTATTGCAGTAATATTTCTTTTTGCGTTCACGATGAATGCAAATGCACAGATCAATGACGCCTATGCTCGTATAACAGAAAGCGGTCAGAATTTCAATTGCTCGTTTATTGTCGAGCTGTCTGATACTTTAAACACCAGCCAGATTGAAGTATCTCTTGGAACAATGCCTGATTCAAGTGATGTGATTTTTAAAACTTTCACATTTGATGCTGCCCCGCCTTCGGGATGCACGTATTCAAGAAATCTTTTCACCTTAACACTTGGAACAGGTACATTAACAGAGCATCGCACCTATTATGCGAATGTGAGAGTAAATCATTCAGGAAACTGGACCTCTTATTCCTTTATTACGAATTAACCTTTAAAAACTAAACACATGAAAACTTTAAAAAATATAATCATCTTCAGCGCCTTTATTGCAATATGCTTTAACGCTCCATTCTCTTTCGGCAAAAATTTCACATGGACCGGTACAACTGATACCTGCTGGAATAAAAATACAAATTGGAGCCCGAATAATAATGGGTTTCCAACAAGTAACGATACGGTAAGTATTGGTTCAACAACCAATCATCCTTCTCTTGATACAACAAGAAGCATTTACAAGCTAAGCATGTCAGCCAATACTTTGAACCTTTGCGGATATACTCTCACCTCCAGTAATTATTTTTCTATGTCAGGCGGGACCATTAATTCAGGTTCCCTGATTACAAATGGAGAAAGGGCTTCTTTCGGTGGAGGAACACTGAATGTAATAATAACAGGTTCGGCTGACCGTGTTTTTATAGCCGGATCAACTTTTAATTATTCTGTTGCATTGGAAAACAAAGGAACCGCAACCACACAATCAAATGGTGGCAGCACTTTTAATGCAAAAGTTTCCATAACCAAAACTGCAGCTTCAACCGGGAATTTTTCAATTTCTAACAGTACTGGCAATACCTTTAATGACACCGCTATTTTTATAAATAACAGCACGGGTGATTTTGTTGTTTCCAACCTTGGCAATACTTATTTCAACGGAAATATTTATGTTGGCTCATCAACCGTGGGAGGAATAATTATTGGCAATAGCGGCAGCGGGACCAGTACTCTTGCCAGTGGAAAAAAACTGTATGTGGATGCAGGGGGATTTGTAGCGGGATCTCTTGAACTTAACTATTTTACGCAGGCCGGCAGCACAGCACAGTCCATCACACTCACAAATGTAGCAGTGATTAATTGTTACAAATCTGTTTTTAATGGCAACACTAATTTTACGGCCCCGGGAATATTGCTCAAGCATACAATATTCAATGGTATTGATTCATTGACGCAAACAGGGGGCACCGGTACGAGCTCTTATGGAGGCAATACGTTCAATGCTGCTTCTGTTTTCCATTGTACAGGAAACCATTTCAAGTTTGCGGTAAATGCAGGAGATACTTTAAATAGTGATGTAACCATAAGTGGCACTGTAGATTTAATTACCTATACAGCCAGCATTTTGAAAGGCAATTTTTATGTCGCTGCAGGCCCCAACTTTACTCACCTATCCAGTTTTGATGGTACATTAGTTTTTGCAGGTAACAATGCACAGGTGATTCATGGTATAGGCCGGCTTATTAATATGAATAAAATTAAAATTGATAAATCGGGCGGAAGCGTTACACTTGATACAACAGTTTCTATTAATGATACTTTGTTTCTTGTGAATAAAAATTTGATAACTACTTCTTCCCATTTACTTTCAATGCTTGCAGGCAGCGTAGTTTCAGGAACAAGCAATAACAGTTTCGTTTCTGGGCCTGTTCAGAAAACCGGAAATACCGCCTTTGTTTTTCCTACAGGAAAAGGAAGTGATTACCGTGCAATTGAAATAAGTGCTCCGGCTTCCGTAACTTATGCTTACACAGGAGAATATTTTAATACAGGTCAATCGCTCGGCAATTCCATGGATGGTACAATTAAATACATTCATGACTGCAGTTACTGGAACCTTGCAAGGAATACAGGAACTTCAAATGTTACCGTCTCCTTAAGCTGGGATTCTGCTGCGTGTGATTTGCTGGATTCTGCCACTGTAAAGGTTGGCAACTGGAACGGAAGCACCTGGAAAGACTTGGGAAATGGCGGAGTGACAGGAAATAAATACGTGGGCAAAGTCGCCAATTCAGCCACCGTTATAACGTGGGGAAATTTTGCGCTTGCTTATAATAAATGTTTTCTTACAGCAGCAGCAGGCAGTGATCAGGGTAACTGTGCCGGAGACAGTGCCATTATTGGGGGATCGCCTGTTGCAACTATGGGAATGACACCTTATACATATAGCTGGTCGCCATCTTCTGGTTTGAGCAGCACAAGCGTAGCCAATCCTAAAGCAAATCCGTCTTCAACGACAAATTATATTGTTACCGTAACTGATCTTTCAGGATGCTCTGCGCAGGATACTGTTACCATTACACCCCATCCGCTTACTTTTACCTGGACAGGCGCTGTTAGTTCTGCATGGGAAAACTCTGCAAACTGGTCTCCGGTTGGAACTCCGCTTTATTGTGATAATGTAATTATTGTCAGCGGTTCTAACAATGTGCAGATCAGTTCGGATGTTGCGGTTACCGGCTTTACGATTAATTCAGGCACGCTGAATCTCCAGTCATATAATTTGGATATATCAGGGAAAGCAACGTTCAATTCAGGAACCATTAATTCCGGATGGATATATGTTTCCAATACGGATACAGCCTTATTCAATGGCACACATTTCGGTGCTGACATAACAGCAGATGCATATGTCATACTGCTTAACGGGAGTGAGTTTGACAAAATCGCTGAATTTACCCAGCAGGGGAATTCAAATTCTACTTCATCAGGAGGCAATGTTTTTGACTCCACGATGGTACTGGTAAATACGGGTGATGGTAATATTTATCTTGCCAATTCATCAGCGGACACGTTCAATGATGATGCAACATTTTACATGTCGGGCGATGGAACCATTTATCCGGGTTACACAAAAAACACATCTTTTGGTGGAAATCTTTTATTGAGCTATCACCCTGTGCCTTCAAACGGAACCGTGGTTTTTGGAGCCAATGGCGGCAAGGCTATTTTTAATGGCAATACCACTCAAACAATTTCATATGCGTTTTCAGGGTTTGGCATAATGACAGATGCATCAAATGCTGATACAATGGCAATTTTTAAGAAAATTCAGATTAACAAGCCAGACGATAATTTAGTTTTGGAAATGTCGGTCAGAGTTACTGATTCGCTTATTTTAACCAAAGGAAATATTGTTTCTGATACTACTAACTTGCTTTGCATGAGGGCGGGTTCGGTTGTGACGGGAGCGGCCGATACAAGTTTTGTGGAGGGGCCGGTAAAAAAGTTTGGAAATACAGCTTTTGTTTTTCCTACGGG
>DATEMK010000289.1:0-4729 GCA_035275625.1 Bacteroidia bacterium
TTGAACCTTGCACTCCCTTTCGCTACCTTTGCCTGAAAATTTCGCTGCATGTTACAGATTTCATTTTTGAGAGATAAAAAAGAAGAAGCGTTACAACGTCTTGCCATAAAAAATTTTAATGATTTTTCTTTGATTGATAAAGCATTAGAATTTGATGACCAGCGAAAAAAAACTCAAACGGAACTTGACAGCTTGCTTTCAAGCCAGAATTCTCTTGCAAAACAAGTCGGTGAATTATTTAAAGGCGGAAAAGCCGCTGAAGCAAATGACCTGAAAAATAAAAGCGCTGCGTTAAAGGAAAGTTCAAAACAATTGAATATTGACCTGGAAAGAATTGAAAAAGAATTGCAGGAAATTCTTGTAAAAATTCCAAATGCTCCGTCTGTAAAGGTTCCAAAGGGAAAAACTCCGGCTGAAAACGAAGAGGTTTACCGGAACAAAATTTCATTGCCTGAACCCGGTACTAATTCTTTGCCTCATTGGGAACTTGCAGCAAAATATGACCTCATAGATTTTGAATTGGGAAATAAAATTGCAGGAGCGGGATTCCCGGTTTACAAGGGAAAAGGCGCAAAGCTGCAACGCGCTTTGATTAATTATTTTCTCGATCAGGCAACTTCAAACGGTTATCGTGAAATACAACCTCCGATCTTGATAAATGAAGCATCCGGTTTTGGTACAGGGCAATTGCCTGACAAAGAAGGGCAGATGTATCATGTTGGACTGGATAATTTTTATTTGATCCCGACTGCTGAAGTTCCCGTTACAAATATTTATCGGGATACTATTTTAAAAACGAATGATCTTCCTGTAAAGATGACTGCATACACGCCATGTTTCAGGCGCGAAGCGGGCTCCTACGGGAAAGATGTACGGGGTTTAAACCGTTTGCATCAGTTTGATAAAGTAGAAATCGTGCAAATTCAGCATCCTGAAAAATCTTATGATACGCTGGAAGAGATGAAAGATTATGTGGCTGCATTGGTTGATTCGCTTGAACTGCCCTTTCGCATTCTTAAACTCTGTGGTGGTGACATGAGCTTTGCATCGGCACTTACTTATGATTTTGAAGTTTATTCAGGAGCACAAAAAAAATGGTTAGAAGTAAGCTCTGTTTCAAACTTTGAATCATTCCAGGCAAACCGTTTGAAGCTGCGATTCCGCGAAGGCGAACAGAAGCCGCAACTCGCTCATACACTAAACGGAAGTGCCCTTGCGTTACCACGTATAGTTGCTGCATTATTGGAGAATAACCAGGCAGAACAGGGAATCAGAATCCCAAAAGCGTTAGTTGCGTATACGGGATTTGAAATGATCAGTTGATTTGATGATTTGATAATTTGTTGATTAGCAGTCAGACTATTAAGATATGATGAACGTAAATAATATTTTTAAAAAAGAATTCTTCAAAATATTTTCCAATTCAAAATGGAGAATCGTTTTTATTTTAATTTTCTATTTTCTCCCGGTTTTATCGGGATTTAATTCTTTTGGCCAGGGACAATCCAATCTTGATTTAGCGAATCAATATTTTGCAACCGGTGAATACGAGAAGGCCGCTGTCTATTTTGAAAAGCAATACAATGCTGATCCTTACGGAACGTATGAATCTTACCTGAAATGTTTAACCCTTTTAAAAGATTATGATAAAGCAGAAAAGCTGGTCAAAAAGCAAATAAAAAAAAACCCGGTTGATATGACTTTATATGTTGATCTCGGAAAAATATTTTTAAGTGAAAATGATCCCGGTAAATCCAAACAGCAATTTGACAAAGCCATAAAATCAATCCCCCCTGATGTGAACCAGGTAATCAATCTTGGAAATGCTTTTGTGGAAATACAGGAATTTGACTTCGCCATTGAAACTTATCTTGCTGGCAGAAAACTATTACGCGGAGTTTATCCGTTCAATTTTGAGTTAGCGGAACTATATGCGCAAAAAGGAGATCAGCAAAAGATGATTGAAGAATATCTTGATGTGCTGAATTATAATGAACAATATTTCGGCAACCTTCAGGCCATCCTGCAAAATAAAATTGCCAACGATCTTTCAGGCAGTGTGAGTGAAACATTGCGCAAAAGTTTGTTGAAAGAAATACAGAGAAACACTGACAAGCCGGTTTACAATGAATTGCTATATTGGCTTTTCATCCAGGAAAAAGATTTTGAATCGGCCTTAATCCAGGCAAAAGCAATGGATAAAAGATTAGATGAAAATGGAGAGCGTGTTTTAAATCTCGGAAGGCTTTGTGCTTCTAACCGGGAATTTGCACTGGCTGAAAAATGTTTTCAATATGTAGTAGATAAAGGCGAAAAAAATTATAACTATATTCCTGCAAGAATTGAAATGCTGAATGCTTCCAATAAAAAAATAACGACCGGGAAAAAACCTTCTGAAGCTGAACTCGCCAAACTTGACAATGATTACAAAGCCACATTATCCCAGCTTGGAAAAAATGCTGTAACAGCTCCGCTCATCAGCAGTTATGCCCACCTGAAAGCATTTTATCTCAATAAAATTGATGAGGCAGTCAGCCTGCTGGAAGAAATAATTAATCTTCCGGGTATTGCCGGCCAGTTTAAAGCAGAATGTAAATTAGAATTAGGCGACATTTTAATTTTGCAGGGCGAAGTTTGGGATGCAGCATTGTATTACGGGCAGGTGGATAAAGATTTTAAACATGACGCTATCGGAAGGGAGGCAAAATTCCGGAATGCGCGGTTGTCTTATTATCTTGGAGAGTTTGAATGGGCTGCTGCGCAATTAAATGTTTTGAAAGCCGCTACCTCGCAGCTTATTTCAAACGATGCCATGTCGCTTGCTTTATTAATTATGGATAACACCGGGATGGATTCCATCACAGAACCTTTATTAATTTATTCGAGGGCTGATTTGCTGGAGTTCAGAAATAATGATGATAAAGCGCTTGTCACGCTTGATTCTGTGCTGGCAAAATTTCCCGGGCATTCATTGACCGATGAGGTGTGGTTTAAAAAAGCCGGTATTTTTGAAAAGAAAGGAATGAATGATACGGCAGTTGTTTACCTTAATAATATTGTGGAAAAATATCCTGATGATATACTTGCAGATGATGCCTTATTTCAACTCGCAGGGTTGTATGAAAATCAATTGAACAATAAATCTAAAGCAATGGAATTGTATGAAACGCTTCTGACAAAATATGCCGGGAGCCTGTTTGCAGCCGAAGCAAGAAAAAGATTCCGTGCATTGCGGGGAGATAAAGTGAACTAAATAGTTCAAGGTTTGGAGTTTGAGGTTTGAAGTTAAAGAACAATCAAACAACCTCAAACCTCAAACCTCAAACCTCAAACATGATCATTTACAACGTCACCGTAAACATTGACAATTCTGTTCATGATGAATGGCTCGACTGGATGCAGCGAGTGCATATTCCGGAAGTCATGCTTACCGGAATGTTTACGGAGAACAGGATTTATAAAGTGCTGACTGATGACGATGCTGAAGGAACCACTTATTCCATTCAATATGTATGCAACAGCATGAAAGAATATGAGCAATACCGTGACATTTTTGCACCGGCATTGCAGGCACAGCATTCGAATCGCTATAAAGATAAATTCGTGGCTTTTCGCACACTGCTTGAAGTGATAAAACCAAACTAAAAAAAACTGCTATTTTTATTTTTATGAAAAAAATTTTACTACTGGTATTTTTATTCAGCAGTTTAAATACTTTTTGCCAGCAAAATAAATCAAAAGAGATTTTTGATAAAATGATGTCGGCAATGAAGGAGGTTAAAACGTGCAGCTTTGTGCTTGAGATAAACGAAAGAATCAGGGGAGAATTAAAATATGATGAGTACGTTGTAAAGCTTAATAACAATCCTTACAAAGCCTACATATATAGTGTAACTCCCAATCCGGGCGCTGAAGGGTTGCTTATAGAAGGTGTAAATAATAATAAAGCATTAATAAATCCAAACCGTTTTCCTTTTATAACGCTTAGCTTAAATCCCTATAGCATGTTGCTCCGGAAAAATCATCAGTACACCATCTGGCAATTAGGATTTAATTTTATTCATGAAGTGCTGGAGGGCTATCTGAAAAAATTTGGCGATGCATTTTACACTAATTTGCAAATAGAAGCGGATGCTGTTTCAAAAGGAAAATCCTTTTACCAGCTTGTTATAGAAAAAAATGATTTTCATTTTGATGATTATAAAGTTCTGCGCGGAGAAAATATGGTAACTATCGGGCAAAAGCTTTTAATAAATGATTATATGATTCTTGAAGCAAATCCTAAATACAAACATTTTGACGATGCAAAAGCCGGAGAGGTTATCAAAGTTCCGAGTGTTTATGGAAAAAAAATTATTTTATATGTTGATAAAATAACTTTTCTTCCCATGGTGCAGATTATTTATGATAACAGAGGATTGTACGGACGAGTGGAACTTTCCAGTTTTGTTCTCAATCCGAAATTTACGGAAATGGATTTTTCGAAAAATAATAAGAAGTACGGATTTTAAATGCATCAACGAATACGAATCAATACGAATTTACGAATTGGTATGATAATTATTTCTATTCACTTTGCAGAATAATGCAAAAAGTAAAACCGAAAAAATTTCTGGGTCAGCATTTTTTAACGGATGAAACGATTGCAGAAAAAATTACAGGCAGCCTGACATTGCATGGCGGTTATTCCAAAGTTTTAGAAATAGGACCCGGAATGGGAGTGCTGACA
>DATEMK010000290.1:0-29911 GCA_035275625.1 Bacteroidia bacterium
AAAAATACTGCATGTGTGGTATTTTGAAAAGCAGGGCTTTGGGGAAGATATGTAAACCAGGTTTTATTTTCCTGGAATAAAAAACCCCTTTCCGTTAACCGGTGGAGGGTTTTTGCCCTGCAATGAAAGGGAATGCATTTGCAGGAACAGCGTGTTTTATTACATAAGGACAGGACGTTTTTGCAAAGTTGCAGGAAACTTATACAAAGCGGCAGGAAAATCCTGCAATGCAGCGGGACCACTTTGCAAAACATGGATACAGCAGAACGAAAAAGCGGAACCGAAATGCCAGGCAACCGAAAATTATTGCAATGAGGAAGGTACAGGATAAGAAATCAGCGAAACATTGCAGAATTGACTCTTACTGAAACCCGAAAGCTGTATCATGCGTAAAGAACCCTGATTAATTAATGGCGAAAGATTCTTTGTTTAACTGATTTAATAAAAACGGAAAAATGAAACGAAAAGAAACAGCAAAATTCCTGATGATTGAAGCGGTAGAATATTTTTTCAAACAAAATATTGAGATGCAGGATGAAATAATTAAGCTGAAAGAGTGCGTGATCCTGTTGAATGAACGCGGGAGCAGGATGAGACAACTCCTACAGCAAAGGAAGCATGGTTTGGAGGGGATTACTCTCAATAAGCAGCAGGTGAGAAACAAGCTGATTGACCTGTTACTTAAGATGGCGAAGGTAATGGAGGCGAGGGCGAAGGATAAGAAGGACGCGGAGATGATGAAGGCGGTGCATTGCAGCCTGAGCGACCTGCGGAGACCGGCTGATAAGGTTTTTGTGAAACGATGTAAATTGATACGGAGTACAGCAGAAAAGCAAAAAAGATTTTTAAAAGAATATGGTTTAACAGATGAAATGCTGCAACAGGCACAGGAACTTCTTTTAAAATTTGAAACCCTGATACCAAAAAACAAAAATGAGCGGAGCAAAAATGCTGCGCTGCATAATGAATTGAAAAAGCTGGTACAGGATACGTGTTACTTTCTAAAGTACCAGATGGATGCTTTGATGAATATTCTGAGTGAAAAGCACTTCCGGGAAAAAGATATTTATAAAAGGCTGAGGAAAGTAATTTGTTACGGGCGCAAGCGAAAAGCTTATGGCGGAAGGTTTAAGGATAAACAAACAGGTAAGCCATTGAAGGAAGTACAGATGACAGTGCTTCAGACGGCTGAAAAACTTGTAACTGATTTTGCGAATACGGTTACCGTTATTATTGAGAAGGCAGGTTATAAGAAAATTGAAATTAAAAATGTGGATATTATGCTGCTGAATGAACTGGCAGCAGAACTTGAACCTGAAACGGAACCGACCATGCCACAAGATTCTTTTACGTGCTTTGAATAAATTTTTGTGATGTTAGTTTTTTAAAAAACTTTTTTAAATGAGTGCGAGTTGTTTTTGATTTGAGTTTGCACTCACAAACCTTTTATCGGATGTTTTTCTTCATCAGGAACATCAAAGGTTAATATACACCGGATGGTGATACTCGTGAGAAATTCAAAAAGAAAAATTACTTTCGCTTAAATGAAACAACCGAGTCCCTAAAAAGGAGACTCGGTTAGGACACAGGCGACAGAATCCCTGTGAAAAACAGGAGACGCTGCGAGTACAAAAAAGGCACATCTGGTGGAATTTTGTTTCTTCCCGCAGGGAACGTATTGAACAGGTTAAAGAAGACTGGAAACAGGGCCGCATACTGCTGCCGCCCACTGACAATAAAAAATTTATTCCGTTGCCGGAAGATAGGCATCGCCTTGCAGGTGGTGCGCCAAAACCGGAACCGCTTTCTTAGTGCAGTAAGAATTTAAACAGTAATTCAAAAAGAAAAATTACTTTCGCTTAAATGAAACAACCGAATCACTAGAAAGGAAACCAAGTTGGGTATTAGAGCATTTAAACCCTTTACTGACAACGCGAATAGATGACAAATACATATCAGATTATAATTAACTGGGATAAGGGACAACCATTTTCTGAGCGAATGTCTGCCAAGATAATTGACATTGAAGGCTATCAGGAAATTGATGCTCAAAGTCCAATAGGTGGACCGGACGGAACAAAGGACATTCTCTGTTACAAAGAGGGGAAAAAATATGTTGTTGGTTGTCATTTTCCAAATGGACAAAAGGACTTCGAGGAGGTACAGGATAAATTCAATGAAGATATAAAAGGTGTAGCTAAAAACAACGCTCAAGGGTTTTTATTTATGACGAACCAAAAAATAACGCCCAGTGAGAGAATAAAATTATGCCAAGGACATGCTCAAGAGATAACTATTTATCACGGTGAAAGAGTTTGTAGTATTCTTGACAGCCCAAAGGGATACGGAGTCCGTCTTGAATATTTGGGAATAGAGCTTTCAAAAGCGGAGCAAATTTCATTTTTAAGTTCCCATCTTGACTTAAAGAAAAATTTTGAAGAAATAAAATCTGGATTAGCCGAATTAAATAAGGCAACCACAGCGCTTGCAGGACATGTTTATTCAAGAGATACATTAAATTCTAAACTTTCAACCTTACCAATTGCTGGTGTCAAGTTTTCATCAAGACTTTCAATTGAAGATTTACTCGTTTTGCATAAAGCAATCATGCAAGACACACAGAAAGAAAAATACCACAATTTGCTGGGATTTAGAAAAATTGATGTATGGATAGGAAACCCAGGTGCGGATAAACAAGATGCAGATTTTATTCCTGCTTTACCATCAGAAATTCCATCATTAACATTTAACCTTTTAAATTGGTGGCGAGAAGAATATATGAAAGTTGTATACAGTTCTGGTGATAAAAAAGTATCAGCGATTGCATCATTTCATGAAAAGTTTTTAAGCATACATCCCTTTTTGGATGGAAACGGTAGAGTAGCAAGATTGCTTGCTTCAATTCAATTTAAAGACTTACTTGACAAAGATGTAACCTTTGAAAAAATAGAAAGAATAGATTATTACAAGGCGTTACAAATTGCAAGAAGCGGAAATGGACAAGGACTCAATGACATTTTCACAGCACTTATTAGGGAGTAATGCAGGCTTGAATCTGTACTTCGGAGAAAAACAAAACTACAACTAACAGTAGAGTTACAAGAAATCAAAACAAGAGGCATTAAAGGTAAACGAGCTGTGAAGTTTCTAAAAAACAGTGGAGCATAAATAAATGAGAGAATTAAAAATCCATGCTTTTTATTTATTTATGTTCATTCGGAACTTCATAATCCATTCTTCGTTGTGTTTCATTATATTAGAATTGTACGACAAAAATAAAAATCAATTAATTAACTATGCAAGAGAGCAAACCAGACAACCAAATTATTAGAAAAGCCGTAAAGGAAAATCTTCAATCAGATGGAAGGGCTAAATTAGTTGATGTTGGAATAACATTGAAGGGACTGGGTATTAAATATATAAAACTTGCCCCATTCTTAACTCAATATTCAGACATCTTGGAGATAGAATATGATAAAAGTTTTGCTTTTCCTGTTGTTTATGCAAAGTTGAAAGACGACAAAACCAATGTCATTATTTCTGTTTGGAAACCAATAGAATTTTCTAAGTCTTGGGAACAGTGCTCTACAATTAAGCTTGATAGTATTTTACCTTCTTGGATTAGAAGACGAGAAGTACTTAAAGAGAACTCGGATGAGTACAAACATTTTATTGATAGACTTAAAAGGCAACATGCGATTGAAACTGGAATTGTCGAAAGACTATATGACTTAAAAGAAGGGATTACAGAAACATTTGTTAAGGAAGGATTTGTAGAAGCCTATTTGCAACACGGAGATAGTAATATTCCACCGGAAAAATTAATGGCATATTTACAGGATAATTTTGCGGCAATTGATTTTGTATTTGATGTTGTAAAAAATGACAGAACTATAACAATAAGCTTTATTAAGGAACTACATCAATTAATTACTTCTCATCAGGAAACAGCAGAAGGCCGAGACCAATTTGGTAACAAGTTACAAATTGAATTGTTAAAAGGAGATTTTAAGACACGAGAAAACAATCCAACGAGACCTGATGGAACAATGTTTATTTATTGCCCGCCTATTCATGTAGCATCCGAGATGGATAATCTTATTTTAATTTATCAAGACCTTTTAAAAAGGCAAATAAACCCGTTAATAGTCGCAACGTGGTTTCATCACGCTTTCACACAAATTCATCCATTTCAAGATGGCAATGGAAGAATAGCAAGATTAATGTCAAGTTTAATTCTTATTAAACATAATTTATTTCCTTTCACCGTTAAGAGAAATGAAAAACCAAGATATATTGATGCACTTGAATGGACCGATTTTGGACTGCCCCAACCATTAGTAGATTTTTTCTGCGAAACTCAAAAACGGAATATAGAAGCAGCTCTTAACTTAAAGCTTGACCTTTCATTATCTACCTCTTCTCTTAGTGAGGTCGCAGATATTTTTGCTCAAAAATTAGAGAGCAAAAATTTAAATCTTGAAATAAAAAGGCAAAAGCTCATTTCAAAAAACAGAATGGAAATATTCGACTTATGTAAAGATTCAATAAGTAAGATAAGAAAAGAAATAGTCGGAAGACTTAATGGAAATGCCGAAATATTTTTAGAAAGCGTTCCTCCTGACAACGAAAACAAAAGACATTACTTTTCTCGTCAAATTCTTGAGTATGCTATAAAATATCATTACTTCTTTAATAGGACTTTACCTAGAGCTTGGTTTCGTTTTGTAATTGTGCTTAGGGATAAGAAAAGGTATGAATTGATAATTACACTTCATCATTATGGTTATGATGAATCAACATTTGCAATTGGCGCAATCTTGCAATATAATGAACCATCTAAAACAAAAACAAATGCAGCGGATTTGACAACAGTCCTTCCCCTTTCAATTGAACCTTATACTATTTCTTTAGAGATGCAGTCAACGGATATTAATAATTCGGCAGCTGATATACATTCGTTTCTCCAAAATGTCTTAACTCTAACTTTAGCGCAAATTGCAAGTGAAATTAATTAGTTTCCCTACGGTACTCGTCTCCCTCTTTGGTCATCGTCTGAAACGTTGTGGACTTTCTGAGTCTCCCCATTTCGGGGACTCAGAAACTTTGAAAACACAAAATAAAATTATTTAATATTCTTAAAAAGTTTATTTTTAGCTCCGGTTTCTTCAGGGGGCAAAATTGTCTGAACCGTGATTTTTATGATTAAATGATGAACAGGAAAAACCCCAATCATCCGCGTTTGTCGCGCTACATTGGTGCCTGAGAAGCGCCTGCCTGTCGGCAGGCAGGGATGTGTTCGAACAGAAAACGATCCTTTCGAAGGCACAAATTAAAATTATTTAATATTTTCCAAACAATTTAATTTTCCACACCTGATCAAGTGAGCTTTTTTCAGATACTTACAAAGCCTCCCCATGCCCGTGGTTGAGGAATTTTCTAAAGTAACACCAACACTCTTTTGTCCCATATAAATGGTATTGGGCAGTTCATTTCTTACTTTATTATTGTGGCATGAAAAAATAATTGTTCGCAAACCGAACTTTTATTCGTTCTGTGTATCTGCAAAGTACCTCTTAAGAAAAATAAAAACATGAATAAAAAGCTTATCACCACAACCATTGCCTGTCTATTGCTGGCAGGCAAAATGACACATGCACAAACCAATACCTTTCCTTCCACGGGAAGTGCGGGAATAGGGACAACCACACCCAATGCCTCTTCCCTGCTGGATATGGTATCCACGACAAAAGGCGTGTTAGTTCCGCGTATGACGAAAGCCCAGCGTGACGTTATTGCAACCCCTGCTGCAGGTCTTCTCATTTACCAGACGAATAACACCCCCGGTTTTTATTATTATACAGGAACAGCATGGACGGCACTGAAATCTTCCACTGCTTCTAAAACCCTGAATAACCTGACGGCACCTACAGCAGTAAATGTTGATTTACTGCCGGGTTCCGACAATACAATTAACATGGGCTCCGCTGTCAGTTCATGGAAAGATATTTTCATGGATGGTTCTGTTTTTCTCGGGGGAAGTAAATTTTTAGCAGGCGATGCCAATGACAATATTTTTATCGGGTTTACCGGAAATTCAGTCAACACGGGAGCCAGTAATGTTTTTATAGGAGGGCAGTCAGGGTCAGTAAACTCGGCAGGGTATGATAATACAGCAATAGGAAAATGGACCATGGTTGCTAATACTACAGGAAATTATAATTCAGCAACCGGGTTTGGCGCTCTTCGTTTTAACACAACCGGGTCAGGAAATTCAGCTTTTGGTTCAGCAGCGCTTTATAATAACTCAACCGGAAGCTATAATACTTCTACCGGGGTGAATTCGCTGATTTTAAACAGTACAGGAAACTATAATACAGCAAACGGCACCTATGCTTTGCTGAATAACACAACAGGCAACGCCAATGTTGCACTTGGATTCAGCACACTGTACAGCTCCCAGCAAAATTCATATAACATTGCCATTGGTGATTCTGCTTTATTCAATTACAATAACGGAACGTCAAATGATTATTTGCTTGCCATAGGTTACAATGCTTTGCACAAAAACTCTTCAGGATTTTATAATACAGCAGTGGGGCATTTTTCTTTGCGTTCCAATACGACAGGACATGGGAATACAGCCATAGGATTAAATACACTGGCTCAGAATTCAAGCGGGTCGGGTAATACTGCAGCCGGGTATAATTCACTTGTATTAAATACAACCGGGAACAGCAATACTGCTTACGGAAATGAAACGATGGTAAGCAATACGACAGGGTTTAAGAATACAGCTTCCGGGGACTCCTCGCTGTTTTCGAATACTACCGGAAGCCGTAACACGTCAGCGGGAGCAAAAGCACTCCGGTCCAATACTTCGGGCAGCAATAATATTGCAATCGGCAGTGAAGCCCTGCTGCTGAATACAACAGGCGGCTTTAATGTTGCCATCGGCAGCGCAGCCCTGGAGGCTAATACGGGAGGGACAGGAAATATTGCCATCGGGCATGAGGCGCTGGATGCAAATACCACCGGGAACTACAACACTGCTATAGGAGAGGATGCCCTGGGAAATAGTACTACGGGGGTTTATAACACTGCCTGCGGAGCTGATGCGATGCGGCAAAATACCACGGGAACATATAATGCAGCTTTTGGAAAAGAGGCGCTCTATTCCAATACCTCAGGCGGATACAATACTGCATCAGGGAGTTCTGCACTTTTTTCGAATACTACCGGGAGTTCAAACGTTGCTATCGGTTGGAATGCTTTGCGAAGCTCACAACAAAATTCATTTAATATTGCTATAGGCGATTCGGCTTTATTCAGCTATAATCATGGAAGCTCGGTTGATAACCTGGTGGCAGTAGGAAGTGCAGCGCTCCGGAATAATACCTCAGGGGTTTCCAATACGGCAACCGGTTCTCATTCGCTTTACTCAAATACGGGAGGAAACAGGAACACAGCTACTGGAAGAAATGCGTTATATGCTAATAATAATGGAGATGGCAATACCGCAAGCGGGTTCCAGGCTCTTTATGCAAATACTACCGGGGAAGAGAATACTGCAGTCGGTGATTTTTCAATGCCCAATAACACGACCGGGATTAACAATACTGCGGACGGAGCTTATGCTCTTCTCGGCAATACAACCGGGAATTCCAATACTGCCCTTGGAAGCTATGCGCTTTATACAAATACAACCGGGAATGGAAATACTGCCATCGGGGAAGCAGCAGATGTTGCAGCGAATAATCTTGTGAATGCTGCTGCAATCGGGAGAAATGCCCTCGTTGCTGCCAGCAACAGCCTTGTGCTGGGAAGCATTGCAGGTGTAAACGCGGCAACAAACAGTGTGAATGTGGGGATAGGAGTTACAGCACCCCAAAGCAGGCTGCATGTAAGGGCAAATGCAGCATCCGGTGTTTCACCCTTGCCAGGAACCGGAATTTTACTGGATGATAATGGAATCGCTTACATCAGCATCCTTACTCCAAATGCTTCTCAGAACGGAATCCTGTTCGGTAACGCAACGAGCAACCAGGGAGGAGGCATCATATTCAATAATGCCGGGAATACTAACGGGTTGCAGCTTAATGCAGGTGGCGCCACACGTATGACCATCACCAGCTCAGGCAACGTTGGCATCGGAACCGCACCGTCATTTCAATTGCAAATCAGTTCTAACTCTGCTGCTAAACCCACTTCTTCATCCTGGACTGTTTCAAGCGATGCGCGTTTGAAAAAAGATATAGAAGATTTTAATGACGGGTTAGAGGTGTTGAATAAAATTCACCCTGTCTGGTTCAGCTATACCGGTGAAGCGGGCATGCCAACCGAGGAAAGAGGAGTTGGCACACTTGCACAAGAGTTGCAGGAAGTTGCTCCTTACATGGTGAAAGAATGGACCTATCAAAACAGCAATGGAGAAAAAGAAAATTATCTCGGTGTGGATTATGGAGCCATGGATTTTGTGCTGTTAAACAGCATCAAAGAACAACAAGAAATAATTGCAGAGAAAGATGAGGCTATAAAAAGTTTGCAGTCAGCAATTGGCAATTTGCAAAATGAAAATGTAAATCAGCAGGAACAAATTGAAGAGTTGAAAAACACGATGAAAAATTTTGATAATGCCTTATCACAATGCTGCATGAACTATGAGCAAAAGACAAATGGTGCTGCTAATTCTGTAACTGACATTGCGAGGCTTGAACAAAATATTCCCAATCCTTTTTCTGAAAACACACGGATCAGGTTTTACATTCCGCAAAATGCAGGACACGGAATACTTAAGATTTATTCTCTTGATGGCTCTGAATTAAAATCAATTCCTGTTTCAGCAAAAGGTTTTGGCGAAACAGAAATTTCAGGCAAAACACTTTCAGCAGGAACTTATACGTATATGCTGATCGTGGATGGAACAGTTGTGGATACAAAGCAGATGGTTCTTACCAAATAAAAAATAATTTTTATTATTAACTTTGAATGGTATCTTAAAATATAATTAATATGGAAACTTTACATACAGCCGCATCTCCGAAAGTGGAAAAGGACCTCCTGAAAATTGCCCGTGAAATAGGCCCGGAAATAAGCAAATATGTAGATGAAGATGAAACTAACCGCAGGCTATCCCCGCCTGTTGTTAAGGCATTGAGGGATGCCGGTTTCTTTAAGCTGTTCCTTCCTGGCGCCCTGGGTGGTTTAGAAGCTGATCCTGTTACCACCGCGAGGGTGATCGAAGAAGTAGCACGGCACAACACAGCGGCAGGATGGTCATTAATGGTAGCTAATACCATCCCCATGATGATCGTAAGATTATCAGACGAAGGCATTAACGCACTATATGGAAACAACCCTGACGCCTTCATAGCGGGGTCTGTCCATCCCCCGATGAGCGCAACGCGGGTAAAGGGCGGTTATTCTATAACGGGCAGAAATCCTCTTTTCAGCAATGTCCACGAAGCACAATGGCTTTTCGTGTTGGCTTTTGTTATGGAGCAAGGTCAAATGAAAATGCATAACGGTCACCCGGAAATGATTGGTGCCGTGATGAAAGCGGGCGATTGCGAAATCATCGATACATGGCATACTATCGGCATGAAGGCTACAGATAGCAATGACGTATCGGCTAAAGATGTTTTTGTGCCGGATTACCTTTCATTTCCCCTGGACCCGGAAGGTGTACCCAATCCGCGTTTCACAGGTCCGCTCTATAGGTTTCCCGCCAGCGGTGCCAATATTGCCTGCCTCTTTCCTCCCGTTTCACTTGCGCTGGCAAGAAACGCGATCAACGAATTAAAGACACTTGCGGAAAAGAAGACGCCTCTTGGCTCCATGGTGTCCATTAAGCAAAAAGGTGCGATGCAGCGAAAGCTTGGAATTGCAGAAGCACTTTTACAATCAAGCCGGGCGTTCCTTTATGAAGCCATTGAAGAATGCTGGGAAAAAACCAGGGCGGGCAAAGAAGTCACCCGCGAAGATAAAGCGAGATTGCTTTTAGCAGCAACCCATACCAACCAGAGTTGTACCCGTGCGGTTGACTTAATGTATTCTGCGGCAGGAAGCACTGCCATTTATACACGAAATAAAATTGCGCACTATTTTACCGATGCGCAGGTTCTTAAGCAGCACGGTTTTGTCAATGAGAGCCGTTACGAAACAGCCGCCCAGATTTATTTCGGACTGCCTTCTGATTTGCCGCTGGTTGAATTTTAAAGAGCAACGCGGGATGAGTTTCTGAAAAGGAAACTCGGTTAGGACATAAATGGTAAAACTTAACTGAAAGTCATGATAAAAATCTATCACAATTTCAAAATAAGCGCATCTGCCGAAAAAGTATTTGATGCTGTATCCACTATCAATGGATTAAAAAGCTGGTGGACAACAGAGACAAGCGGAAATCCCGAACCGGGTGGTGAAATTCGTTTTGAATTCGGAAAGGACCTGTATGATTTAATGAAAGTTACTGCGTTTGAAAAAAATAAAAGTATAGAATGGGAAATTATTCAGTCCACTTTTCCGGAATGTAATCTGTGGCTCGGCACTAAAATTTCTTTTAATCTCCTGGCAGATGGAGACAAAAATACTGTTGTAAAATTTCAACACTTCAATTTTGGAGATACCTATGAATTTTGCGGTGTATGCAATTATCAATGGGCAATATCTATGGGAAGCCTTAAATCGCTTTGTGAAACAGGAAAGGGTAAACCGCAATAGTTTATACTGCATTTTGTATCCGGCAGTGTGCCTGAGACGCGCCTGCCTGTCGGCAGGCAGGGATGTGTTCGAACAGAAAACGATCCTTTCAAAAACACAAATTAAAATTATTTAATATTCTCCCATAGGGATGCCTATGGCATTAAAAAGTTTATTTTTATTTCCGGTTTGTTCAGGTCCCGGCAGATCCGAAGGACTCATTTGAAGAATCGGAGGACCCTGAGCGAGACAAAAAGGAAAGATGCCGGAAATAGCGGAGACTTTTACAACCTTGTAATTCTTGCAACTTTTTTTTCTTTACCAGCAACATATTGCAGCAGGTACATTCCCTGTAATAACCCGGAGGTCATCACTTTTGTTTCGGAATAAAAAGTTTGTTGCTTCATTATTTCTCTTCCTGTAAGATCGTAAATATATAATTCACCTCCCGGTTTTGTTCCGGCCACAGTGAGTTCATTAATAAACGGACCAGGATAAACCAGGATGGTATTGTGAACTGAAGCCTCGTTGATAGTAAGCATAGGACCGGCATCATATCTTGCCAATGCAAAGTCGCTTGCATTAGATCCTGCAAATCCCGCAGCAACTATTTTATGATCAGCCTGTATTGCAATGGCAAGGCAATAATCATTGCTTGCCGAAACGGGTGTGGTTACAATACCTCCACTACCAAACGTGTTGTCAGGAGTACCATTATTATTATAACGAACAAGCCCGAAATCATAATCCGTTCCGGTTAATGCAATTCCGCCAACAATAATTTTTCCATCAGCCTGTATAGCAACCGCAACTCCATTGTCATTTATTCCCACAGCTGTAGTTACGATTCCATCTGAAGCGTATGAGGTGTCAAGGCTTCCATCCGTGTTATATCGAGCCGAAGCAAATTCAAGTCCTGACCAACCGCCTCCGACAATTTTACCATTGCTTTGAAGCGCAATTGCATAAAACATATTATACTCATTACCTTCATCGGTTGTAACAATCCCGTTCGTACCGAATGAAGCATCGGGACTTCCATCGGGATTATAACGTATCAAAGCAAAGTCATAATCACTTCCATTATCACTATACCCGCCTGCCAGGATTTTTCCATCGCTTTGAATAACGATTGAATTGCACTGGTCATCTGTTAACCCGATATGCGTTACCACTTTCCCCCCGGAGCCAAAAGCGGTATCAATACTTCCATCATTATAATAACGCACTACAGCAAAATAATTTCCCGTTGTTGAATCACTGAAACCACCGGCTACAATTTTTCCATCGGGTTGTAAGGCAATGGAGTTGGCATTGTCGCCATAGCTTCCCACGGGTGTAGTTACAAATCCATTTGTTCCGAATGTACTGTCCAGGCTGCCATCACTTTTATAACGAAGAATTGCAAAATCATTATTCAGACCCATATCACTATAACCACCCACTACAATTTTGCCGTCCGGCTGGAGAGCAACCGAAAGCCCGTAATCACCTTCGTTTCCGATAGGTGTGGTAGTTTTTCCGTTTGTTCCGAACGTACTGTCAAGACTGCCATCCGGCAAGTAACGCACCAATGCAACATCATTATCGCTGCCGTTGTAGCTGAACCCGGTAACTACCAGCTTACCATCACTTTGGATGGCAATTGCAACTCCTTTATCATCGGCTCCGCCAATATCGGTTGTTACTTTTCCGCCAATACCAAAAGCGGGATCTAATGTTCCAAACTGAGCATTGGCCATGCAGGGGATAACGAGGAAAGCCATAAATAATAAGTGATGAGTTTTCATTTTTTTTTGAGACTAAAACTATTGGTTTTTAATACCAAAAAAATACTGCATCTGTGGTATTTTATCCGGTGACATTCAACCCGTTTCATCATCCCGCGAAAAGACGGAGATTATTAAACTACTAAAATTTTATTTAATTACTGTCATTTTTTGTCCGCTTAACAAAATATCTCCATCCAGCAGTTGCACAAAATAATTTCCGTTTGCAAATTCACTAATGTTAATTTGAGTTTCACTTCCGTTTACCAGGACAGATTTTACTGTTTTGCCCTGTGCATCAAAAATTATTAATTGCATCTCTTTTGAGGATGGGTTTTCAAAATGAATGCTTATTGATTCTGTTGCAGGATTTGGAAAGATTTGAAATTCATTATTCAATACAGAAGAAATGGTTTTTGATTTTTTTGTTTGCAGTCCTGAAGCAATTTTAATTTCTGCAATATCATTTTTCAAATTTTCATTTTGTTTTTTCAATTCATCATTTGACCTTTTCAATTCATCAATCATCTGTTGCTGCTCCTGCATACCTTTTACCAATGGCACGACAAATTCAGCATAGCGCAACCCGTACATATCATTTTCATTTTTCGGCTTGTCCACTCCGCTGAAATCATAGCCAAGCTCTTTTGCAGACTGCTCCACTTCCTGTGCAACAAATCCTGAATAAATTATTTTTTCTTTTTCGCTGATAGCATTCTTCATTTGTTCAGACATTTCTTTTCCGCGGCTTTCATTTAACTTGTTGCTGATGCCTGAAACATCAAGATTGTAAGTAACAGGGCGCAGCTTCATGATGAAATCCATCCCCTTTACATCTTCCTTTACATTTTTCTTGTATCGTCCATCGCTGATATTGGTCCAGCCTGTGTATGCACCGGTAGAGGTAACAACAGAATTTCCAATGCGTGTCTGGTTTGAAGCAGTAACTGTTGCAGCCTCACCCAATGCTATGCTGTTAGCTAATGAGTTTTGGTTTGCATCACACCCGGCACCGATAAATGTATTGAACCAACCATGATTGTATGTATTACCAGCACCCCAACCAATTGCCGTGTTATATTGTGAACTGGCCGTGCTGTAAAGCGCACCAAATCCAACACCCGTATTGTAATTGTTGACATTGTTATATAATGCCTGGCAGCCAACAGCCGTATTCTGTGTTCCATTCAAATTTTGTAGCAACGCAACCTCACCCACTGCTGTATTGTAACTTCCATTATTATTATAGAGGGCATAATATCCCATCCCGGTATTCCCTTCCCCGGTGGTGTTCGTATAAATGGCATACGCACCTATACCCGTATTGTACCTGCCTGTTGTAGTATTTCTCAGCACGTTTATACCACCGGCTGTATTGTTGCTGCATGAAGTGCAAAAGTTAAGAGTGCCGCCCCCGGTGCCGGTATTGTTGGTGCCGGTAGTGATGGAAGTGCCGCTGTTATTACCGACAAATATGTTTGATCCGTTTGTTGAAAGCGCGGTCAATCCATTTATCCGGTATTTGGAATTCGTGTTTATATCGCCACCAACATCCAGTTTGTAGTTAGGGCTAAAATCTCCAATGGCAACGAAACTGTTCGTTCCAAAAAACATGCTTGCATTATTATTTACTTTGATTTTAACAGCTGTATTATCAGTAGTGCCGATAAAATCGGTTAAAGAGCTTGTTCCGGCATTTCCGGCAAGGTTCCACGACTGGCTGTGCGACTGTGGGCTGATGGCGCAGATGGCGATAATGAGAATAAATTTTTTCATATTGATTTAGTATTTAATTGTAATGATGAATTTTTTTAAGTGTGTATTTATTGACATCAAGGCAGAAGATTTCCTGATGCCAAAACTACTTTGATGCAGTTCGTAAAAAATACCGCATGTGTCGTAATTTTAAAAAAGCAGGGAATTATCTTAACGATGCAATGATAAAAAGAGGCTGTGTTTTATTTCGCGCTCGCTTAAGCCGGTTTGGCTGATGACATCATTCAATAAAAATCCTTTTGATAATAAATTAAAAATATTTTTCAGCGTGGCATCTGCTTCGTGAATAATGTTCCGTGCATATAGCAAACCTATGATGCTTAAAGGAAGATGAACCAGGTTTTCAGAACAATCAATTACGGCTTGTTCAAATTTATTTTTGGTGCAATATTTTTCTACGTAACCACCCGCTCCTGAACGGAGGCAATTGAAAATTAAGTCGGGTTGAACAAACTCACAATTCAGCAGGATTTTGGAAGGAGAAATTTTCTTTTTCATTTCGCTGATAAAAGATGAAATGTCGCAGGGCAAATCTATATTTACAACGAAAACATCAGCATCAGACGGTGAAAGGTCTTCTAAAACACGGGGATGATAAATAACTATATCCGCTAATTGAACGCGGATAAAATTTTCAGCCCGTTTTCTGAGCAAAGCGCTTTCTTCATTATTTTTCTCTAAAAGAATTACGCGGACCTTTTCCATGCTGCAAATTTAAGGGGCGCTATATTGGAATAAATACCTCATTAATGGTAATTCAGCTGATGTTTCCGCTTGCATTTATTTCACATCCGTTCCCGGGAGAAGTTACTATCTTTAATTGACAACCGCTTTGTTCCATCCGGAATCTCATATTATTTAATCCGTTGCCGGAAGCAGATTTCTGTTCACCATTCATACCGATCCCGTCATCTGTTATATTAAACTGAAATTGTTTTTCGTTTAAATTAAACCTGATTGTAATGTTTTTTGCTCTGGAGTATTTTACCGCGTTGTTGAGGCTTTCTTTCAGAACCAGGAAAATATTTCTTTTCAAATCCGGGTTCAATGAAACGCTTTCTGATGGTTCAGGAAAGTTGATGGTGAAATTTATCCCGGTATCGCTTAAAAAAGAATGAATATAGTTCCGCATATATGCGATGAGGCTTTCCAGGGTGTCCTGCTTAGGATTGACCGACCAGACTATTTCACTTAAGGAAGTATTTACATTGCGCGCATATTCAGAGATTTTATCAAGCGATTGCTTTGTTTCACTTCCGTTTGTTTTTGTTTCGGATGAAATTACGTCACTCAGTAACGCAATCTTGGTAAGGTTGCCACCGATTTCGTCATGGATATCACGGGAAATCCGCAGTCTTATTTTTTCCTGTTCGCGCTGGCGTTCTGTTTCAATTAGCTGTGACTGGGTTTGTTTTAATTCTGTGAAGGAGGCGGAGAGGCGATTACTGAGAATAATTCGTTGACGGTAGCGGTAATAGGTATACGCACTGAATAGCAGCAATACCAGGAGTCCGGCAAGAGCGAATTTTTGCTTTAAAGATGCCTGCTGGATATTCATGCGATCAATAGTTTGTTGATTTTTAAGCAGCGTAATCTGGTTATCTTTTTTTTCCGCTTCAAAGCGGCTGTTTAACTCACTGATGTTTTTAATGCTGGTTTCATTCAGAATGGAATCTTTCAAGTCTGCATAAGATGTATGAAACTTTAATGCTTTTTCAAATTCGTTTTTGGCAGCATACAAATCGGATAAGTATAAATAAGCATGCATGCGGTCTCTTTTATTTTCTGATTCCAAAGCGATTTGCAATGCTTGCTGAAGATAGCTTAAAGCATCGTCAAATTTTTTTTTCTTTATGCTGAATTTCCCGCAAAACAACAATGCGGTAGCTAAAACATCCTTCGCCCCGATCTCTTCATACTGTCGTTTGGCCAGCAATGAATAATGCATTGCTGAATCAAGCATAACAGGAGCAGAGGCATCGTTATTTTTTATTTTTCTTTCTCTTTCACTTTCAAACAAAGAACTCAGCATATAATAAGCATGGGCGATATTTTTTTTATCATTCATTTCGGTTGCAACCTGCAGGTATTTTTGCTGGTAATAAAAAGCTTTTTCAAGGTCACCTTTGTACTGATAATTCAACCCCAAATTCGAATATGCAATTCCTTCATTTGATTTATCCCCGGTTTGTGCAGTGAGATCCAGTGCTTTCAAAATATATTCAATCGACTTATCGTATTCGCCCATTTCATTGTAAACTACACCGGTATAAATCAGGCAAAAGGTGATATTAATGAGGTCACCTGCCTCTTCACTGAATTTTTGTGCCTTTAGATTAGTAGCAAGAGCCTTTTCATAATCACCATGTGCAAAATAGAATTGGCTTTGATTATGCAAAATCAGTCCCAATCCCTTTTTATCATTAATTGCTTCAAAATTTTTAATTGCCAGCTCCATATATTTTAATTCATTTGCATCATCACCAAGAGTAGAATACAATCCTGAAATGTTCACATAAGACCCTGCCATCCCCTGTTGATCATTTAACTCTTCTCTTATCTTTAATGCTTCGAGGCAATATTTTAACGCCTCATTGAAATCACCTTTGCTTTTGTATATAACGCCTTTCAGGTTTATGGCCTTTGCCGATTCAGATTTTAATTTTTGATGGACTTGTTTTTTTTGCTCCCCCTTCTGCGATGAAAGAGTGGCGATGAAGGACTGTATTTCTTCAAGAAGCTGCAATGCTTTTTCATTCTGGCCGCTAATGAACAACTGCCTGCTTAAAGCATACATACCATTAAGCTTTGAAGTATCAGCCGGTGACTTTTGAACAACAGCAGACAAGCTGTCAATTAGAGAATCCTGGGATTGTACAGCAGAAAAAGAAAATAGAATAGCAGCAATGCATATTGAAATTTTCGCTATAAATTTTTTTTCTGTGTTCATTCAAATTGGTCCGGTGAAAGCTTTATTATATTTTTCCATGTGCAGAAATGATACATCCTTTATCACGAGAAGTGGTAATGTCGAGTTTACATCCCAGCTGATCCATGCGAAACGTCATATTATTTAAACCATTTCCGTTTCTGAATTTACTATTATGGTCAAAACCCACTCCATCATCCCGGATCAATAATTCAAATTTATTCTCTTTAAAACTAAAAGTCACCTCTATATTTTTTGCCCCGGAATACTTGACGCAATTATTCAGGCTCTCTTTCAGCACCAGGAATATATTTCTTTTCAGATCAGGATTCAGTGAAAGGCTTTCAGGTAGTTCAGGAAAGTTGATAGTGAAATTTATCCCGGTATCGCTTAAAAAAGAATGAATATAGTTCCGCATATATGCGATGAGGCTTTCCAGTGTATCCTGCTTAGGATTGACCGACCAGACTATTTCACTTAACGAGGTGTTTACATTGCGTGCATACTCAGAAATTTTTTCAAGCGATTGTTTTGTCTCGCTTCCGTTTGTTTTTGTTTCTGATGAGACTACATCGCTCAGCAAAGCAATCTTGGTAAGGTTACCTCCAATTTCATCATGAATGTCGCGAGAGATGCGTAGCCTGACGTTTTCCTGTTCGCGCTGTCTTTCAGTTTCGATAAGCTGCTGCTGAGCTTGTTTTAAATTGTCAAGTGATTCTGAAAGTTTTTCGCTGAGCTTTCTGCGTTGTTTATAACGGTAATAAGTGTACAGGGAAAATACTATAAGCAATAAACCTACTGAAATTAAAAAGTATCGAATAATCTTTTCGCGCTGCAAATTTGCTTTTTGAATTTCTTTGTCTTTTTCCAGCAAATCAATTTTCCGCTGCCTTGAAACGGATTCATATTTTGCATTCAACTCGGTAACGTTCCGGATGTTCAGTGAATCGAGAAATTTATTTTGTGCAACAAGATATTTGTACAAATAGTCATAAGCATTTTTAAAATCTTTTTTTGCTGCATAATCGAGACTAAGCCCTTCATAAACCAGGCGCGCATGATCATTGTGACCCGTTACTTCGGCAAGCTCTTTTGCTTTAATGTGATAATAAAGGGCTGAATCAATTTTATTTTGATGGAAATAAACTTGTCCTAAAGCATTCAATAATTCTCCGGCTTCCGCTTTATTGCCTTTTGTTTTAAATGATGCTAAACTTTTACGGAGATATGGAAGAGCGCCATCGTAATTTTTTAATTTGAATTCAATCAATCCAAGCGCTCCCCACATGAGCGACTGTGTGTACAGATCATTTATTTTTTCAGCAAAGAAAAGAGCGCTGTCAGCATAAAGTCTTGCCGAATCAAGCACTTCGAGGACCCTGTAATTTTCAGCAAGGTTGCTGCTGGCAAGTGCAAGATTTCCTGTGTCTTTTAACTGGTAACTTATCCGAAGGCTTTTATTATAGTAGCTGATTGCTTCCCGCCTGCGTTCCTGTAAGCTATTAAGGTTTCCAATATTGTTAAGCAAAGTGGCAAGGCGCGGGAGGTCATTAATTTCTTCTGCCACCAAAACGCCTTTTTGCCAGCACTCAATTGCTGTATCTATTTCACCCGTTACATAATTACTGTTTCCCAAACCTATATAAGCTTTAATCGCCAGGGTTTTGTTACCTGTCTTTTTTGCAATGCCTGCACAATCATTAAAATATCTTTCTGCTTTTTTAATATCTCCTTTGCGAAAATTTCCGGCACCTAATGCATAATAAGCATTTGCTATTCCCTTTTGATAACTAATTTTTTTTGAAAGTTCCAGTGCCTGTTCCCCGTAAAACAAAACGGAATCAGGGGATGAGTTTACATAAGAAAAACTCAAATCATATAATGCATTTGCTTTGTTAGTATCAGCTGCTGAAGTTTGAATGACCTTCAACAGGCTGTCGCGAATCGCGGGTTGAGCAAACAGATGAGAATACCCGAAAAGAAAAAGAAGAATCAGAATTTTTATTTTCATAACTTTTTCAGACCAGATTACCTGTCACATCAATTTCACATCCTTTTTCAGGAAGCGAGGAGATTTTGAAATCACCACCGAATTGCTTTACCCGGTACTCCATATTATTTAAACCATTTCCAAATGCTGATTTGTTTGCCATGTCAAAGCCCGCTCCGTCATCTTTGATTGCAAATTCAAAATGATTGTCAGTGATATGGAATTTTACGTCAATATTTTTTGCTTTGGAATGCTTTACACAATTATTAAGGGTTTCCTTCAATACCAGGAAAATAGTCCTTTTGAATTCAGGATTAATCTGTCGGTTTGCGACCTCATCCGGAAAATCTAATTTAAAATTAATTCCGGTATCCTGTAAAAAGGAGTGAACATAATTTCGCATATATGCAACAAGGCTTTCCAGCGTATCCTGTTTTGGATTTACAGACCAGACAATTTCGCTGAGCGATGTATTCACCGTACGGGCGTAATCAGAAATTTTTTCGAGGGATTGTTTTGTTTCACTTCCGTTTGATTTGGTTTCTGATGACAGCATTTCACTCAGCAGTGAAATTTTGGTAAGGTTGGCGCCAATCTCATCATGTATATCGCGCGAAATGCGCAGGCGTACATTTTCCTGCTCCCGCAGGCGTTCGGTTTCAATCAGCTGCTGCTGCGTTTGTTTAAGTTCAGTTAAAGAAGCAGACAGTTTTTCACTGAGCTGTTTTCGTTGTTTGTACCTGTAATAGGTAAAGCCGCCAAAAATTAACAATGCACCAATACCAACGAAGGAAAAATTACGAACTTGTTTTGCGCGCAATTCATTAGCCGCTTTTAATTCATTGTCTTTTTGCAGAAGGGTAATTTGCTGCTGTTTTTTTTCTGTTTCATAAATTGTATTTTTTTCGGCTACCATTTCCTGCGTTTCGCTCATGGAAACAGAATCTTCGTAGGCTTTATATAACTTATAATCTTCCAGGCTCTTCTTATAATCTCCTTTTGTTTCTGATAAATATGATTTGATAGAATAATATTCCGACAACTTATCATGCGAGGTAAATGACGCGAGAAGCGCGGTTGCCTTTTGCATATACTCATCCGCTTTTGTGAGATTTCCTTTCTTAATATAATAATTGCAAATCACTATGAGTGTCGTGAAATAATTAACATCGGTTTGTATGTTCGAGATGTTTCCTGTCAATTCCGCTAAAAAATATTCTGCACTTTTTACTGAATCCAATTCACATAAAACATAAATAGTATTATAGCAAATAGTTGCATATTGCCCCGGTGAATTGTTCCTGTTAATATATTCCAGCGCTTTATAGTAGTATTTTAATGCGTCCTTAAAGTTCTCCTGTCCCAGGTATACTAAAGCAATGCTGTTATAACATGCACCGGCTTTTGAAGAATCCTTTGCTTCAATCCCGGCTTCGGCTGCAATCTGCAAAGTGGGTATGGCCTTATCATATAACCTCAATTCATTCAGGATGGTTCCCAAAACACCGTATGCAAGTGATTTTATTTTATTGTCACCAAGCGCATCTGCCATTCTCGCTGCCTGCTCGGCTATTTCATATCCTTTTTTGGGATCACCCGTCATCAGGTAACTATATCCCGCCATTGATACTGCGTTTACATAAAACACGCTGTCATCATGATTGTTTTGAAAAGACCTGTAAATCTCAGCCGATTTTAAAAAATAAATAAGCGTTGAATCATAACTTACCCTTTCGAATACTTTGCCGGCTTTAGAATAATTTTTGGCTTTTAATCGCTTTTGCATTGTGCTTTCAGAAATTTGATCCGCAAGCTCAATTGAATTTTTAAATACATAAAGTGCCGAGTCATAATTCTTTTGTTTTAAAAAGGCATCACCATAGGGTTCTGCTATTTGAATATAGAACACTACATTTTTCTTCCCGGTAAAATAATCCAGCGCTTTCAATGAGTATATTTTAGCTGCATCATATTTTTTTCCGGCATTAATGTCTGAAAGTAATTTAAACAACATATTTGCTTTGACAGAATCGTTTAATGATGATGATAAAATAATATCCACTGAATCCGTTTTATTTGTTACTGCCTGGCAAAAAGAAGCGCTTATGCATAACTTTATGAATTTACACCTGGCGTGGAAATACTTTATTAATTGCTTCGGTCTTGGTACTTACATGCAGCTTTTCATAGATATTCCTGAGATGAGTGCGAACCGTCTGCGGGCTGATGAAAAGTTTTTCACTGATCTCTTTATACACCAAACCCTGCGCAAGCAAATGAATAATTTCTTTTTCGCGGGTTGACAGGTCATTGATCGCAGCAGCGCTTTTCTTATCAGCCTGGAATGAGCCCACTACCAATCGTGCTATCTGCATAGACATCGGGGAACCACCGTTATTGATCAATCTTATTGCATCTAATAACTCAGCAGGCTTTGATGATTTGAGCAAATATCCTGTTGCCCCTGCACACAGCGCCTGGAAAATGTACTCATGATTTTCAAAGGATGTTGAAATTAAAAACTGGATGCCCGGCCGTTTCGGCTTGACTTCTGAAATACATTCAATGCCTGTTTTACCGGGCATGTTAATATCCATAATGACCACATCCACCTCCAGTGTTTTGAACTCATTGATAAAATTACGGCCGTTTGAAAAAGTTTTTACCGTTCGCATATCCTCCTGCTTGTTGATGAGTTTTTCAAGCAGATGCCTGAGTTCATTATCATCTTCAACAATGGAAACTTTGATTTTGTCTGTCATGCCGTAAAAATAGGACAGGCTAATTTAAGGAAAGTACCACAGATGTGGTATATTTTGATCCATGGAAAAAAATCGCACTGCATTTCTTTTCTTATTTTCGCCCTCCTTAATAACTGAAAAAGATGCTTCGCACACATACCTGCGGTGAATTAACAATTAAATCAACCGGGCAAACCGTTACTCTTTGCGGCTGGGTGCAGCGCTCACGCGATATGGGCGGAATGACGTTTGTGGATCTGCGCGACCGTTACGGGATCACGCAATTGGTTTTTAATATGGAAGTCAATAAAGAACTGGGTGTGAAAGCACGTGAGCTGGGACGCGAGTTTGTGATCCGTGTGAAAGGAAAAGTTGCCGAGCGCAGCAATAAGAATTTAAAAATGCCGACAGGGGAAATTGAAATCATTGTGGATGATTTTACGATTCTTAATGTTTCCAAAACACCTCCTTTTACTATTGAAGAAAATACCGATGGCGGTGATGACCTGCGGATGAAATACCGGTATCTCGACATCAGGAGAAACCCGGTTCAGCAAAATCTTCTTTTGCGTCATAAAATTGCGCAGGAAACGCGGAAGTATCTTGACTCCATGGGGTTTATTGAAATTGAAACGCCTGTTCTTATCAAATCAACTCCTGAGGGCGCGCGTGATTTTGTGGTGCCATCGCGAATGAACCAGGGAGAGTTTTATGCGTTGCCGCAATCGCCACAGACATTCAAGCAACTGTTGATGGTTGCCGGAATGGATAAATATTTCCAGATTGTAAAATGTTTTCGTGACGAAGATCTGCGTGCTGACCGTCAGCCGGAGTTTACGCAGATAGATTGTGAAATGAGTTTCGTGGAACGGGAAGATATTTTGCAAACTTTCGAAGGTATGACGAGGCATCTTTTTAAAAATGTAAAAGGAATTGATTTGCCTCCTTTGCCAAGGATGACTTACGATGATGCTATGAAATATTATGGCAATGACAAACCAGACATTCGTTTTGAAATGAAAATCAGAAACCTCACCCCCGACCCCTCTCCTAAAGAGAGGGGAGAAAATCTCGTTACCGGCAGGGGTTTCAAAATTTTTGATGATGCAGAACTTGTTGTGGCAATAACTGCAAGTGGTTGTGCAAACTATTCCCGCAAGCAATTAGATGAGCTGACTGAATGGGTGAAGCGGCCGCAAATAGGAATGAGCGGATTGATTTATGCGCGATGGAATAGTGAAGGAATAAAATCTTCAGTTGATAAATTTTATTCGCAGGATGAGGTTAAAAAATGGTTTGAAGCGTGTGAAGCAAAAGAAGGCGACTTGATTTTAATCCTTGCGGGAGAAAAAAATAAAACCCGCAAAGCCATGTCGGAACTTCGTTTGGAAATGGGCAACCGGTGCGGGTTGAGAAACAAAGATACCTATGCTGTTTTGTGGGTAACGGATTTTCCTTTGCTTGAATGCCTGCCTGCCGGACAGGCAGGGAATGAAGAAATGAGATGGTATGCCATGCATCACCCGTTTACTTCGCCAACACCTGAAGATATTCCGTTGCTGGATTCAAATCCCGGGGCGGTGAAAGCAAATGCGTATGACATGGTGATTAACGGTGTGGAGGTTGGCGGTGGTTCTATACGGATTCATGATAAATCTTTACAGCAAAAAATTTTCAAGGTGCTTGGCTTTTCTGAAAAAGATGCGCAGGACCAATTTGGTTTTTTAATGAATGCTTTTGAATTTGGCGCACCTCCTCATGGCGGCATCGCTTACGGTTTTGACCGCTTATGTGCTTTGTTTGGCGGCACGGAATTTATCCGTGATTTTATTGCTTTTCCAAAAAATAATGCGGGGAAAGATGTGATGATTGATTCGCCTTCGGTGATTTCGGAGGAGCAGTTGAAGGAGCTGGGGATTTCAACTTCGCAGGGAATTAAAAAATTGTAATCGAAAAGTTTCTCGTTCAAATATTAAGACCTGACAGGTGCTGCGCGGCCTGGCAGGATGTGGATTTCACTGCAATTTAAAAAAGATGACAGCACGATCACGTACTACCGTTCATACCGGAAAGCCCGCAAATTGATACCATTGGTAAAACATACGAAACTGAGAGTTTTAGTAACTACTCCTATGGGTGTCCCGGTGTCGCATGTCCGCGAGGAACAGGATGCAAGCACTAATTATGTGATTACAGATGTGAACGGAAGAGCTGACCTGTATATACAGATACCGGCAGAGGAAACGGAGCTTAAGAACGTATATACTTTCACGTTATCAAAGGACACGCTGAGCATCACTACTCCGCAGATCGTTATTAAAAAGGGGCAGACAGTGACCCGCAATTTTGTAATGAACGTGGACGGATTTGTGGTTCCTGAAACTGAACAAATAGAGGCTGAAAACGAAAATCAATAAACATTATTTGCGTTATCACTTCAAAAGAATCTCCCCGATGAACCGGGGAGATTTTTTTTTATAGGCTGTTAGTATGATTTATCAGTAAATTTTTTAAAGGGTAAGAATTAAGTGTACCTTCGGTGTAAATTTCTGACCTATGAAAAAAATAATTTTAACGCATGTTGGTTTTTGTTTTTTATTTTCTGATGTTGCAGCACAGGAGATTGAATGGCAGAATACGATTGGGGGTAACAGTGGTGAGGTGTTCCACGGCATTCTTCAAACCAAAGATGGGGGATATATTCTTGGCGGGGAATCCTCTTCAAATATTTCAGGCGATAAAACGGAAAACAGCATTGGAAGTTATGATATGTGGATAGTAAAAACTGATTCGATGAGTAATATCCAATGGCAGAATACCATTGGGGGAAATAGTCTTGATGACCTTAGTACCATTCAGCAAACTTCTGATGGGGGGTATATTTTGGGCGGACATTCAAATTCGAATATTTCTGGCGATAAAACGGAAAACTGCATTGGAAATTATGATTACTGGATTGTAAAAACGGATTCCACCGGGAACATTCAATGGCAGAATACAATCGGGGGAAGTGACGATGATCGACTTTATTCCATTCAGCAAACCACTGATAACGGATATATACTTGGGGGATTTTCTAACTCTGATATTTCAGGCGATAAAACGGAAAACAGCAATGGAAGTTATGATATGTGGATAGTAAAAACTGATTCCACCGGGAACATTCAATGGCAGAATACCATCGGGGGAAATAATTGGGATGATCTTTATTCCATTCAACAAACTGCTGATAGCGGGTATATTTTGGGCGGATCATCTGCATCAAACATTTCAGGAGATAAAACGGAAAACAGCAATGGAAACTATGATATGTGGGCTGTAAAAACCGATGCATCAGGAAACATACAATGGCAAAATTCCATTGGGGGAAATAATGACGATTATATTGTTTCCAGTCAGCAAACAACTGATGGCGGATATATTTTTGGAGGATGGTCCGATTCAAATGTTTCAGGTGATAAGACCGAAAATTGCATTGGTAACTTTGATCACTGGATTGTAAAAACCGATGCATCGGGAAATATACAATGGCAGAATACAATCGGGGGAAGTGGTGTTGAGAAGCTCCTTTCCCTGCGTCAAACTGTAGATGGCGGGTATATTTTGTCCGGATCGACTGTATCAAACATTTCAGGCGATAAAACGGAAAACAGCATTGGAAGTTATGATTTCTGGATTGTAAAAACCGATACATCGGGAAATATACAATGGCAGAATACAATCGGGGGAACCGATTATGACGATATTTGTTACATTCAGCAAACTGCAGATGGCGGGTATATAATGGGCGGAAGTTCTGAATCAAACATTTCAGGCGACAAAACAGAAAACTGCATGGGCACTTATGGGGATTACTGGATTTTAAAAATCAGTGGCAACTACAATTTGATAACCGGAAAATTATTTATTGATGCAAACAGCAACAACATGCAGGATGCAGGTGAATTATCCTTTGCGCATAAAGCAATAACAGAAATCAATACAGCCAGGTTTGCATTTTCAGAACAAAATGGAAACTATTCTGTTTCAATTTTAGATTCCGGAAATTTTTCAGTTTACCCCTCATCCATAAATTATTACAATGCTGTTCCTGCAACACACAACGTTTATTTCTCCGGCATCCAGCAAACCGATTCATTAAACGACTTCGCATTTCAACCCGCAGGAGTGTTTAACGACTTATGTATTACTATAACTCCGATGGGAAATTTCCGTGCAGGGTTTGATGCAAGTTATATGATCAATTATGAAAACGTTGGCACAACAACCTTAAACGGCACTGTAATTTTCTTTCCTGATAATGATGTTACTTATTCTTCAAGCAATGTTGCTCCTACATCAATAACAGCAGATTCAGTTGTATGGAATGTTGGAACACTCACACCTTTTCAAACAGGAAGCATTTTAGTAACTGTCCATGTGAATGCAGTAACGCCCATAGGAACTTTGATAAATTCAAGTGTAGTAATTGAACCTGTTGCCGGAGATGCAAATACTGCTTGTAATTATAATTCATGGGAAGTTTTTGTTACCGGAAGTTTTGACCCCAATGCCATTCTTGTTGACCGGGATACTGTTTTAACAACAGAGCTTTTATCACCGCCTTATCTTAACTACATTATTTATTTTCAAAATACGGGAAACGATACTGCCTTTAATGCACGAGTGCTTAATAATATTCCGCAGATGTTGGATGTAAACAGCTTTGAATTTGTTGCATCATCACATCCAATGAACATAACGTATGGCGCACATGCACGGTTAATGGAATTTACTTTTGATAATATTCTTTTACCTGACAGCAATGTAAATGAACCGGGCAGTCATGGATTTATACGTTACAGGATAAAACCATTATCAACTCTTGTTGCCGGAAATCAAATAAAAAACAATGCTGCTATTTATTTTGACTTCAACCAGCCGGTGCTTACGGATACTGCGGTGACCGAGATTGTGCTGCCAACGGGAGTTAGTAGTCAGTGGTCAGTGGTCAGTGGTCAGTTGGCAGTATATCCGAATCCGGCAGGGGAGGAATTAACTATTAATAGTTATTTGATAACAGGAAAAAAAGCAGAAATGAAAATCTATGATCTTTATGGAAGAGAAGTTTTTCAACTGCAAACTGCAAGCTGCAAACTGCAAACTCAAATAAATGTTTCCCATTTTTCACAGGGGATTTATTTTGTGGAGATGCAATCGGGAGAGCAGGTTTTGAGAGGAAAGTTTTTGAAACAATAAAAAGAATTTTATTTTTTCATCGGAGTTAATTCGGAAGAGTTTTTTTTAGACACTAATTGAATGATTTTTGAAAATGTTTGCAGAAGTGCGGAGAATAATTGTACTTTCGATGTAAATTTCTGACCCATGGAAAAAATAATTTTACTTATCGTATTATTTGTTCTTTGCTGTGTGGTTTCCTTTTCACAGGAAATCCGCTGGCAAAATACCATTGGGGGAAATAATAATGATATAATTACTTCCATTGAGCAAACCGCTGACGGGGGTTATATCCTGGGCGGATATTCTGAATCAGGCATTTCAGGCGATAAAACGGAAGGCTGCGTTGGAAGTCCTGATTACTGGATTGTAAAAACTGATGCATCTGGAAATATCCAGTGGCAGAATACCATCGGGGGCTATAGTACTGATTATCTTTTTTCCACCCGGCAAACCGCTGACGGTGGATATATCCTGGGAGGATATTCCGGTTCACCCATTTCAGGCGATAAAACGGAACTCTGCATTGGAGGTTATGATTACTGGATTGTAAAAACAGATTCAATGGGCAATATCCAATGGCAGAATACCATTGGGGGAAGCAGTTATGATGAGCTTTATTCCATACAGCAAACCTCTGACATGGGTTATATCCTGGGCGGACATTCCACGTCAAATAGTGGAGGTGATAAAACTGAAAACAACAATGGAGTTGTGGATTTCTGGATAGTAAAAACCGATTCTTTGGGAAACATTCAGTGGGATAATACGATCGGGGGTAGCAGTGATGATCAACTTCACTCTATCCAGGGAACCGTAGACGGGGGTTATATCCTGGGCGGAAGTTCTTACTCAGATATTTCAGGCGATAAAACAGAAAACAGCAATGGCTCAAGAGATTATTGGATAGTTAAAACCGATTCACTGGGTAATATCCAATGGCAGAATACCATTGGCGGAAATAATTATGATAAACTTTATTCCATACAGCAAACCGCTGACGGAGGTTATATCCTGGCCGGATATTCCAACTCAATCATTTCAGGCGATAAAACGGAGAACAGTATTGGAAATGATTACTGGATAGTGAAAACCGATTCTTTGGGAATTATCCAATGGCAGAACACGATTGGAGGCAGTGGTTGGGATGAACCCCATTCCATTCAACAAACCGGTGACGGGGGATACATCCTGTGCGGATATTCCGGGTCAAACATTTCAGGCGATAAAACAGAAAATTGCACCGGAACCTGGGATTTCTGGATTGTAAAAACCGATGCATTGGGAAATATAATATGGCAGAATACCATCGGGGGAAATAATGATGACCGGTCTTATTCCATCCGGCAAACCGCTGACGGGGGATATATAGTGGGCGGATTTTCCGACTCAAACATTTCAGGCGATAAAACGGAAAACTCCATGGGATCGTTGGATTACTGGATTGTAAAGCTGACAGACAATTATAATTTAATTACCGGAAAATTATTTTTTGATGCAAATAGTAATGCAATGCAGGATGCAGGTGAACCTGCAGTAGCAAATAAAACGGTTACATAAATTAATACCGGCAGGTTTAATTTTTCAAATCAAAATGGAAAATATTTTGTTTCGGTTTTTGATTCAGGAAATTTTTCAGTTTATCCTATGTCCCTTAATTATTTCAACGCTGTTCCTGCAACACAGAATGCTTATTTTACAGGTATACAACAAACCGATTCATTAAATGATTTCGCTTTTCAACCGGCAGGTGTGTTTAATGATTTGTGTGTAACAATAACACCCTTGGGAAGTTTCCGTGCAGGGTTTGATGCCAATTACATGATCAATTATGAAAATGTTGGCACAACTATATTAAATGGTACTGTAATTTTTTTTCCTGATGATGATATTACGTTTGTTTCATCCAATCCAATTGCAACATTAGTAACAACAGATTCTGCCGTGTGGAATGTGGGAGCATTAACTCCTTTTCAAACGGGAAATATTTTAGTAACAGTTCATGTAAATGCAGGAACTCCAATGGGTACTTTAATAAATTCACTTGTGAGAATAGAACCGGTTTCAGGAGATGCAAATATTGCCTGCAACTATAATGCATGGGAAGTTTATGTTACTGCCCCGGCTGATCCAAATGCAATCCTCGTTGACCGGGACACCGTTTTAACAACGGAACTTTCTTCTCCGCCTTATCTTAATTACATTATCTATTTTCAGAACACAGGAAATGATACAGCCTTTAACGTGAAAGTTCTCAACCCGATTGATACATTTAAATTGCAATTAAGCACACTTGAATTTGTTGCTTCGTCATATCCTGTAAATATGAAATGGATACCTTGGGAAAGAAATATGGAATTTAAGTTTGATAATATTCTGTTGCCTGACAGTAATGTAAACGAACCGGCAAGTCATGGATTTATCCGTTACAGGATAAAACCTAAGTCAACACTTATTGCCGGAGATGAAATACACAACACTGCTTTTATTTATTTTGATTTTAATGCACCGGTACAGACGAATACTGTGGTGACGGAGATTGTGCTGCCAACGGGAATTAGTCAGTGGTCAGTGATCAGTGGTCAGTTGGCAGTGTATCCGAACCCGGCAGGGGAGGAGTTAATTATTAATAGTTATTTGTTATCAGGGAAAAAGGCAGAAATGAAAATCTATGATCTTTATGGAAGAGAAGTTTTTCAACTGCAAACTGCAAACTTTCAACTGCAGACTCAAATAGATGTTTCCCGTTTTTCGCAGGGGATTTATTTTGTGGAGGTACAATCGGGAGAAA
>DATEMK010000291.1:0-4636 GCA_035275625.1 Bacteroidia bacterium
CATCACTGCGGGCGGGAGTGTATGTTGTAAAAATTTATAACGATGAAAAAAATTACTCAGGAAAAATTATTATTCAGTAATACCGGCTCAAAACTAAATCGTATTCTCCTGCAGCAGAACATACCCCATTCAAAGAATAAAAATCTTCCTGTAACCCACAACCCGGCAGGTAGTTTTTCTCCTGCTGGGTTTGCAAAAATTTAAAAACCCAGCAGGTGCTTCGCGACCTGCCGGGTGTTGAGTTACAAAAGAAAAACTTCGTTGTTAATAGCGAATTGCATTTATATTTGCATTTCTTGTTTTCACCATTCATTTTTGCCTTCATTTAAAAGAAAAAATAAAATTATCGTATGGCGGTTCAAAAGAAAACCATCTTTCCCAAAACTCCCACAGGCATAAACGGGCTTGATGAAATTACCAATGGCGGTTTTCCGAAAGGGCGCCCTGTTCTTATTTGCGGAAGTGCGGGATGCGGCAAAACGTTGTTTGCCATGCAGTTTTTGGTAAAGGGCATCACCGAACATAATGAGCCGGGTGTGTTCATGAGCTTTGAAGAATCAAGCAGTGACTTATCACAAAATGTAAAGTCATTAGGATTTGATTTGGAAGAATTAAAAGCGAAAAAGAAATTGCGCGTTGACCAGGTGCGGATAGAGCGTTCGGAGATTGAAGAAACAGGTGAATATGACCTGGAGGCTTTGTTCATCAGGCTGAACTATGCGATAGATTCCATTGGCGCAAAGCGTGTGGTGCTTGATACCATTGAATCATTATTTGCCGGGATGAATAACATGGCAATTTTACGATCTGAAATACGGAGGCTTTTCCAATGGCTGAAAGAAAAAGGCGTCACTGCAATTATCACAGGCGAAAGAGGGGAAGCAACCCTGACGCGGCAGGGACTGGAGGAATATGTATCTGATTGTGTCATCCTGTTAGACTTCCGTGTCATTGACCAGATTGCCACTCGCAGGCTGCGCATTGTAAAATACCGGGGTTCCACGCATGGCACGAATGAATATCCTTTTCTTATTGATGAAAATGGCATTTCTGTGCTGCCTGTCACCACGCTTAAATTAGATTATAAATCATCGAAAGAAATAATATCAACGGGACTACTTGCTTTAGATAAATTATTTTCAGAAGGAGGAGTTTATCGCGGAAGCAGTATCCTGTTAACCGGCACTGCCGGAACTACAAAAACAATTCTTGCCTCTCATTTTGCCATGAGCAGCTGCAGGCGTAAGGAACGTGTGCTGTATTTTTCATTTGAAGAATCGCCCGATCAGCTGGCAAGAAACATAGCAACTATCGGGATTAATCTAAAATCACAGATTAAATCAAAGCTGTTATATATTCACGCTTCGCGCCCTTCACTGCAGGGCCTTGAAATGCATCTTTTGGTTTTGCATAAATTAATGACAGAATTAAAACCGCGAACGGTAATTATTGACCCTATCAGCAGCCTTATTACTATTGGCAGCACGAGCGAAGTGAGGGGCATGCTGGTAAGGTTAATGGATACGCTTAAAACAAACCAGGTAAATGCACTGTTCACCTCGCTGACGCACAATCATGATAGTCAATACAAAGATGCTACAGTGGATGCGGTTTCATCTCTTGCCGACACCTGGATAAATGTAAAGAATGAAAATAAAGATAACGGGCGCACGCGCAGCCTGCTGATCGTAAAAGCCCGGGGCATGGGGCATTATAACAACCAGCAGGAATTCATAATTACCAATAAGGGAATTAAATTTCTCAATTCAGAAATGAAATAAACTTTTATATTTTTATTTATGCTTAACTACTAAAAATACAATGGCAAAAGAGGAGAAATGGGAATTACGATTGTATATTGCAGGGCAAACGCCCAAGTCAATTCTTGCTATAAAAAATATTAATAAATATTGTAAAGAACATTTGGACGGTAAATACAAGATCGAGGTAATTGACCTTCTCAAAAATCCCCAATTAGCGGAAGGTGACCAGATATTTGCCATTCCCACGCTGGTACGAAAGTTTCCTGTGCCGATAAGAAAGATCATCGGTGACCTGTCAAATGAAGAGAAGGTACTTGTCGGCTTAAATATTCGTCCTGTGAAAGTTTGAAATAAAAAAATAAAATGGAAAAGAAGTCCGATGCAAAACCTGATACTGGAGAAAAGCTGGTACTTCAGCTTTATGTTTCGGGCATGTCGCCTAAATCAATGGAGGCTGTGGAAAACTTAAGGCGTTTGTGTGATGAACATTTAAAGGACTCCTTTAACCTTGAAATTATAGATATATACAAGCATCCCGAATCTTTAGAAGAACAGCGGATTGTTTTCAGCCCTTCGCTTATCAAGCAGTATCCGTTGCCAAGAAAAGTTTTAATAGGCACGCTGTCCGATTCTGCCAAAGTAATGAATGCACTGGGAATCTCCGGAAAGTCATAAAGAATTTTTATGAAGGAAGAAATATCTGTTCAGCAATTATTATCAAGAATAGAGGAACTTGAAAGCCGCCTTGAAGAGTCAGAACAACTCATTGAAGCGATCAAAGCAGGTGAAGTGGATGCATTTGCAGTAAACAGCGGAAATGAATCTGAAGTCTTTACATTGCAAAGTGGCGACTATGCTTACCGTGTCCTGATTGAAGAATTTGAAGAAGGAGCTGTAAACGTTACAGAGGAAGGTTTAATAGTTTATACAAATCCCTACTTTTTTGAATTGCTTAAACTCCCGTACGAAAAAGTGATCGGCTCTTCTATTTTTGATTTTGTGCATCCGGATTCGCGGGAAGAGTTTAAACGGTTATTTAAAGAATCTCTGTCCGGGAAAAGCAAAGGGGAAATTTATTTAAAAGCTCAGAATGCTATCCCGGTCTATATTTCATTGACCTCTCTCCAGCCTAAATTGTCAACAGTCGGCATTATAATAACTGATTTATCTGAAAAGAAAAAAAACGAAAGAATTATTTTAGAATACCAGGAAGACCTTGAATCTAATAACCGAAAGCTCTCCCGAAGCAATGAAGAACTCGCTTCCTTCGCCTATATTGCTTCACATGACCTGCAGGAACCGTTGCGCAAAATTCAGACATTCAGCACCCGGATTTTAGAAAAAGAATTTAATTCCCTCTCAGAAAACGGGAAGGATCACTTTACCCGGATGCAAAAGGCAGCGAGGCGCATGCAAACACTTATTGAAGATTTACTTACCTACTCCCGTACCAATACCATCGAGCGTAAATTTGAAAATACTAACCTGGAGGAGATTGTGGAAGGTGTCAGGGCAGACTTAAAAGAAGAGCTGCAGCAAAAACATGCAACGATAGATGCAACTGAAATGTGCAATGCGAATATTATTCCTTTCCAGTTTCGACAGCTCTTAAATAATCTTATCAGCAACTCTCTTAAATTTTCGAATCCGGAACATGCTCCCCATATTAAAATAAAAAGTGAGATTACTAACGGGAAAAATCTCAATGGCAGCAACCTTTCACCGGAAAAAAAATATTGCCACATCAGCGTTTCGGATAATGGAATTGGTTTTGAACAACAATACAGCGAAAAAATATTTGAACTCTTTCAACGCTTGCACGGAAAATCGGAATATAAAGGCACAGGTATCGGGCTTGCCATCGTAAAAAAAATTGTAGAGAATCATAATGGCATCATCACAGCAAAAGCACAGGTAAATAAAGGCGCAACGTTCGATATCTATATTCCATCTGCCTGAACAGAATAATTGACATTCATATATAATATGCCTGCTGAAAAAACAAATATTTTCTGTTCGCGGCTATAAAAAGAAAAAGCTGAATAACAATATACAGCTTTTTACACTCAACCTGCCGCGGTTGCTTTATGTTTTACTGAAGCACTATTTTTCTTGTAATACTAATATCACTTCCATCTAATTTAACGAGGTAAACACCTTTGGCAATTCCTTCCAGCGAAATGGTCTTTTCATTTTCGCCTGCGGGTACAGTTCCAAGATAAATTGATTTCACTTCTTTTCCGATAAGGTCAAAAACATTTAAAGTGAGTGTTTGCATTTCTTCAAAATTATAATTCAGCTTTATTTCATTTGAAGTTAAATTCCGGTCAATATTAAGATACGGTAAAACCACCTGTCCCGGGATTCCTGTCGGGTTGGAGGCTGTAAACTCTCCCACCATTCCCATTGAGATATGGAAAGTGCATTGATACTGATATGTTCCCGGGACAAGCACCACATAGTCGAATGTCATGGATGCATTATTTATCAGCTGATCCCATGTGGCCGCTCCTGAAGGAACGGATGTAGATGTTGTAGTATGATTTCCGCTTCCCCACATCCATTGAATTGTGTCGCCTACTACTACTGATAAATCAGTGGGAGAAAAAAAGAAATCTTCTGTCATGATCATGTGCTTTGTTGCTTTTCCCTGCACGGATAAGAAAACGAAAGCTGCAATTGCGAGTAAAATTTTGTTAATCTTTTTCATTGTTTTAAATTTTATTAATTAATCTGTTGGTTATATTTTTAAATACTAAACAAATGTGCCTCTCTTTTTGATTAGGGTGTAGATCGGATGAATTTTTATTGGAAGAAATAATAAATCAGAAAACAAAAAACCGGGCGTCAGGAAAATTATTCTGCCTTTTTAC
>DATEMK010000292.1:0-2203 GCA_035275625.1 Bacteroidia bacterium
GCATGATGTACAAATCCACACGCGAAAAACTGATGAAGCTCAATGAAGATGTTTTGGTTTATCCCGCTCATGGCCCGGGATCGTTGTGCGGCAAAGGAATGAGCACTGATTTGTACAGCGATATTGGCAAAGAGCTCAGAACCAACTATGCATTGCAGCCCATGAATGAAGATGATTTTGTAAAAACGCTTCTTCACAACCAGCCTTTTATTCCTAAATATTTCGGACACGATGTGGAAGTAAATAAAAAAGGCGCTGACAATTTTGAAGAAAGCTTAAAAAGAGTAAAACATATTTCTTCAGAAAATGCAATTGAAAAGGGAGTGACGATTGTGGATGCAAGAAATCAAAACATTTTTAAAGCCGGACATCTTGCCGGAGCTATTAATATTCCGAATGGAGGAAAATTTGAAACATGGTTAGGTTCAATAATACATCCGGATGAAAAATTTTATCTTATTGCAGAAAATGAAACCACGTTAAAGAATGTTATAATTAAATCTGCAAAAATCGGCTATGAAAAAAACATTGCGGGTGCGCTTGCAAAAAATGAATTGAATAATGTACATGATGAGTTATTAAATACAAATGCATTTGAAGAAAATACAGATCAATATACCATCATTGACACCCGGAACTGGGATGAAATCAGGTCAGGAAAACCATTTCCCGGCAGCCTTGAAATTCCATTGCCTGAAATAAGAGACCGCATTAAAGAAATTCCGACTGACAAACCGGTTGTTATTCATTGCGCAGGCGGGTATCGTTCTGCCATTGCAGGCAGCATTGTGAAATCAGCTTTGCCCGCTGCAAAAGTTTTTGATCTTGGTGAAGCCATCAGGAATTTTCCCGTTCAGGCATAAACAGGTTATTTTCTGTTGCATAAATTACGGCAGGACCGTCATGCAATATTTCTTCCCGCTCGTATTGCATTCCAATTTTTTCGAGCACATGAATGGAAGCAATGTTAGCTTTTAATGCTCTTCCGATAATTTTTTTTAATTTAAGCTCTTCAAATCCATATTGCAGGCAGGCTGCAGCGGCTTCTGTTGCATATCCCCTCCCCCACTGTTTTTTATGCAAACGGAAACCAATATCTGTTTCTTTTGCGTCTTCCAGGTACTTTAACCCGCACCAGCCGAGATATTCACCGGTTTCTTTTAAAAGCAAAGTGAACCTGCCCATCTTATATTTTTTGTATTGATCGTAATTTATTATCAGCGTTTCAGCCTCTTCAATACTTTTAAAAGGCGCATCGCCTGTATATTTTATCACATCATAATCTGCGTTGAGCAGGAACATTTCATTTGCATCCGAAAGTTTAAATTCTCTCAAAGCGAGGCGCTCCGTTTCAATAATGAAATTCATGCTTTTATTTTATTTTATTTTCCGAAGTATAAAAAAGCAATGAATTAAAAAAAGCATAAAATATCACTCCGTTTTGCCTTTCTAACATTGATTCAGTTAATAAATTTAAAGTAATAAGCGCTAAAAACATAGAATAGATCCAATCCTTATTTGACAGAGAATAAAAACCGGGAATGATGAGGGACAATATTAATAAAAGAAATCCCATGACTCCTAATGCAATAAAAGTTTGTAAAAACTGGTTATGCGCATTCAGTTTATTTTGCAACGGGCCTGTCATTTTTTGCTGTTGATAAAATTTAAACAATTCATCCTTCACATCTCCTGTGCCGACTCCGAGCAACAGGTTTTCTTTAATGATATCCAACGAAACATTCCATATATTAACCCTTGCTGCCGTGCTTTCTGTTGAGGCAACATCAAATTTGCTTTCTACCAGAATTTTAGCTGCATTGTTAATCCTGCTGTTAAAGTTTTTTACTGCAAAATACAATATACCGCCAACAAGTAAAAAGGATATATAATACTTTATTTTTCTTTTCCGAATCACTATAATAAGAAAGTATAAAATGCAAATCAGTACAATACTTATAATCCCTGTTTTTGAAGACAGCAATAAAATCATTCCTGTAAAAAGCAACATTAAGATTATGTTTCTTATATAAACTGTTTTATTGTTTGCTAATATTTGGAAAAACAAAATAGCAATGGCAAAGCTAAAATAGAGGGAAAGATAAGAGGGATGAAAATAATAAGAAAAGGTTTCATAGAAGAAGGCATTTTCATTTCCGGTGAAATACAAATAGCCTGATCTTGCAAGCAACAATACACACAC
>DATEMK010000293.1:0-2748 GCA_035275625.1 Bacteroidia bacterium
GTTTCTTTAATATCAAGAATTACCTTCATCTTTTATAATTTTTTGTTTAAATAATCTTTTACAAAAATAGAAATTGTTGAGGGATAATCCCGTAAAAACTATTTCATGAAATCATTTCAACAGCGAGTTTTTTAAAATCAATCCCGTCAAAATTTCCGGAGCTCATCATTAACAAAACAGAATTTTCTTTCTTTGTTTTCAAAAGATGACTTTTCATTTCTGTTGAATTGGTAAACACTTTCAAATCGTTTTTTCCAAAAGCATCTTTCACCTGTTCGTCTGAAATCGGTTTTAACTTTTTATGTTCAATTGTATGCGGATTGTAATAAACAATTGCTTCATCAGGGTCACTCATGGAGTCTTTGTATTGAATTAAAAAATTTTCATTGAGGCTGCTGAAGGTGTGAAGCTCCATGCAGGCAATAATTTTTCTTCCGGCAAATTGCTGTTTTACGGCATGGATGGTTGCTTTTAATTTTGATGGGGAATGTGCGAAGTCTTTGTAAACAGCAATGGAATCATTCCTGTCAACCAGCTCTAATCTTTTTGCTGCTCCTTTAAATGAGGAAATAGCTTTGAAAAAAGCAGCGTCATTCACCCCGATTTTGTTGCAAACTAACCTTGCGCCATTTAAGTTCATGAGATTGTGCTCTCCGAAAATTTTTAATTCTGTTCCATGTTTCCCTGACTGCATCAGGACAGACCGATTCAGGGGTGCCGGTGGAATTAAGAATGTGATTCCATCCCTGATTTCATATTCAGGAATTCCGTAAGAGATTTTTTGAACGGTATTTTTTGATTTTTCCGCTAAGCGTTTTACTTCAGCATCATTTTCACAATAAATTAAAGAGCCATTGTCTTCTATCAAACCAATAAAAATCTGGAACTGTTCCACATAATTTTCAAACGTTGGAAAAACATTAATATGGTCCCAGGCAATTCCGCTGAGCAATGCAATATGCGGGTGATAGAGATGGAATTTTGGTCTCCGGTCAACGGGAGAAGAAAGATATTCATCACCTTCAAGAATAATTACGGGAGCATCATTTGTTAGTTGAACCATCGTATCAAATCCCTCCAATTGTGCGCCTACCATATAATCAAAATTTTTGTCCCAGAATTTAAGAACATGCAAAATCATTGCAGTAATGGTTGTTTTGCCGTGACTGCCTCCAACGACTACACGCGTTTTATCTTTTGATTGCTCGTAAATATATTCGGGATATGAAAATATTTTTACGCCCAGCTCCTGTGCTTTTAACAATTCAGGATTATCTGTGCGCGCATGCATTCCCAGAATGACGGCATCCAAATCTTTTGTAATTTTTTCAGGGAACCAACCGTCTTTTTCAGGAAGCAAATTACTGTTTGCAAGACGCGTCCGTGATGGCTCCAGTATTTCATCATCAGAACCGGAAACGATAGCACCTTTTTTATAAAGGGCGAGAGCCAGGTTGTGCATGGCGCTGCCGCCTATGGCTGTGAAGTGTACTTTCATTGAAACTGCTAAATTGCTAAATTGTTGAATTGTTAACATTAACTCTGCTAAAATAAATGAATGAATTGTTAAAAGTTTTACGGGATCAATTATTAAAATTAAATTTGAAGCGAAAAAGAAATTTCAGCAATTCAACAATTTAGCAATTTAACAATGAATCTTTATTCCATAAATTCCGGGTACTTCAGGCTTGATGGAGGCGCCATGTTCGGTGTGGTTCCTAAATCCATCTGGGACAGCCTTAATCCTGCTGACGAAAACAATATGTGCTCGTGGGCAATGCGCTGCCTGCTGATTGAAGATGGAAACCGCTTAATTCTTGTTGATAACGGGCTTGGCGATAAGCAGGATAAAAAATTTTTCAGCTATTATTATTTGCACGGGAATGATTCCCTGGAAAAATCTTTGCGAGATGCAGGTTTTTCAACAGATGACATTACGGATGTTTTTCTTACTCATCTGCATTTTGACCATTGCGGTGGAAGCATAAAATGGAATAAAGACCGAACAGGTTATGAAACAGCTTTTAAAAATGCAACTTACTGGAGTCATAAAGAACATTGGGATTTAGCAACCAAACCGAATGCCCGTGAAAAAGCAAGTTTTCTCAAAGAAAATATTTTACCAATACGTGAAAGCGGTCAGTTAAAATTTATTGAAGGAGAAAAAAAAGAAAGTGAAAATGAAATTTTAAGAGGAACAAATTTCAGCGATCAGATTTCGATTTTTATTGCACGCGGCCATACCGATGCCATGATGCTTCCGATGATTCCCTATAAAAATAAAACTGTAGTGTATGTTGCAGACCTTCTGCCCTGTACAGGCCATATTCCGGTTCCTTATGTGATGGCGTATGATACGCGACCGTTAATTACACTTGAAGAGAAAGCGAAGTTCTTAAATGCTGCTGCTGAAAATAATTTTATTTTCTTTTTTGAACACGACCCGGTGAATGAATGTTGCTCAGTGGAAAAAACCGATAGAGGTGTAAGGATGAAAGAAAAATTCAGGTTGAATGAATATTTCTCTGCTGATTGAATGTTTGGGCTGGTTAAATGTCAGCCACAAAAGCACCATTATGCGGAACTGAATAATAATTCAAATGACACTCTTTACATTCTTTTACCAGCTTTTCAGCTCTCCATAATGAATTGGATGAATCAATAATAAGTAATTTGAAATCAAAATAATTGGTTAAGCCTTTTACCTTTTGAAAATTACTTCCCGGAAGAATAATGTAATCAACCTTT
>DATEMK010000294.1:0-10532 GCA_035275625.1 Bacteroidia bacterium
TTAAAAAAATATTTCATTTAATTTAGAATTTAAAATTTAGAATTTCCAATTTCATATAATTCCTTCCCTCAGCAAATCGTGCAAATGCACGAAACCCAGGTATTTCCCTTTATCTGTCACAACGACTTGTGTAATATTATGCTTTTTCATCAGTTGCAGCGCATCCACAGCCATCATATCTTTACTCACAGTTTTCGGGCGGGCAGTCATAATGTCTTTTGCAATCACATCGTCAATTGATTTTTTTGTTTCCAGCATTCTTCTTAAATCACCATCCGTAATAATTCCCAGCAATTTTTTATTTTTTACAACTGCAGTTGCGCCCAGGCGTTTTGAAGAAATTTCAAGAATTACTTTTTTAACAGCATCACCTGGAAAGACTTCCGGGCGCGGGTTGTTCGGATAGAGGTCTGAAATTTTCAGGTACAATTTTTTTCCCAGGGCGCCACCGGGATGAAAGCGTGCAAAATCTTCTTTTGTAAATCCCCTGCATTCAAGCAGGCAGATGGCGAGCGCATCACCCATTGCCATTTGCGCTGCTGTGCTGCTGGTGGGCGCAAGGTTCATCGGGCAGGCTTCTTTGACAACAGAAACATTTAAAACCACATCTGCATTTTTTGCAAGATAAGAATTTACTTCGCCTGTCATGGCAATTAATTTATTCCCGCTGTTTTTGAGCAGCGGCACAATCACTTTTATTTCAGCAGTATTTCCGCTGTGCGAAACACAAAGCACCACATCATCTCCCTGGATAATACCGAGGTCGCCATGCACCGCGTCAGCAGCGTGCATGAATACAGCCGGAGTGCCTGTGCTGTTCAGCGTGGAAACAATTTTTTGTGAAATAATGGCGCTTTTACCGATTCCGGTGACAATAATTCTTCCTTTAGAAAAAAATATTATCTTTACGCATTCAACAAAATTCTTCCCGATAAGATTTTTCAGTTGCGTGATTGAATCCGCTTCTGTTTGAAGAGTCAGTTGAGCCAGCGAAATAATTTTTTTATCAGTTATCAAAATTTAAAAAGATTTTTGAGTTAGGTTTGTTTTAAAATAAATGTTATATCTTTATAACGAAAACAAAAATATTAAATTTGAACAAAGTTGATTAAATTATGAGTAATACGGTAGTTGCAGAAAAGAAAAAGTCGAAAGTGAAGTCTGTTTTGGCAGATGCATTGCAAAAATATTTTGGTTACGATACCTTTAAAGGCGATCAGGAAGCAATCATTGAAAACGTACTTGCGGGAAATAACACATTCGTGATTATGCCAACCGGGGGAGGTAAGTCCATGTGCTATCAACTGCCCGCGCTGGTAAGTGAAGGTACAGCCATCGTGGTTTCCCCCCTGATAGCGCTGATGAAAAACCAGGTGGATGCAATGAGAGGTTTTAATTCCGATGACGGCATTGCTCACTTTATGAACTCATCGCTTACCAAAGCGGAGATTCAGCAGGTAAGAAGTGACATCACCGCAAAAAAAACCAAGCTGCTGTATGTAGCTCCTGAATCACTCACTAAAGAAGACAACGTAAATTTTTTACGCGATATCAATATTTCTTTTTTTGCTATTGACGAAGCGCATTGCATTTCAGAATGGGGACATGATTTTCGCCCGGAGTACCGGAGATTGCGCCCGATAATGGAACAGATAGGAGAAGTTCCCGTGATTGCATTAACGGCTACAGCCACAGCCAAAGTACAATTGGACATCCAGAAGAATCTCAATATGATGGAGGCTACCGTTTTCAAGGATTCTTTTAACCGCCCCAATCTTTATTACGAAGTGCGGCCGAAAGTGGATGTGATGAAAGAAATTATCAAGTTCATCAAACACCATCCGGGAAAATCCGGAATCGTTTATTGCCTGAGCAGGAAAAAAGTGGAAGAGGTTGCGCAGAACCTGAATGTGAACGGAATTAAAGCAATGCCTTATCATGCAGGATTAGATGCTTCGCTGCGTGCGCAAACACAGGATGCTTTCCTGATGGAAAAAATTGATGTCATTGTTGCAACGATAGCATTCGGAATGGGCATTGACAAACCCGATGTGCGTTTTGTTATTCACCACGATATTCCAAAATCGCTGGAAGGATATTACCAGGAAACCGGCCGTTCAGGGCGTGACGGACGCGAAGGAAGATGCTGCGCTTTTTACAGCTATAAAGATATTGAGAAGCTCGAAAAATTTATGAAAGGCAAACCTGTTGCAGAGCAGGAAATCGGCAAACAACTTTTGCTCGAAACAGTTGCTTATGCCGAAACTTCCGTTTGCCGCAGAAAAATGCTGCTTCATTATTTCGGTGAAAAATACAACGAAGAAAATTGCGGTAGCTGTGACAATTGCCTGCATCCTAAAACCCAGGTGGAAGCGAAAGAAGAAGTACAGCTGCTGCTCGAAACAGTTGCTGCAATAAAAGAAAAGCACAATGCAGAACATACGGTGAATGTGCTGATCGGTAAAACAGAAAACGAAATTAAAAAATACGGACATGATAAATTAGAACTCTTCGGTGAAGGAACTGAACAGGAGCCGAGATTCTGGATGTCTGTTATCAGGCAGGTCTTGCTTGCAGGCTTGCTTGAAAAAGACGTTGACAATTATGGATTATTAAAATTAACTCCGAAGGCAAAAGAATTTATTAAGAAACCTGCTTCATTCCTGGTCACCCAGGATCATGATTATGAAAGTGCAGATACGGATGAGGATGAGGATGGCGCTGGTGCGGGAGCCGGAGGAAGTGCTGCGGATGAAAATTTGTTTGCGATGCTGAAAGATTTGCGTAAAACACTTGCAAAGCAAAAAAACCTTCCGCCATTTGTAATTTTCCAGGATCCTTCGCTGGAGGAAATGGCGATCCAGTATCCCATCACTATGGATGAGATGAAGAATATAACGGGCGTGGGCAGCGGAAAAGCATTGAAGTATGGCAAGCCGTTTATTGAAATGATTGAGAAGTATGTGGAAGAAAATGAAATTGAGCGCCCGATGGATCTTGTGGTGAAATCAATTATCAATAAATCGGGTTTGAAAGTTTATATCATTCAAAACATTGACCGCAAAATTTCTCTCGATGATATTTCAGAAGCAAAAGGCATAAAGCTCGGTGATGTAATTTCTGAAATTGAAAGCATTGTTGCTTCCGGAACACGCATTGACATTAATTATTACCTGAATGAAGTAATTGACCCCGACCGCCAGAAAGAAGTTTTTGATTATTTCCGTACAGCTGAAACCGATTCAGTGGACGAAGCTGTTACCGAGCTTGGCGAAGAAGAATATACCATTGACGAAATCCGTTTGATGCGGGTAAAGTTTATGAGCGAGATGGGGAACTAAACCGGGTTAAGGTTTCTGGTTTAAGGTTAAAAGCTGCTTACATTTTTACAATTTTCTTTTTGTGAAAATTATTTTTTGTGCTAACCTGAACAATATAAACCCCGTTTTCAAAATCTGAAATATTAATTTTAGTTTGATCCCGATAGCCATCGGGAGAAGTTTGAAGTTTTCTTTTAAGAACTTCTCTTCCTAACAAATCAAAAATCTCCACACTCACATTTTTTTCTTCTGCTGATGTAAGGGAAATATTTATAAAATCATTGGCAGGATTTGGAAATATTTGAAAATTGATTGTTGAAGATTGAATATTGTTTATTGCTGTTGCTGTGCTGTCGCAGAATTTTATGATCCAGTAATCATAAGTATTGAAAACCGGATCCCAATTGGGTTGTGTTTTATATCCCCCTATGCCTCCATTTGTATAAGTAGCGAAAATATAACAATCATCATTTAACGTAATGCCTAAGCATTGTTCATCATGCCCCAGAGTTTTTATTGTTTTATCCCATAGTTTATTGCCAGCGCTATCAATTTTGACAATCCACATTTGTTCCTGCCCAAGATTATTCTCGGTTTTATCCCCACTCGCTGATGAGTAAGAAGTACCGCAAATTATAAAGCCTCCGTCAGAGGAAGCAATAATATTTCCAAATTCATCTTCATGTGCTATCCCTCCAAATCTTTTATCCCATAATTTATTTCCAATTGAATCAATTTTAACTATCCAATAATCTAAGGTGGGATTAACTCCATTGTACCAGGCATTTTGTGTTTTATCCCCGCTACTGTCTGACTGTGAAATTCCGCCTAAAAGATAATATCCGTCTATGGTTCTTTTAATATTAAATAAGTATTCTGTTTTCGATCCTCCAAATCGTCTATCCCATTCTTTATTTCCCAGCGAATCAATTTTGATAATCCAGTAATCAGCAGTATATCCGGTTGAATCCCAGTTATTTTGGGTTCTATCCCCACTAATTCCGGAAGAGGATTCACCGCCTAAAATATATCCTCGATCAGCGGTTTGCCATAGTGTGCGGGGAAACTCACCTCCGGTTCCTCCTAAATCTTTATCCCATTGTATGTTGCCAAGCGAATCTGTTTTTACAATCCAATAATCATCATACCCCCATGAAGGTTGTGTTTTATCTCCGCTACTGTCAGAATTTGAGCTGCCTATTAAAATGTAACCATAATCCCAAGTTTGTTGAATTGAATAAAGCCACTCAGAAGAATATCCGCCATATCGCTTATCCCATTGCTTATTGCCAAAAGAATCAACTTTTATTATCCAGTAATCAGTGTATGTTGAATCCCAATTCGGCTGGGATTTATCTCCACTGCTATCTGAATCTGAAGTTCCTCCTAAAATATACCCACCGTCAATGGTTGCACATGATGACCAAAGCCAATCTCCTTTGGTTCCTCCATATCGTTTATCCCATTGTTTGTTGCCAAGGGAATCTATTTTTATTATCCAATAATCACAAGTGTGCATTGTTGAATCCCAATTGTTTTGTGTTTTATCCCCGCTGCTATCGGAAAACGACCAACCCGCTAACAAAAATCCATTGTCAGATGTCTGGTTAATACTTCTTAACCAATCTTGCCAGGTTCCCCCAAATCTCTTATCCCATTCCTTCACCAGCGGATACTGTGAAAACCCACTATAAAAAATATAAAACGCAAAATAAAAGGTAAGCAACAATTTTTTCATCCATCAAATATAAGCATAAAAATGCCTTATAGATAATGGGGTACCTTAGGTATTTTTTGATTCCTCAAAAATTATTAACTGCCTGTTGAAAAATTTTTCTTTGACCTTTTTATTCTTCCCCAAACAATTTCGAATACCAAACCCCTCTTCCATACGTTGCCGCATATAATCTTTTATTAAAATAATTTATTTCCAATTCATTGATCCTGGAATTGGGCAAACCGTTTCTAAAAGGAATCCACTTGCCGGTTGAATCATTTCTATAGTAAACTCCTTTTAAAGTTCCGGCATACATGCTGCCGTCATTTTTTGTTTTATCTATTACTATAGAACTCATATCGGCTTCGTTTGGTAACCCTTCGGAATAATTTTTCCATGAATTGCCGCCATCATAACTTACCATTATTTTAAACTCCCAGCAACCCATGAATCCCACAAACACCGTATCAGGATGATGGGGATGAACAGCGAGGCAATTGATAGAAGTCCAGTCAACACCTGTCAAACCTTTAGTAATGTCTTCCCATGTCTTTCCTTCATCAGTCGTTTTAAATAACCGGAGCTTTTCATTTTCCGGTCCTCCTTTCCACAACGCGTTGCCGAAAGCGCAATAAATAGTATTACTATCCGAAGGAGCTACCCTGAAATCAAGAATAAAATCATTTTCCTTTCCGGGAAAATCAGCCGTGAATTTTGAAAGCTTCGTCCATTTACCATTTCCGTGGTCTGAATTTTTAACAATGTCTTTAAATCCGAAATAGAGCGTGTTAGGATTTATAACATTCATAAAAAAAGGTTTAACAACACCTCCTCCGGGCGAATCACGCGGAAGCAAATTAGGTGACCAGTTTTTTCCCGCATTCGCGGTACGCGTCATATTGCTTCCGCCCTGCCCGTCACTCCTGTACATTATACTGTCATTCGTATAATCAATAATCCCTTCCGCGCCATCACCCCCGCTGATAGTTGTCCAGGCGCCCTCAGGATATATATAGTTTCCTTCCAGAACTGTCTGCTGACTTGTGGTTTGTGATTTTGGTTCGAATAGCAGTGTGCCTACATCCTGCGCACCGGCAATTAATTTTCCTGAATTCTGAGAAACACCTATGCGGTGAATTTTTGCTATGTTCAACCCGTTGCTGATGTCAGTTGCATTCCATTTGATGCTGTCTGTTTTTTCCGCTTTATAAATTCCTCCATCACAGCTGACGAAAAGTAAATTTGAATCCGGAGCCATTTCAAGGTCATGAATATCGGCATGGGTGGTTTTGGTGAATGAATAAAATCTTTTCTTCGGTGCATCGGCAAAAAAATAATTCACATAATTTCCGTTATTAAAAAATACAAGTTCTTTTTCCAATGGACTTATTTCGATTACAAAACGGCTGTACATTCCGTTATTCACTCCTGAAGCAACAACCTTAAACGTTTTGCCTCCATCAGCGGATTTATAAATTAGTCCCGCAGGAGCAACATTAGCATACAAATAATCCGGGTCAGCTTTAGTAACAGCTATCTTAATGGTTTTTATTTCTTTCAATGAATCGGCAAACGAAGAAATAATTTTCCATTTTTTTCCGCCATTAGAAGATTTGTAAATTTGTCTTCCGCCAACATATATAACATCTGGGTTACCCGGCATCAATTCCAAATCACGGAAAAAACCATCAGGCACTTTAAGCACCATGAACCAATTTTGTCCGGCATCTTTTGACTGAAAAACAATTCCGTCAAAAGCACTTGGGTTGTTACTAAGCTCCACAACAACAGTGGTTAAAATTTCAGGGTGGTCAGGATTAATTTTTAAAGCCGTCACCAGCTTATGCGTTGGATATTTCCAGAAATCTTTTAACAGTTTTTTATCCTTGTCGTACCAGTTGCCGAGCGGTATATTATTCCACGTCCTTCCGCCATCCGCAGATTTAAAAATTCCGCGGCTTGCAGTAGCCTGGTTGCCGCCACAGGGCCCATATTGATCAAACAATCCGTCAGGATCGCATGTGGCAACGTACATGATAGATGGATTTTCAGCATTGATGGCAACATCAGAAATTCCGAGAACCGGAAGATTATCTGTATGCCAGTTTTCCCAATCATTCCCTCCGCCTGCTGAACGCCATAAGCCGCCATCAGGAGTTCCGAGAAACATGATTTTATTTGTAGTGCCGTTATAACCGGGATGAAACCGCAGGCAAGTTACTCTGCCAATTCCTATTGCCCCTCCCCCACCCTGGTTAAACGGAACTTTACCCGGACCCAAAGGCTTCCATGCGCTTTGAGAAAATGAATTGGAAAAAATAATTACCGTGAGATTAAATAAAATAAAATTTTTCATGAATTTAAAAGAAGAAGATTTGTAAGTATAACAAAAAAAATAAAAGCACGGAATGATTTAGTTTAAACATTCCATTCTTTAATCAAAAAATCACATGATTATTTTTATTCCACAACAAATCGCTTGCGGATAATACATAGATCATCCCTTGCCTCGATATAATATATCCCGCTATTCAAATGTTTTAAATCAAAGGCATTAAGATTCTTATTCCAATTTTTTGTGCTGAAAATAATTTTTCCGTTGCTGTCAGTCATTTTTACCTCAATGCACGAATCGCATTCAGCCGTAAAATTTATTTTAGCGTTATCTCTTGCAGGGTTGGGATAAATGGAAAAATCAAATGCATCATTAGTTTCAAAACGTACCGATTTAACATCACTGTAAGTAAACTTGCCGTTAAAATCAACCTGTTTCAGCCTGTAATAAATTATAGGATCCTGAGGACTTCCTTGGTTTAAATATTCAACAGCAGTTTCATCTTCAAATGCATAAAACTGGTAAGAAGTGCTCCTGCCCTGCCCTGCTATCCTGCCGGTGAGTTGCCAGTCTTCAGTATTTGTTCTTCGTTCAATCTGAAAATAATCGTTATCGGATTCGGAAGCAGTTGCCCATTCCAGGAGCGCTGAATTGTTTTTTCTTGTTGCATCAAAAGAAAGAAGCTCGACCGGAAGTAATACAGCATTAATATCTACAGCAAAAATAAGCGCCCCCGGCAAATAAAAATCTCCTGAGGTATTAAAATAAACGTTGGTGCTTGTAGAACTAAGGGGCAATGAGATGTTTGAAGTTACATAATCAAAATCAACACCCCAGTTTTGAGTGGTACTTGGACTTCGGGGTGAATTGGTGATGGTGCCATTAAAGTAATTAGTTGCAGGATTTGCAGCGTCTGAAACATTGTTTGTACCAACGTTTGCATTCAGGCGCAACCTGTCATTTGTAATTAATAAATCTCCTTCCCATGCAACCACTCCTAATTTGGTTGTAAAGGTTCCGGAAGAAGGTGTCAGGAACCCGGAAACAGGAACGGTAACGGTGCCGGTGCCGTTGCCACTCCATACAGAGCTATACCCGTCAAAGACAGTAATGTTTCTGTAAGGCTGTGTGTTATCCGTATAAATCACAATCAAAGCCCAGCCTGCATAATACCCGGTGCTATATGGGTCAGCGCTGCCATCGCCTGTGATGGTAAGAACATCCCCGCCCCAATAAATGCCTGCACCGTTTGCCTGCACGTAAGTTGTCACATCAATAAAACCCTGGTAGTGATTTTCGGCAGTAATTCCGCTGATTGTATTCCCGTCATCCAGCTGCGTTGCGGTATAAGTGGCATATGTGTCACCTGATTTCTTAAATTTAATTTTATTGCGATTGGCAACATCTGAAGAACGTCCTGCCCAGTACAAACCTGCCCATACAACCGTTGATGAGCCTGGGAGGGTCAGCGTTGCACTGCTTGAATTAATGGTAGTTTGAGCAGAGGCATCAGCGTCAATATTAGTCATAGTGGTGCCATTATTATCTCTGTCGGTGCGGGCGCCCACAACAAGACGGTTGCCAACAATTACAGCATCTCCCTGGATGTTGAAAGCAGGGGTCCTCAGTGTAAATGCCCGTTGTGAAAATACAGGAAGAGAAAAAACAGACACCAGGCTGACCAAAACCAGCGTTGAGATTTTTTTCCTGATACTGTCTGTAAAACTTAACATTTTACTTTATTTTCCTGTGAAAGCATAATCATCTAATGAGCCATTCAGGCTTTTTCGAAGATTAAAACAGGCAAAGTCTTACATAATGGCACAAAAAGATGATGAAAAGGAGGGCTTAAAACCTTATGGCTACTTGCTTTTAGCCAAAGTGAAGGAAAAGGCTGTACCTAAGCCAATATCACTCTTTACATTTATTTTCTGGTTATGGGCTTCAATAATGTGCTTTACAATAGATAGTCCGAGCCCTGTTCCGCCTTCATCGCGGGAGCGGCTCTTGTCAACCCTGTAAAACCGTTCGAATAAGCGGGGCAAATGTTCTTTGCTTATGCCAATACCGTTATCAGCCAGTTCTGCAAATACAGAATCATTGTTCTCAATAAAATTTATTTCAGTATGACCATTGTTTTTTCCGTACTTAATTGAATTTACCAATAAATTCACAAGCACCTGCCGGATTCTTTCTTTATCGGCAAATACATAAAACGGTTTATCAGAATTTTCCTTTACTGACAGCTTAATTCCTTTTTCCTTTGCCTGTAATTCGAGCGAATCAATTACTTCTTTTGCAAGATCACAAATGTCAAATGTGCGGGGTTCAATAATCATTTTTCCGGCTTCGAGCTTTGAGATAGATTCAAGATCATCCACAATGGAAATCAAGCGGTCAAGGCTTTTGGCTGCTTTCTGCAAATACAGCATATTTACATCCTGATCTTCGATGCCGCCATCAATGAGAGTATGAATATATCCCTGCACATTGAAAATCGGGGTTTTTAATTCATGCGAAACATTTCCTAAAAATTCTTTACGGTAAACTTCTAATTGTTTTAAATGATCAATTTCTTCTTCTTTATTTTTTTCCCAGTCAATAAAAATGCGGTTGATTTCAGGAATAATTTCTTCATCGCGCACAGGTTTCTCCACAGAAATAAACCGCGGACTGGTAAGCTGAACAATATTTTTATAAATCAGCCGGATATTATCAAGAAAAAATTTTCTTAAAACATAATTGATCACAATAAAACCGCAAATGAAAACGATGACAAAAATTCCAAAAATAAACAGCAGTGAATATTTTTCATCTGACAAAAAATGCGACAACCCATAGATAAAAGCCGCTACAGCAGCAATAATAAAGGAAGTAAAAAAAGTGAGTGATTTGGTTTGTAATTTTTTCATGACAGAAAAGCTTTCAGGCTTAAGGAAATTATAAGAAGTGTCTTATTGATAAATTGTTAAATTGCTGAGTTGTTTTAATAGTCGAAAGTAACAATTTAACAATTTAACAATTCAACAATTGTATTTGAATTCAAAGATCAAACTTATATCCGATTCCTTTAACAGTTTTGATAGAATCGTCCCCTATTTTTTCACGAATCTTGCGGATGTGTACATCAATCGTGCGATCGCCAACAACAATTTCATTT
>DATEMK010000295.1:0-3643 GCA_035275625.1 Bacteroidia bacterium
GGTTTTTTGTAAAAATAATTTTTTTTTTGGAATAGTACAGAATTCTATAAATCAAAAAAAATTGCAGATTCCTTACATCCCCCTTTCATTTCTTAAAAATTCATTCTTTAAAATTCTTACAAAAAAAATTTAGGCGCATGATGTTTGGTAAACAAGTGACAAACCAAATATTAAATGCTGAAACTTATTAAAACACATTTGGAAGATGCAGTGCTCTATGCAGTAAACAAGATTAAAAAAACTTCGCTTTATGTAATTATACGCACCAGGTTCTTGCCCTTCTTTTCTTTGATAACGGTGCTTTCATTTCACGGGTGCGTAAAAGACGATCTTGATTTCAAAAAACTGGAACAAACTAATTACAGCCCTGAGCTGGCCGTGCCCCTCGCCTATTCTTCTCTCAGCATAGAAGACCTGATGAAGAATGAAAGCGACAGCGGGATATTAATCATTGATGAAAATAAGTTCTGCACATTGGTTTATTCAAGCCAGGCATTGCAGATGAGAGCGGCAGACATGATTTCTGTTCCGGACCAGGATTTTAACCAGGGTATTGCATTAAATGATTCGATTGCAACTCTTGTCAATCAATTAGGAAATATCACATTCGGTTATTCACAGGATATTGATTTTTCAATGATACAGGGCATGCAGGTGGATTCCATGTTTTTTAAAGGCGGAAACATGAAGACAAATTTCAAATCGGGAATTCCTGCGAACATTACAATTACTTTAACAATTCCTGCACTCACTTTAAATGGCAACCCATTCTCTCAATCTTTCCAATTAAATTATACCAGCAGCCTGCCAGTTACCGCAATCATTACTTCACCGCTTGAGCACTATAAATTAGATTTGACAAACGGAGGCGTAACTTACAACCAGCTTAAAGTAAACTATACAATAAATATTGCCACAACCGGTACTTCCATACAGGGATCAGATAATATAGACATTGGTTTAAATTTTAATAACATAAGGTATTCGAAATTGTTCGGATACTTTGGTCAGCAGACTTTAATGAGTCCGCAGGATACCATTAATATTTCATTATTTAATACGCAAAACGGTTTTGGTTCTTTTAAAATTGCTGAACCGGAAATAAGGGTGGATTTTGTAAATTCATTTGGGTTTCCTGTTCGGGCAAGAATAATCCAGATGACTGGAATGAATGGTAACCTCACAAACTTTGTAGTGGCAAACGGAATTCCTGATCCCCTTCCGATTAACTCTCCGAACATACATCAGATCGGGCAGGAATTGACAGGTTCATTTACCATGACCAACAGCAACAGCAATGTGCAGGCGATGATTGCAAACCAGCCAAAATATATAATCAGCCAGACACAAAATGAAATAAATCCAAATGGAAACACTGGAGAAAATTTTGTAGTGGATACAAGCAAACTGTCTGTAAACATGGAAGTAAAGCTTCCGCTTTATGGAACGGCAGATAATTTTATTCTGAATGACACGGTAAATTTTTCTGTCAACAATTTACAAAACATTGAGTCGCTCATAATAAGGACAAGCCTTGAAAACGGTTTTCCGATAGACACAAAATTCCAGGTGTATTTTACCGATGAAAATTATTCGAAGCTGGATTCATTGGTTTACGGTGATCGTCTTTTGATGCCTTCTGCCTCTGTTAACCCGGTTACAGGAAAAGTAACTGCATCAACAATAAAATCAACCGATCATACAATGGATCGCGGAAGGATTTTAAAAATCATGACGGCAAAAAAATTGATTCTGCAGGCAAGCTTAACTTCCGCTAATAACGGAGCTACGAATGTTAAAATTTATGCAGATTATAAATTCAAAGTCAATTTAGGAGCTATAGCAAAAGTTAATTTATAAAGAACTATGAAAAAAATTATCTTCTTATTCTCTGTTATTGTTGCAGCTTATGCGACTCATGCACAACAAAGCATGACGTTATATAATATGCAGGCCATTCCGCAGAGAAACAGTTTAAACCCCGCCTTGCAATATGATGGAACAGGAATGGTTGGATTCCCGATGCTCTCATCTGTCTATTTCAACTTAAGCAACAGTGCCTTTAAAATTACTGACTTTGTGAGAAGAAGCGATGATGATTCGCTTTATCTTGATGGCGATAACATGATCGGCAAAATGAAAGACGAGCATAATTTTATTTCCACTTCCTTGCAGGCTGATATTTTCTCATTCGGATTTAAAGTGAAGAAAAGTTATTTCGCTTTCGGAGTTACGGAAAAAATAAATTCACAATTTGACTATCCAAAAGAAATGATGGAATTTATCTGGAAAGGAAATGCAGCCACCCTTGGAAAAGAATCTGTATTGCAATTCGGTTTTAATTTTATGCATTACCGGGAATATTCGCTCACCTATTCCATTGTTCTTTCAAACAAACTTTCGCTCGGTACTAAGCTGAAATATTTGTACGGAATGGAAAATGCAAGCAGCAATAATTCGAGAATTTCTTTATACACTGATCCTTATTCATTTGCCATCACGGCAAAATCAAATATCAATATCAATACTTCTGGGTTAGAAGATAATTCCTTTGACAACTTCAGCATGAGCGAATATGCTTTCGGCAGAAAAAACACTGGCTATGCCCTTGACCTGGGAGCAGGTTATAAGTTCAGTGAAAAGATTTTTTTATCAGCAAGTGTGCTTGACTTAGGAAAAATAAAATGGAATTCGCATGTGGTAAACTATAAAAGCAACACAGAGAACGGGGAATTCACCTATTATGGCATTGACCTGGATCAATTTGTTTCCGGTACAAGCGCGAACGATGTTTGGCAAAATTTAGCTGATACCTTAACCACCACATTCCAGGTAAATCCTTCTCATGATTCATATCAAACAAAACTTCCCACGCAATTTTATATAGGAAGCAATTATATGATCAATCAAAAAAATTCATTCGGAATATTAATGCACGGTGAAAAGTTTGATAAAAAAATGCATGGAGATTATACCCTTTCTTATAATAAATCAGTTGGCAAATGGCTGAATGTTGCCGGAAGCTGGTCTGTAATAAATCAAAGCGCTGCCAATTTCGGTTTAGGCCTCGCGCTTAAATTAGGAAGTGAGCAAATTTATTTTGCAAGTGATAATGTTTATGGAGTTTTTTATCCTGCAAGATCAAAAAATACAAATTTCAGAGCGGGGATAAATTTTGTTTTCAGTAAAAAAGCTAAGCCTGTAAAGCAACAGGAAAATGAGCCCGCTATTGAAAACCTGAACACGAAAACAACAGAGGTGAAATGAAAAAATTATCAATCAGGAATTTCTGCCAAGAATTTCTAACATTATACTTCGCACCCGCTCTTTCAAATGCGGCAGGTCATCATCAGTCATCCCATTTGTTTCAATCGGCTTGCTCCATTCAGCGTGCATAATCCCGGGAAAAATCACCTGCAATCCCGTAGCCGGCAATACTTTTTCAGTATCTGTAACAGTCAAAACGGCAAGAGGTTTTTGAGTTTTAATTGCAAGACGAAAAGCCCCGTCATGAAAATCAATCAGCGGTTCTTTCGTTTTATTGCGCGTGCCTTCAGGAAACAGGAAAACTGAAATATGCTCATCCATGCTTTTCTTCATTGCATCCATGCTTCGGGAACGGTCTTTTTTATTTGAACGGGCA
>DATEMK010000296.1:0-6055 GCA_035275625.1 Bacteroidia bacterium
TATAATATAGCGGACATCGCGGTATTTAACATTGAGCGCTGCAAGCAATGATCCCGCGCCAAAAGTGGCGATGAGAGTGATGAGCAGGCTTAAAGGAAAATAAATTAAAAACTTTGCTATGTCGAACGTGAAGCGATAGTAGGAAAGGATACCGGCATAAATAATTAATGCCATCAGGAAATCGAATAACGCTACCAGGATGGAAGACAAAGGAATTATAAGGCGGGGAAAATAAATTTTTTTGATAATGTTGGCGTTTGAAACCATACTGTTTCCGGCATTGGATAAACCGGCTGCAAAAATATTCCAGAGCAGCAAGCCTGAAAAAACAAAAATAGGATAAGGAATATTGTCAGACGGTACCTTCAATGTTTTTCCGAAAAAGTAGGAGAAGACAAACATCATTAATAACGGCTGCAGTACTGCCCATGCGAATCCTAAAACGGTTTGCTTGTATTTGACCTTTATATCGCGCCAGGTAAAAAAATAAAACAATTCACGGTATTGCCATAATTCGGCTAAACCGAAACTGATTTTTTTTTCAGGCTTTATTTCGTATTCCATGGTTCAGTAGTCAGTAGTCAGTGCTCAGTGCTCAGTGCTCAGTGCTCAGCGGTCAGTTCAAATAACAATTAACTTTTTTACCGAAAACTCAACGGTCAAAAATAGAACTTTTTGAAGGATGGTATTATTGATTGGTCATCTTCCCGGATAAAGCCTGTTTAAAATCATACAATTATATTATTTAAGACAATAAAAATGCATTTCCATAAGAACGCATTATTATTTAATTAACTTTGTACTGACTAAACCTAAAGTCTTACTTAAGATCATATGTGTGGAATTGCAGGATTCTATTCCCGTGAAAAAATTTTCAGCGAGGAAGACCTCAGAACCATGACCCGGGCCTTGAGCCACCGGGGACCCAATGCAGTGGGTTATTTTTCAGATGATGTTACAAGTTTAGGACACCGCAGGCTCAGCATCATTGATCTCTCCGAGCGTGCCAACCAGCCGATGACTTCTCACAATGACCGTTTTGTAATCATTTATAACGGAGAGATTTATAACTTCACCGAAATTGGTGCGAAACTAAAAACAGGAAGTTTACAAAATGAAAGCGCCCAGCTCAGAACATCGAGCGATACAGAGGTGATTCTCGAAGCTTTTGTTAAATACGGAGTTGATTTTGTGACCCAGCTTAACGGGATGTTTGCATTGGCTATTTATGATAAAACATTGCAGGAGCTGTATCTTTTCAGAGACAGGGTAGGAATCAAACCCTTATTTTATTATTGGGACGGAAAAAATTTCGCATTTGCATCGGAGCTCAAAGCATTGCAAAAGGTTCATGCTATTCCAAAGGTGGTGAATGAAAAAGCGGTGGGTGATTTTCTCCATTACGGCTACATCCCCACGCCCTATACTATTTATAATAATATTTACAAAATGAACAGCGGAAGCTGGATGAAAATTTCAGCGGATGGAATAGATCTTCATAAATATTGGGATGTAAGAAATAAAATCAGCAACAATATTGTTACCAACAGGGAACAGGCGATGGTGAAGCTTTCTGACCTGATGATCAGTTCCGTTCAATACCAGCTTAAGAGTGATGTGCCTTTTGGCGTGTTCCTGAGCGGAGGAATTGATTCAAGCCTTGTAACAGCCCAGGCTGTTATGCTGTCAAGCGTTAAAGTGAATACTTTTTCCATCGGGTTTGAAGAAAATAGCCATAATGAATCAGAATATGCAAAAGCCATTGCAAAATATCTCGGAACAGATCATCATGAGTTTATTGTTTCTTATAAAGACGCGCTTAATCTCATTGAGGATATGTTCGATTGTTATGATGAGCCCTTTGCCGATTCTTCCGCCATCCCTACCTTGCTGGTGTCAAAGCTTGCCAAGCAATATGTAACAGTAACTCTTTCCGGAGAAGGCGGTGATGAATTATTTTTCGGATATGGCTCTTATCGCTGGGCGAGAAGATTGAATAACCCGGTGATGAAAGCTTTTCATAAGCCGCTGGCTTCTGTATTTTCATATATGCCTACCCGTTATAAAAGAGTGGGCAAGCTGCTTGATTATTCAGATAAAAAAAACCTGCGAAGCCATATTTTTTCACAGGAACAATACCTTTTTTCAGAGCATGAGCTTTACGGCTTATTAATGAACGGCTATGCAGGCTCCTCTTATATTGAAGAAACCACCACAGCGCCCAACCTGCTTCGCGTTTTTGATGATTCGCTTGACAGCGGAAAAATAAATGTAAGAGAACGCAATCTTGACGCAATGGAATCGCAGGCTCTTTTTGATCTTCAGTACTACCTGCAGGACGATCTGCTTACAAAAGTGGACCGTGCAAGCATGCATTACGGGCTGGAAACAAGAGTCCCTTACCTGGATCATCGCGTGGTGGAATTTGCATTAAATCTTTCTCCGCATCTTAAATTTAAAAATGGAATTTCAAAATATATTTTAAAGCAGATACTTTACCAATACATACCGCGGCATTTATTTGACCGCCCTAAGCAAGGCTTTGCCATTCCTTTAAACATCTGGTTACGCAAAGAACTCAAATATCTTATTGATGAATTTCTTTCTGAATCCATGATAAATAAATATGGAATCGTTTCCTATGATGAGGTGGATAAATTAAAAAAAATGTTTTTTTCAGATGTGGATTATGTTTATAATCGCTTATGGTTACTGATTGTCCTGCATAAGTGGTTTGAAAAAAACAGACATTGAAATTAAAATAAAAAACTTATTTTCCGGCTTTTTCAATCCTCATCCCTGCATCCATAATCCCTGTCAGAGGATTGATGCGCATGGCCTGGATAAATTCAAAACGGTATTCACCGGCTTGCGGAAAGCGCACATCTTTTTTGAACAAAATACGGTTATCCCAGATGTCACCGAGTCCTTCACCGAGCCATCTTCCATCAGGGGAAGCAAGCATACATTCAAGTGTGTCGCGTTCAAGCTGTCCCTGTGGAAACCGGGTGTTAATAAACAAAAACAAATTGCTGAAGCCATAAAACCCGGCATTGCGAATATTGATGTAAACATTGTGAGGATATAAAGTATCGGTTATATTCACCAGAAAAACAAGCGGCACATTCTGATCCCAGTTATTATTAGCAATCTTTTCATTCTTCTCATAGACGCGTTTGGGATCGCAGGATTCGAGAAAAAAAAGAATTGCAACACCTGTTAAAAAAACGGCAACTGTTTTAACGCGGAACATTTTTGTTTTGGTTCTGCTGCTGTGGATTATTGGAGCGATTCTTATTCCGCTTTTTCTTTTTCTTCTTTTTCTTCCGGTGATCCATCCGGGTAAGGCTGTCCTGGCCAACCATATCTGTATAATCCGGCCCGGCAATGATTTCCTCTGTATCAGGATCTGCAAGGTCTTCCGGCTTTTGATTATTGCGGTTCATTTCAATGATTTCTTTGGCATGATCAACCGAAATAACAATCCATTTATCAGAATGCATATTGTCTTCATCCTTTTTTTCAGTGGTGATGAGGGAATACCATAAAAGCCGTTTGAAAATATCCGTCTTCTGATGAACAGCGGTTCCTTTCATTGTTTGAAGCCGGATGTTCGAATCCGGGATATCCTTTATTGCATCCAGGTAACTATCCAGCTCATAATTCAAACAGCATTTAAGTTTTCCGCACTGACCCGCCAGCTTTGCCGGGTTAAGTGAAAGATTCTGATATCGTGCAGCGCTTGTTGAAACGGCTTTGAAACTTGTCAGCCAGGTAGAACAGCACAGCTCCCTTCCGCATGAACCTATTCCGCCCAGGCGGCTTGCTTCCTGCCGCATTCCCACTTGTTTCATTTCAACGCGTATGCGGAATTCTTCCGCTAATTTTTTTATCAGCTCACGAAAATCAACACGGTCTTCCGCGGTATAATAGAAAGTTGCTTTTTTCCCGTCACCCTGGTATTCCACATCACTCAGCTTCATTTTTAATCCGAATGAATTGGCAATGGTTCGCGCACGAAACATGGTACTGTTTTCAAGGGCTTTTACCGATTCCCATTTTTCAATATCAGGCGGACGGGCAATCCGGTAAAGTGTTTTTATTTCAGAAGAATCTTCGGCCACTCTTTTTTTCTTCAATTGCAAACGCACCAATTCACCGGCTAATGAAACTGTTCCTATATCATGACCGGGAGAGCCTTCAACCGCTACCACATCGCCTGTTTTTAAATCCATATTTTCCTGCTTCCTGAAAAAATCTTTATGGCTTCCTTTAAACCTTACTTCCACAATCGGATATTGATGCTGTCCATCCGGCAGCTCCATATCGCTGAGCCAATTGTAAACATTTAGCTTGTTGCAGCCGCTTGTTCCGCAGGTCCCGTTATTTCCGCATCCGGCCGAAACTCCGCCCGTTGTTGTTCCGCATGATCCGCACCCCATTTTTGAATTACGATTTACGATTTACGATTTACGATTTTACGGTTTATAATTATCCAAGAATAATTTTTTACCGCAAAACTTTGTTCATCTTAAATCTCTTATAAAAATATAAATTGTTTTACTTAAGAAAGAATGCAAAATTAATCTTTCAACTGCAAAATCCTGTTCATTTTAAATGACAAATCTAAGAATAAAATACGAGGGTTGGCATTTCTGCCGATATGCAAATGCGCTTTGTTTAACTCACCTGCAAAAAGTTCTGCATTGTTTTGATTAATAAATTTAACGAACTTGCTGAAAGTAGGAATAATTTCATCTGTCATTCTTGCCATGGAAGCATCGGCATAATTTGTTATCAAGCATTCATGCGCAATCTCTAACCCATAGCTGATAAAATTTTTCTGCCTTTCGCGGCCTGCTTTTGCCATCACATCTATCCACGCATTTAAGTTCTTATAAGTTTCCCGCATCTTATCAGGCCTGCTGAGAAATAAACACATCCTCATCCAGTCAATGAATTCTTTTTCTATCTCCATGCTGACAGATTCCTGCTTAGCCATTGATTGGGCAAAGTTGTAATTTCCATCAGCGAGATGCACGATGCGTTGCGCTTCATGATACCCGAGATTGAATTTTTCCTTGAGCGCATTATTCAATTCTTTGTCAGCCAGGCGGTTTATTTTAATAAGCTGGGTCCGTGATAATATGGTGCCTATAATCTGCTCTATGTTTTCAGTAACCAGTATAAAAACTGTATTGTCAGGCGGTTCTTCAATTATTTTCAGCAATTTATTGGATGCATCGGTACGCATGATTTCGGGCATCCAGATAATCATCACTTTGTATTTTGATTCAAAAGTTTTCAGCGTGAGCTTGCGGACTATTTCAGCGCTTTCTTCAACAGAAATAAATCCCTGCTTGTTTTCAATACCGATGAATTCATACCAGTCCTGCAAACCGAGATAAGGATTTTCAAGAACCGCTTCGCGCCATTCATTGGCAAACTCAGCGCTTTTTGCTTTTTTATCTTTTATCGGGGCCGTGGGATAAGAGAAATGCAGATCGGGATGGATAAGCTTTTTATATTTTTTGCAGGAAGGACAATTGCCGCAACTGTCTTCTTCCAACCTGTTTTCACAGGAAAGAAATTGTGCATAAGCAATTGCAAGAGCAAGATTGCCGCTTCCTTCAGGGCCAAAAAACAGCTGCGCATGAGGAATGCGGCTTTCATGAACAGAATTAATCAATCGCTTCCTGATTGCTTCCTGGTTGATGACTTCTGAAAATTGCATGGTGTAAAAATATTGCTTTATTGTTATATTGCTATATTGTTGAATTGCTTTATTGCTGTTTGGTTTAACGCATTTATATTTGCAATCTTTTTCAACAATATAACAATAAAGCAATTTAACAATATATCCAGATGAAAACAGTAGACGATTTTAATTTTTCCGGCAAACGGGCATTGATACGGGTTGATTTTAATGTTCCATTAAGCAAAGAAACTTTTGAAGTAACAGATGATTCGCGCATTCGTGCCGCAGTTCCAACGATAAATAAAATTCTTAAAGATGGCGGAAGCGTTGTGCTCATGAGCCATCTCGGACGACCGT
>DATEMK010000297.1:0-2670 GCA_035275625.1 Bacteroidia bacterium
TATGCGCACGTTGTTAAAGAACAATTTTTTTTCAGCGGACGATTGTATTGAGTATTTCCCGTTTTTTGCATTTTCTTTTATCAGCTTTTCTATTGCAGCATCGTAATATATACCATTGGATGTAGTGGTCATGCTGTTTCCAGAACCTTTCCTGAAGCCAATATCAATCATGACGGGTCGTCCATATTTCAGAATATCAATTTTCCATTTGCGCTCAATGGTTGCAATAAATTCACCAGCACAGCTTTCAACCGCTTTAGAAACGAGTTTGCCGACATCATCTGTATAGAACTCCGGGCTTTCGCATACTTTGTTTGAAAGTGAAATTCCTGTGGCAACCTCGTAGGCGGTTACAATAAGCCTGACTTTTAACCCGACCTGACCGCTTTCGGCAGTTATTCTTCGCTGTGTGTCAACATCAACCACCACATATACATCGGCACCTGAGTTTTCAATAAAAAACTGCTCAAAGTCTTCGCGCTTGTATTCGTTGCGGTTATTAATGTCTTCTGCTATGATAATGCCTGCATCAAAATCAATGGTGCTTACGTCTCTTTTATCAAAGGCTTCTTTAAATTTAGTTACCGCAATGCGTTTATAAAAATCTTTGTTCCATACCACGCGTATGTCTTCCTTTTTATCAAACTGCTTTTTGGTAAAAGGAATCACAATAATGCGCGGGTTATACTCTTCTGATAACAGTGAGCTGGTATCTGTTAAAACCTGCGCGTGAACGTTGGCACTGTAAAAAATAATACAGAGAAGGAGAAGATTTAATCTTTTACTGACTGACGACATAATTATACTTTATTATTTAGCTTCACTGGCAGATGTGATAGCTTTTAATTTAGCCTTTGATTCCATTCTTGAAAATAAATCAGTGCCGCCACTCAGTACATTGCATTGCGAAAAATTTTCATCTTCAACTTTTGTAACCTGCAGTTCGGCAACAGTTGCTTTCCGGATAAATTTTTTACCTTCTACATCCATATCAACCAATTCAACCACTTTCATTTTATCTTTATTTTTTATACCTGCGTTTTTGCCACCGGCAATAAGTACTGTTTTCACTTTGTTATCTTTTTTGTCCAACACCTGTGCAATAGGAAACATGGCGGGAAATGTTTCAATTAAGAATGGTCTCAGCTCATCTTCAATATTCTCGATGGCTTTGGACATTGCCTGGTCAGAATTCCTTGCCATAATATCAGCTGTTGAGTTTGCCGCATCTCCTGTATTAGATCCGGTCACCCGATCGAATATCCTGGCTCCTGCTTTCGTTGCACCCGTTGCCTTTGATGCGTTTTTACCGCTGCTTGCTTCAACCGAGGTATTTCCAATTTCGGCTGTAGTGGTAACGTCAACAATTTTAATAGTTAAATTAATTGTTGCAATGTAATTGTTGGCATTGTCTTTTCCCTGGGGTTTATCGGAAGTAGAATTAATTCTGCCAAAAACCATCAGTTGAGCACCCAGCTTTTTCCCCTGTTCAATATACCTTCCGTCAATAAAATCTTCGCCTTTCATTGCTACCCTTTCACTATCAAGTGCAATCATATCCTGACGGTTTACCACATCAAAACGTTTCATTTCATTAATGACTTTTTCAACCCTCGCTTCCACTCTTTTTAAGTCGCCATCGGTAATGCTGTTTTTAACATAGGAAAACGGGGCAATGGCAATGGTTTGTTTATCCTGCGCAAATGCACTGCCTGTTAAGGTAAACAGAAGTAATAGTAATTTTATAAATTTATTTTTCATATTGGTTAAATTAGATTGTTTTATAAGTGATTTAATATATTTGTTTTTTTGCCGTGTGCAGATCCGCGCAGAGGAAACTGCAGAATTAGTTTTTGTATTTTTCAATAATTATTATTTACCTTCTCTCAAAAAAACTGTCTGAATACCTGGTTTTAGACTTTTGCCATTGCTGTTCCAGATCCCCCAATGCGCCCCTACTGCACCTTCATGTGCACTTTTCCACGCCTCATCAAATGCTTCAAAATAGAAATATTTCACCTGTCGTGTTTTTGCCCATGAAGTAAAATTTAAAAAGTAAGTTGCGGCATTATCTTCAGATGGAACTGCCATGCCTCTTTTGCCTCCCTCGGAAGGCCAACCGGTTTCAGCAATTATTACTTCTTTTCCATCCGAGTGTGCAACCATGGTATCGTAAGCAGCATTTAAATATCCTATTGCAGAATCTATTTTTATTCCTGCCCAGTAAGGATAAATATGAACGAACAATACATCTGTTGCCTTCATTACATCAGGATCGTCTAATAAAGATTTGTCTACATCCGCAGTTGTAACAGGGATGCCTGGCACTGCAGCTTTTACTCTATCTATATAGTTTATCAATTGGGTCGCGTTAAGATCACCTCTGTGAAGCACTTCGCTTCCAACAATTGCAACATCAACTTCCCCCGCTTTGGAAGCAGAAATAAGGTTGGCTATCTGCACCTCGTTGGCGTTAGTATCACCACTAAGCCATGCCCCGGCAGCTATTTTTAATCCTGCTTTATGTGCAATCTTTCCAATATTTTCCAAACCATTTGTGCATCCGTAGGTTCTTATCCACTCTGTATAAGGTGATACTATTTTTACTAAATCTGTAATTTGGTCATCATTGATGTGCGTTCCCTTATCGGGGCTTTGTCGGTCTTTGTA
>DATEMK010000298.1:0-9602 GCA_035275625.1 Bacteroidia bacterium
GGCACTTCGTGGACTTCCTCTGGCTGGGATTGTTCCTGATTTTTCTTTTCACTTTCTGACGGGATGCAGAAAAAAAAAATACCGTATCAATTAATTTGCCTTTTTCTTTTTGCCATCATAACATCCTCCTGTAAAAAGGAAAAATCGCCTGTCGTTTTCTCTGCTGTTTCTTCAGGAACTGAGTTAAATCTTTATTCGGTGAGACAATTAAATGATGATACTCTATTGGCATGCGGAGGGAAAGATGGTTCAGGTATTCTTCTCCGGTCAGCAGACAGTGGAAATTCATGGAGCATATTAAATAATTCTTTTGACCAGGTGATTTATGATATTTATTTTATCAATGACCATCTTGGCTTTGCTGCAGGCGGAATGGCTGATGTTTTTAAAACTGTTGACGGAGGAAATAACTGGGAAAAACTTTATTTACCGTTTCCGTTAACGGGGTTCCCTCCCAACTTTCGTGTACCTTTAAGAAAAATATTTTTTGTAAACGATTCGCTCGGATTTATTTGCGGTGGCGGAAAATTTGAAGCCGGCATCATTTTCAAAACCACCGACCAGGGTTTGAACTGGACGTTATTGACATTTAATAATGAGCTGAGGGGAATCCTGTTTTTAAATGACCAGGCAGGATTTGCATGCGGTTTTGGAATAATGCTTAAAACAACTGACAGCGGCATCAACTGGAACGTGATGGATTCTCCAAACGAGTTTTATACTTCGCTTGAAAACTCTTCCGGTGAACTATGGACATCAGGTTATAACGGTGGAGTTTATAAATCACCCTCCGCTGGTTCAGACTGGCAGCCGGTGAATAAAAGCAACAATGGATTCAGCAGCCGCAGTCATTTTAACTGCATCCGTGTGGCACCTGGCGGAACCATAGTGGCTTCAGGCAATGACGGAATTATTTCCATCAGCAACGATGATGGAAATTCATGGAACGAAGGGGAATCATTCAATCGCACCACTATTAAGTGTTTTTTACTATTGGATAAGAGTACTGGAATTGCCCTGGGTACACATGGGATGATTTTTAAATTTTCTTTTTGAGCTAAGAAAAAAATAAACCCAAAACTTAATAAACCTCTATCTTCTTAAAAAACTTAGGAGCAATAAAAGAAAGTTTACGGTATTTATAACGTTCCGGCAGTTTGTAATCAACACCGTCAATTTTAAAACCTTTCGGGCGAAACGGGAGGCAATGTATTTCCATCATGTATTCTTTGTACTCCGGATCAAAATTTCCTTCTGTCTTTTGCAGGATTCGCATTTGCCTGCGGTTTCCAAAAACGGAGAATTTTTTTACCGAACATTTTCCTTCTTTGTAATCATACCCGTCACCGGCATCTTCATATAGCAAGGTATGATTGCGTCTCATGGAAAAATAAGCGTGCAGTGTAAGCTGTTCAAATTTCTTTTCACCGTTAAACTGCATCACAGGCTGCATCGGGATCACCGAACCGCTTTTGACAAACAGCGGGAAAACATCCAGCGCAGCGTCCACCCTGATTTCGTGACCGCCTTTATGCAATTTATCAGTCCAGAAATTTACCCAATGTCCATTCGGCAAATACATTCTTCGCCATGTTGCTCCCTGCTGCGAAATGGGGCAAACGAGCAGCTTATCGCCAAAACCAAATTCTTCCATCCGCATGTGTGTATGCGAATCGCCCTGGTCAATAAAAGCGAGCGGGCGAAGCATCGGGGTTCCTTTGGTAACATATTGCCTGAAGGTGGTATATATATAAGGCAGCAGCTGGTAGCGCAGCTCAATGGCTTTTTTGATCAGCGGTTCATAAACGGCACCGAAGGCCCACGGTTCTTTGTCGCCCTGGTCAGAGGATGAATGCCCGCGAAAAAACGGGTGAAATACCGCCATCTGGATAAAACGCACAAACAGTTCGCCATCCGGTTCACCGATAAATCCCCCAATGTCGGAACCGCAAAAAGAAATTCCTGAAACGCTCAGCCGCTGGCATTGCATGTTTGCAATCCACAAATGTTCCCACGTTGCACGGTTGTCACCCGTCCAGATAGCTGCATACCGCTGCACCCCTGAATAGCCCGAGCGGGTCAAAACAAAAGGACGGTCGGGAAATGCAAACCGCTTTGTTCCTTCATAAGATGCACGGGCCATTTGCATACCGTAAACATTGTGCGCCTTGCGATGGCTTACATCCTGCCCGTCATAATTGTGGCGCACATCTTCAGGAAAAGTACCCATTTCAAAAACAGCCGGTTCGTTCATATCATTCCAGATTCCTTTCACACCTTGTTCTTTAATTAATGCTTCGAATAAACCTGACCACCAGGCTCTTACCTCGGGGTTGGTAAAGTCAGGAAAGTTGCAGTCACCGGGCCACACTTTTCCTTTCATCAGGTCACCATCGGGCCGTTTGCAAAAAAAACCTTTTTCCAGCGCTTCTTTATAGATGAAATATTCAGGATCAATTTTAATTCCGGGATCAAGAATTAAAATCACTTTAAAACCGAATTTCCGCAATTCATGAATCATGTGAGCCGGGTCGGGAAAGCGTTCATGGTCCCAGGTGAAGCAGCGAAAACCGTTCATGTAATCAATGTCGAGATGGATCACATCGCACGGAATATTTTTTGAACGGAACGTATGCGCAAGCTCCCACACTTTTGCTTCGGGATAATAGCTCCATTTGCTCTGGTGATAACCGAGCGCCCACATGGGCGGAAGCTCAGGAGTTCCTGTTAATTGTACATACTGTTCAGCCACTGAAATCAATTCAGGCCCGTAGATAAAATAATAATTTATTTCTCCGCCCTGCGACCAAAAGCTGGAAACATCAGGATTTTCTTTTCCGAAATCAAAAAATGTTTCAAATGAGTTGTCGAAAAAAATTCCATACGCCCGCCCGCTGTGCAAGCCGTAATAAAAAGGAATGTTCCTGTAAAGAGGATCCTGTTCTTTGGCAAATCCATACGTATCGGTTCCCCAGTTTAAAAATCTTTTTCCGCGAAGGTTGAGATCACAGGGCTTGTCGCCTAATCCGTAAAAACATTCATACGGCTGAATTTTTTTGCTACAGTAAACATAATACCCTCCAAACGCTTTGTTTTCCTCAAAATGATAACCGCCTTTGTCTTCATTGATAACGTTACCCTGTAAGTCTTCAATCCTGATCTGCAGGTTTTCTTTAAGAATTTTGACAAATACTTCAGACGTCCTGATTTCATAATTGATTTCATTGTCATGAAAATTTAACTCATCAACGTGATCCTTAAAATCGGGGTTGAGGGCATAAGAAAAATCTTTTGAAAAAATTTCCGGGGTAAACCTGAACCGGATAATGCGGTCGGTATGCACCGTAACCTCGAGCTTGGCATTGGCGCTTTCAAAAAAAAATTTATTTTCCTGCCGCGAATGCTTATGAACCGGTTTCGGATAATCTTTGGATGGTTTAATGGTTTCTGCAATCTCCATGGTACAAATAGCGAATATTTACGAATTTACGAATAACAAATGTTCCTGAATGCACGGATTTACGAACAAATCGAAATTAAGTTTATAATTTTTTCCAGATTAAGCCTGTGTTAAGCAATTCGTAAAAATTCATTATTCGCGCAGCAAAGATGCATCAATTAGCTTTACTTTTGCAAACCTTATTTTTGAAAATATTAACAAATAAATAATGCGGGAAGAAAAGCCAAAAGTGCTTATGCTGGGTTGGGAGTTTCCCCCGGTAATCAATGGCGGGCTGGGGGTGGCATGTCATGATCTGTGCATTGCCATGTCTGAATATGCAAAGGTGACGATGATCCTTCCCAAATCCAATCCTGAATTTAAGGTAGAAAATCTGCATCTTATCGGCTTAAATAATTTTGATGCGCATACTTTAAAAAATATCAATCACGTAAAAGAATACAGCAACCTTGAAAATGTTCATTTTATAAATTCGGATTTAAATCCCTATTACAATGCGGGATTAAATGACAATTCCGGAGGTTACATAAAAAGCAAATACATCAATAAAGTGGACATTGATGGCGAAACGTTTAATGTTTTTCATATTGATGATTTGTATGGCGGAGACGTGATTGATAAAGTAAGGACTTTTGGCAAGCTTGCAGCGAGAATCGCTTCCACACTCGATTTTGATGTTATCCATGCGCATGACTGGATGACCATGATTGCCGGCATGGAAATAAAAACACAAACAGGCAAGCCGCTGGTGATGCATATACATTCACTGGAAGTGGACCGGGGCGGCAAGGACAGCAAAGGATGGGTTTACCAGATGGAAAAACGCGGAATGGAGTATGCCGATGTACTGATGCCGGTAAGTAATTTTACCGGTGAAATTATTTCCAGACATTATCACATTGACAAAAAGAAAATTTTTCCCGTTCATAACGGTATTCGCCCTGTTAAGCCTTATAAAAGCGAGAAACCCTTTGATGAAAAAGTAGTTTTGTTTGTCGGAAGACTGACCCGTCAAAAAGGTCCTGATTTTTTTCTCCAGATTGCTGCACGTGTTTTAGAAAAAATTCCTGATGTTCGTTTCATTATGGCCGGACAAGGGGACAGCTTTAACAACATTGTTGACAAAAGCGCACTCAAAGAAATGGGAAACCGTTTTCATGTTACCGGTTTTCTCAACATGGACAAAGTGCATTACCTGCTCAGCATAGCGGATGTTTACTGTATGCCTTCTGTCTCCGAGCCTTTCGGATTATCTGCCGTTGAAGCAGCGCAGTTCGGCATCCCGGTGGTTATTTCCAAGCAATCAGGTGTTGCAGAAGTGCTGCAAGGCTCCATAAAATTTGATTATTGGAAAATTGACCATGCTGCTGATTCTATCAGCGCATTGTTAAATGACCAGGTGCTTCGCGAAAAAGTTGTGGAGGACGCCAATAAAGATCTGACCAATATCAGCTGGGAAAACTCTGCAAAAAAAGTGATGGAAGGATATGAAAAGTATGAGCTCCTGGATGCTTAAGTAGAACTGGGCACTAACCACTGTGTGCCCATTAGCTCTGATTGCAACAAACCCTCATACTTTCACATGCATCCCATTCATGAGTTCCTTAATATCAAGGATAATTTTCTCCGCAAGATTTTCAGCAGTAGTTTCGCTCTCGCTTTCTGCATAAATGCGGATGATGGGTTCAGTATTTGATTTTCTCAGGTGCACCCATTCCTTTTCAAATTCAATTTTTACACCATCAATAGTATTGACCGGATGTTTTTTATATTTTGATTTAATGCCATTGAGGATTTCATCCACATTGATTTCTTTGGTCAGCTCGATTTTATTTTTAGAAATAAAATAATCGGGGTATTTTGCGCGAAGCATCGAACAGCTCTTTCCGAATTTTGCAAGGTGGGAAAGGAACAATGCAATGCCGGCCAATGCATCACGGCCATAATGCAATTCAGGATAAATAACACCACCGTTTCCCTCTCCTCCTATTACGGCATTTTGCTCTTTCATCATTTCCACCACGTTCACTTCTCCTACTGCTGCTGCAAAATATTTTCCTCCTGCCTTCTCCGTTACATCGCGCAGTGCGCGTGTAGAAGAAAGATTGGAGACGGTATTTCCCGCTTTATTTTTTAAGATATAATCCGCCACCGCCACCAGTGTATATTCTTCGCCAAACATTTCACCGTCCTCGCAAACCAGCGCAAGCCGGTCAACATCAGGGTCCACTGCAATTCCAAGGTGCGCTTTTTTCTTTATCACTTCTTTTGAAATTTCCGTTAAATTTTCCGGAAGCGGTTCAGGATTATGAGGAAATTCTCCGTTAGGCTCACAATACATTTCCACAATATTATCTACGCCTAACACTCTGAGCAAAGCAGGGACAGCGATTCCGCCTGTTGAATTAACGCAGTCAATCACCACTTTAAAATTTTTACTTTTAATCGCCTGTACATCCACCAGCGGCAAATTTAAAATTGCCTTAATATGGTTTTCAATAGCGGTTGAATCGGTACTGAATTTTCCTATTTTGCTCACTTCTTTAAATTCAATCTTCGGACTTTCGCTCCAGTGCAATACTTCTTCTCCGTCAGCCGCGGAAAGAAATTCGCCTTTTTCATTCAGCAGTTTGAGCGCATTCCATTGCTTGGGATTATGGCTGGCAGTAAGAATGATTCCTCCCTGGGCTTTGTGATGTACAACCGCCATTTCTGCTGTGGGAGTTGTGGTAAGCCCGATGTCAATCACATCAATGCCCAGTCCCATCAGCGTTCCGGAAACAATTTGCTGCATCATTTGTCCTGATATGCGTGCATCTCTGCCCAGCACCACCTTGCATTTTGTCTTTTTATTCCGCTCATTAATCCATGTTCCGTAAGCGGCAGAAAATTTTACTATGTCAAAAGGCGTTAAAGCATCACCCGCCTTCCCTCCAATGGTTCCGCGGATTCCTGAAATTGATTTTATAAGTGTCACGTTGTTAGTAATTGAAAAATTAATTCCTGCAAATATACCAATTGAGCAGGTGAAGCAGATTGTAAGTTATTAACAAGTGTTGATGATGTACCCCGGCCAATGGTCTGTTGTCAATGGTCAATGGTACTCTTAACAACTTCTTCCATCCCTATTTGCGCACGTCAGGAAAAAACCTATTTTTGCACCTCATTTTAAAATCCTAAATCAAAAAGATGGCGAAAGTTAAAGAAGAAAAAGACCTTGATATTAACGAAACGATTGACAAAGCCGAAAGCTATATCCAGGAAAACAAAAAAAGCCTGAGTATTATCGGAGGCGCTGTTTTAGTTGTTGTGGCGGGGTATTTTATTTACACCAACATGATTGTGGCTCCGCAGGAAAAAGACGCTGAAAAGGATATGTTCTTTGCAGAACAATATTTCGGAATGGATTCAATGAAGCTGGCTTTAAACGGGGATGGAAATAAGATGGGCTTTATCCAGATCATTGAAAACTACGGCTCCTCGCAGTCTGCCAATCTTGCACACTATTATGCCGGCATTTGCTATCTGAAAACGGGTGATTACCAGAATGCGATTGATTATCTTGACAAGTATGATGCTGAAGACGATGTTACCGGTGCCATTGCCCTGGGCGGAATCGGTGACGCATATCTTGAGCTGGGAAAAAAAGACGAGGCTCTTAAATATTACAAAAAAGCCATTGACTGGGATAAAAACCAGTTTACTGCATGCCTTTATATCATGAAAGCAGCAATGGTGCATGAGCTGAATGGCGATTACAAATCGGCACAGGATCTTTACGAACGAATCAAAAAAGACTACCCTGCCAGCAATGAAGCCCGTGAAGTTGACAGGTACATTGCACGCGCACAGGCAATGGTGAACAAATAATAAATTCCTGCGTTTACCCCTGATCCGCCTGAGGCGGAGAACTATCGCGGTAATTTTTGTTAAAATTCTATGTTGAAAAATAAATTCTGGCGACTCAATAAAATATACCCCCAATATTATTTAGCAGGTTCTCCGCCTCAGGCGGATCAGGGGTAAACGAAAGTGAATCATAAACTTTTCCTCCATGTCATCAACAGACAAAAACCTTTCTCAGTTTGACAAATCAACAGTTCCTGATGCAGGCGCTTTTCGTTTCGGCATCGTGGTAGCTGAATGGAATTCAGAAATTACAGAGGCTCTTTACAACGGAGCCTTTTCTGCTTTAACAGACTGTGGCGCGCAAAAAGAAAACATCATCCGCCTGAATGTTCCCGGAAGCTTTGAACTCACCGCAGGCGCCAAATTTCTCGTGGAGCACGAAAAGCTCCATGCGGTGATATGCCTGGGCTGCGTTATACAGGGCGAAACACGCCATTTTGAATTTATCTGCAATGCTGTTTCTCAGGGATTGACCCTGCTTGCCGTTCGTTTCAGCATTCCTTTTATTTTTGGCGTTCTTACCACGGATAATCAGCAGCAGGCTATTGACCGTGCCGGTGGAAAACATGGCAACAAAGGAGTTGAAGCCGCTATCACAGCCATCAAAATGGCTGCTTTGAAAACCCAGCTTGGAAAAGGAAGAGAGATCGGGTTCAGATAAGATGTTTCACCACCCCGGGAATCGGGGATTCACTATTTAATTTTATAACTGAAACCCAAGTCGATGCCTGCACGGGAATTTTTAAAAATTTCACTCGTGTTTCTTTGAATATCAAGCGGGGCGCTGATAAATGTTAAGGCGATTTTAAAATAGATTGGTGAACTTCTTTTACATAGAATTTCCCTGCCTAAAGTAAATAAAACACAAGTTCTGTTATACCTGGTTTTTTTTGATACTACATCCTGGTTATAATTATATTTGGTGTAATTCGCAAGAGGAGATCCGCTGCCTGAGTAAAAATCAGAACTGTTATATATCCTAATTCTTTCATAAAAAATAAAGCTTACGATTGAACCAATCAATAAATATGTTTTGTTCATTTCATAATTTTCATTCACCGCCAAACCTATACTCAATGGAATATCCAAATATTTGCCCCGGTAATCTAAATCATAATGAGGAAACCGGTCAGTAAAGGTACCGTGATTAAAAGGTACATAAGCAAGAAATCTCTCTGATGAAATCAATGCTCCTGCAGATAAAATCAGCTTCTTAAAATAAAAGTCAGAGCGAATGCCATACGCAATATAAGGCCCTACAATAGAACCGCCCTCGTTACCATGCTCATATTGAATTGGCAAAATCTCATAATCCTTAGATTTCCACGAAAAAGATCCTCCATGAATAATTTCAACCCCCAACTTAATATGAAAATTTTTAGAAATTGAATCCTGCGCATATACACTACCCGTTAAATTAACAGTCAGCTCTTCAATTAATAATAAAACAAAAAAATATCTGATCCTCATTGAAAGATTTAAAAGTAATCAACTACGAAAATAAATTTAATTTCTCAACCTAGTAAAAAAAAACTCATTGAGCAAAGAAGAGAAAACAGCTCCGGGTAATTAATTTTTCTTATCCGGCAAGTTCTTCAGATTCCCCTGTCCACCCTGTTCGATATTTTCGGCACTGTTTTCAGGAAAGCATACATAGCTTTAAGTTCGCTGTCGGTCAGGTAAACAAAAGGCATCATGGGCTGGCGAAGCGCAGGACCGGTAGGCGATACTCCGTTACGCACCGCGTTGATAAACATATCTTCCGTCCATTTGCCTATACCCGTTTCTTCATCGGGTGTCAGGTTCAGCGAAGAAATTTTAGAACCGTCAGGAGCAGTGATCGGATTGCCTCCTCCCAAAAATCCCTCTGACTTTTCAGGGTTAAGCATGTCTAACTTTTCAAAAGATTTTGAGTGGCAGGCATAGCATTCCAATTGGTAAAGCGTCAGATATTTTCCCCATTCAAGCTGGTTGGTTGTATCCGGATTCGGTATGGGCGCTTTCGGATACTCAAACGGTTTGAAAGCAACGAAGCATAAAAATTTTGTAAGAAAAGATGGTTTCGATTCGGGCAATTCTGATTTGCTTGCCTGCACTTCCGGCTTGTCCGAACGGAGATAAGCCACAATGGAGCGCATGTCTTCATCCGAAATATGCACGAGCTTGGGCATATAGATCGGAACATACTGGCCAGTATGCGGGTTGATACCGGTGCGTAAAAAATAAATAAGGT
>DATEMK010000299.1:0-4211 GCA_035275625.1 Bacteroidia bacterium
ATTGATGGACAGGCATTTAAGAGCCGGGTGCAATGAAAGTTTCTCTGAACATGTTCGTCAACCTGAAAAGTTTTGCATTTATTTAAAGCAATCTTCTTCCCAGAACCTCATAAACCTGCAATGGATCTTTTTTGCCTTTAACAAGAATAGGATCCCAGGACTTAGTAATAAAAAGATGACCCACCTTATTGTACAATGAGTCTTTGATAAGGATTGCGTTTTGATGTCCCTTGGTCAATGATTCAATCCGTTTTGCAGTGTTCACTGTATCCCCGATAAGGGAGTACGAAATCTTATCCCGCGATCCCATATTTCCGGTAATTACTTCACCCGCATTGATGCCGATGCCAACTTCTATTTTCCGGTTTATCAAAGAAGAAAATTTATCATTAATTAAACTCAATCGTTTAATCATATCCAGCGCGCAGAATACAGCATTTGAATGATTTTCAGGATAGGAAAGCGGTGCGCCAAAGACCGCTAAGATTTCGTCACCCACATATTGATTTACAAATCCGTTATATTGATTGATGGAGTGAGACATTACGGTATAAAATTCATTCAGAATTTTTACTACGTCTCTTGGATTTAAATCGGAGCTGATCTCTGTAAAATCACGGATATCACAAAAAAGAACGGAAACATCTCTCAACTCTCCGTCAAAAATGGTACTGTCATCGTCATCCTTCAGCAATTTCTCAATAACAGATGAGGGTACATATCTTTTAAAAAGCTCCAGCGTTTTTTCACGTTCTTTTAACCGCTGATCCAAATCTGCAAGCAGCTGCTTGTTGTGCTGGTAAAGCTGGAAGAGGCTGATCGCATTATCAATTGTCATTTTTAATTCATTCTCATCCCAGGGTTTTGTGATGTAACGGAAAACGCGGCCCGTATTAATTGCCTGGATGATCACTTCAATGTCGCTGAAGCCGGTAAGTATCATCCGGATGGAATCCGGAAATTCAGGAATAATTTTTTCAAGGAATTGCACTCCTGTAATCTCAGGCATTCTCTGGTCCGTTATAATGATCGGAACACATTCTTTTCTCAGGATATTAATACCTGTTTCTGCGCTGGAAGCGGTAAATATATTGTAGTTATGCCGAAAGGCCGCACGAAAAGATATAAGATTGTTTTCCTCATCGTCTACATACAGCACTTTATATTTTTGATCACTCATGAGTATAAAAAATGTGGGTTGAAATTACTTATTTTTTTTCATGAAAGGCAAGGTAATAATAAATTCAGTTCCCTTTTGTTCATCGCTGCGAACCTTAATTGTCCCCTTATGCTTTTCAATAATTCCGTAGCTGATTGAAAGCCCCAGCCCCGTTCCTTTTCCAACATCTTTAGTGGTGAAAAAAGGGTCAAATATCTTCTGTTTCACTTCTTCGCTCATTCCTTTACCGGTGTCGCGAATCGAAATCTTTATCCTGTCCATCTCATTTGAAGTGGCAATAAAAATATTTTTCTTTTTCGTATGGGCGGTTTTAGTTTCCACAATTGAATCAATAGCATTGCTTAATATATTCATAAAAACCTGGTTCAACTGACCGGGATAACAATCTATTTCAGGAAGATCACCAAAGGAGTTGATTACTTCAATATTTTCATGTTTCAATTTACTTTTCAGCAGCACTAAAGTTGATGAAATGCCCTCATTAATATTCGCCTTTTTCATATCTTCTTCGTCAAGACGTGAAAAATTTCTGAGCCCCTTCACTATTTCTGCCGTCCGTTTTGAGCCTTCTTCAATACCACTGAGTAATGATTTTATTTCTTTAACAGTATAGCCCAGATCAATTTGATCCTTAATTTTCATAATCTCGGTTAACTTGCCGGGATAATTTTTCTGATCAAGCTCTGAATATTTTTCAAGCAATGTCATGATTTCATCAATGTCCCGCTTTAATGGGTTAATGTTAGAAGAAACAAAGTTGATCGGGTTATTTATTTCATGTGCAACTCCGGCCGTGAGTTGTCCGAGTGATGCCATCTTTTCGCTTTGCACTAATTGAGACTGAGCTTTTTTTAACTGTTCCAATGCTTCTCTTAGCTCTACATTTCTTAACTTATGTATTTCTGCTTCCTTCTCTGCCTTTTCGGTTGCATGTTTCGTCTCGAGGTTTTTTAATTTATTGTTTGCCTGTTCATCAAGAACTTCGGATTTTACAGAAAAGAATTTTTCAAAGTGGTCAAGCGATTTCCACGGATCATCCATCTTCTTATAAATTTCAGAAAGCATCTGATGGGTCTGAAAAATTTTATGCTTTACTCCGATCGCTTCGGCACATTCAAGCGCTTTGTCAGCTGATTCAAGCGCTTTTTCATATTCTTTTGTCTCTATATACAGACGTGCAAGCCCCAGCAGGCTGGTATTCATACTTTGCCGGTTATTAGCAGCTTCGCGGATTTTGTAACTGTCAAGAAAGTATTTTTCTGCTTCAACGGTATTGCCAAGCCGCAGGTAAACATTGCCAATGTCGTTTAAGGCGCGGGCTTCGCCCAATCCATGCCCTACTTCGGTGTTTGTCTTAAGCGCCTCCCGTCCATATTGCAGCGCTTTATCGAGGTCGCCTAACGCAAAATACACACTGCCGATGCCACTCGTAACCCGGCAGATGCCAATGGGATTCTGCAATTCTTGAAACATGGGCAGTGCAGTTTCATAGTGCTGAAGGGATTTGGTATAATCTTTTAAATCGAAATAAAATACTGCGTAAGCATAGTGATTCCATCCCAAAAATTCTTTATAACCTGTTTTCTCACACAGCTCCATAGAATCATGGTTACAAGAAAAAGCTTTTTCATAATGGCCCATATCCCAATTGAGAAATGACAGTAATTGCAGTGAAACAGCTTCGCCTTTTTTTTCACCCGATTCGGTGAAAATCCGGTTGGCATCCATCATATATTCATAACCCTTATCATGTCCGGAAGTGAACCAATAATAATAAGCCAGGTTCATTAATGCGGTCGCTTCACCTTTACGGTAATTCAACCGCCTGCTCATTTCAAGCGTGTCAATGGAATAGCGATAGCTTTCTTCAGGAAAAAGATCACCGCCAAAACCTAATTGAAAAAAATCATGAATGACATCTATCTTTTCAATTTCATTGTTTATGTGATCCAGCTTTTCTTTAAGAGCACTAAGCTTGTATGGCATAATTTATTTTGAAATGCAAAATTACAAATCATCCACATTATCAAAGCGGATATGCCGCAGGTAAAGAAATTAAAAATTCACTTCCCTTTCCCACTTCACTATTGACTTCAATATTCCCTTTATGCTTTTCAATAATCCCATAGCTGATTGAAAGCCCAAGACCTGTCCCCTTTCCCACATCTTTGGTTGTGAAAAAAGGGTCGAAGATTTTTTGTTTTACTTCACGGCTCATTCCTTTTCCGTTATCGCAAATAGAAATTTTGATCCGGTCATTTTCTTTTGAAGTAGTAATTATAATTTTCCCATTTTCACTTATCGCATCAATGGCATTTGAAATGATATTCATGAATACCTGGTTTAACTTTCCCGGGTAACATTCAATTTCGGGAAGATCATCAAATAAATTTATTACTTCAATGTTATTTTGTTTGAGCTTACTTTTCAACAGAACTAATGTTGAGTGGATGCCTTCATTGATGCTCGCTTTTTTCATTTCCTCTTCGTCAAGTCGTGAAAAGTTCCGAAGCCCTATTACAATTTCTGCGGTGCGTCTCGAACCTTCTTCAATCCCGGTAAGCAGTTCATGGGTTTCGTTAATCGTATAATTTAACTCGTCAGCATTAAGCGTTTTTTTATTTTTTATTACATCGATAAGCTCTGCAAAATTTCTTTTAAGCGGATTTACATTAGCGGAAACAAAGTTGATGGGATTATTTATTTCATGCGCTACTCCTGCGGTGAGCTGACCGAGCGAAGCCATTTTTTCTGATTGAATAAGTTGCTCCTGCGCCTTCTTTAAATCTTCATAAGCCCGGGTGATTATCTTGTTTGATCTTTGCTTGAAACGATAGCGGTTAAAAAACAACCCCGCTATTAAAAGCGCTGCAAAAAAGCTTACTATAAAAATTTTTTTTATTATACCTTGCTGTTTGGATTCCTGCTCTTTCAGCTTTTTGTCTTTATTTAGCAATTGTATCTCTTTGTCTCTTTTTTCTGTTTCGAAATTGGTTTTCATTTCTGCTATTTTCCTGCTGCTTTCTACATC
>DATEMK010000300.1:0-3946 GCA_035275625.1 Bacteroidia bacterium
AGGTTACAGACCGCATCAATCTTTATCGGATTTAATGCAGGATATTAAAGGACAATCTTCAAATTGGATTAATGAAAAAAGTTTACCAGATCAAAATTTCTGTGGCAGGAAGGCTATGGAGCATTTTCATACAGCCATTCACATGTATCAAAAGTGATAAGCTACATCAATAACCAGGAAGTTCATCATAAAAGAATTTCTTTCATGGACGAGTAAAGATCCTTCTTAAAAGCATTTGATGTTGAGTTTGACGAACGATTTATTTTGAAGGAGCCGGAATAAAAATATCACGTCCCTACGGGACTTCCGTTATTTCGGTTTTGTTGTGTTACCAATATCTTGTCCCTACGGGACTTGCCTTATTGCGGTATTATTTGTTACCATATGATGTCCCTACGGGACAATAAAACATTTTGAATACTCTAGTTTTGAAAAATCTAAAAATATTCCTTATAAAAGCTATACCGTCTGGTAATAATTAATGCTTCTCTCTGCCATTATGTTGCAAAATTCCTCACACTCCCGGCAAATATTTCCACATTCTGCATAGGACAGGTCATCCTCCTGTTCACAGAACAGCGCACAATGCGAACATATTTCAGCACATTCCTCAAATTTTATATAATCAATATCTGCATTGTGCATCATCATTGACATAAGCAGTTCACTCTGCCGCGCACATTCGAGAAAGTGTAATGACTCTTCCGATTTTTTGAGCATAAAGGCACTGTGCCTGCATGCATCTGCCGTGCGATGACATAACCTGAACAGGTCTGGAGAGGAGATGGTTAAGTTCATAAGGTATTAAGTTTTGAAGCATTTATAAAAAAAACATGCCAGCAGGAGATTAAGGTAATTAGGTAATTAAGGTAATTAAGTTGATTTTGATAATTAAGAAAAAGCAAAACAATCTGAAAAACTATTCTTTAATAAATTTAATACTCTCCGAAAAGTTTTCGTTTTGAATTTTGAGGAAATACATTCCGTTTGAAAGCGGGGAGAAGTCTAATTTATTTTCTGCGCTCAAAAAAACATTTTCACTGTAAATTTTTTCGCCAGTTAAATTATAAACGCTGATGGCTGCCCACCCCAGTGACGGGCTTTTGAAATTCAGCGCCCCGTTCACAGGGTTTGGATACATGAAAAATAAATTTTGCGCTTTGTTTTCAGGGACGCCTGTTGTTGATGTAAACGTGCCGTGACGGTATTTTACTGTTCCTGAATTATCGTCTTCCCAAACAATAAAAATATTTCCATCGGTCAATGCCACATCAGCATTAGTAATGTCATTCAGGTCAACGGTATCATAAGCTGCGGGAAAACCGGCTGCAATGTTATTGGTGAAACGCAGGGCGAGCTGGTCAGCGCCATTTACGCTTTGTTTCCATACAACAGCCAGGGCGTTTTGGGAACTTGCGATGCGGGGGAAGTTCTGGGAAGCCAGGCCGGGAAATGTTCCTGTTAACGGATTGCCTGACGCTCCTGTCAACGATGAAATGCCGGATTTGCTGAGATAAACTAACGTGTTTCCCCCTGCCCCGCTCATGTAAGTGGTGTATAACGTATCACCGATTATTGTGCCATCCGGTCCCGAGGAAGGGCACATCATAATCATCCAGTTGCCCTGGTCGAGGGGCATTCCCTGGGTGAAGGAGTTGCCGCCATCGGTGGAGATGCCTGCCCACATGTCGCGGATGTTGCTGAGGTTGTCGCGGTACAGCATGGCGACTGTATTTCCTGTTTTGAGAAGAGCGCCCGGGCAGCAGTCGCAGACGGCAGCGCCCGCTCCTGACCAGCCGCTGGCTTTTACATCGCTGGAAAATGTATTTCCGAAATCGTTTGACGCGGTAACAGCCCAGCGCGCATTGCCGAAACCGGGATCAAACTTCATGAATCCTACAATGGGGTTTCCTGCATTGTCGGTTGTAACGGTGGGGAACCGCGAAACGCTGTCGGCAATAAAATCAACCTGCACAGGTGCGGAGAACGTTATGCCCCCGTCAAAGGAACGGGTGATGTAAATATGACTGGTGTCGGAAGGTTCGGGAGTCCGTTTCATTACTACATATACGGTGTCACCTTTGGCGGCAATATCAGGACCCATCCAGGCTGCTGTGGCGATGGTGAGCCATGCCGGGTTCACTTTAACGGGCATAGTGAAAGCGGTTCCGTTCCAGCGGGAGATGAATACGGATGCATCGGACATCCTGCCCCAGATGACGAGCGGATTTCCGGCTGCATCGGTGGTGATGCGCGGGTGCATGTTGCCGTAGGTATTTGAAGCAATGTTCATTCCCGTTGTCCAGGTGATGGAGCCTTGGGCGGAGGAATCGTTTGTGAAGACACAAACGATGGCGGTTGTGAAGGAGAATATGATGAGGAGAAGTTTTTTCATTTTCAAGGTATTGAAATTTTTATTGCTGAATGTCAAAGATAATAATATATCATCCTAAAGTATGAAATTGGGTGAGATTTAGTTTTGTGAATAGCTGAATGCGTACTTTCGTCTATGAAATTTTTGTGTCATATTTTATCCTGGTAAAGAAATTAAATTTTATTTTTAAGTTTAACGATATGAAAACTAAAATTTATGTATTTGTCATTTTACTGTTAAGCTTTATCACAGCATCGGCACAGTCACCCAACTGGCAGTGGGCTAAAAAAGGGGGAGGAAACGGGAGTGAAATCGGCCTCAGAATCTATACGGCAGCAAACGGAACCTCCTTTGTTACCGGGACTTTTACCAGCGTTACTATGACTATCGGATTTACACTTTTAACAAATACTGTTAATACAGGATCAAGCAATGATATTTACGTGGCAAGTTACGATGTATCAGGCAACGTACTTTGGGCAAAAAGCGCAGGAGGAACAAGCAGTGATGAAGTGTATGGAATCAGCGGAGATGCAAACGGAAATTGTTATGTAACGGGAAAATTCTGGAGTGACAGCATAACTTTCGGAAGCTTTACCCTGTTGAATGAAGCATTCCAGGATAATGATTTATTTATTGTAAAATATGATGCTTCTGGCAATGTGTTGTGGGCAAAAAGGGCCGGGGGGATTCATTTTGATGCCGGTTACGCTATCAGTTCAGATGCGGCCGGAAATTCTTTTGTAACAGGTTCTTTTGAGGGTGATTCTATTTCTTTTGACGGCATTACCCTGCTCAATACCGGGAGCTATGATGTTCACGTGGTGAAATATGATCCCTCCGGTAATGTGGTTTGGGCAAAAAGCGGGATTGGATCAAGTGCCGAGTATGGGCAGGGAATCAGCACTGATGGATTCGGAAACTGTTATGTGACCGGTATTTTCGGCAGCGATACTCTTACTTTTGACGGTTTCAGCCTTTATCATACAGGATTTGGCGCAGATATTTTTTTACTAAAATATAACGCATCCGGGGTTATACAATGGGCAAAAAGCGCGGGAGGGCAGGAAAGTGATAATGTAACCGGTATCAGCACGGATGTGTTCGGAAATTCCAACCTGACCGGGCATTTCAACAGCCAGACTCTTACTTTCGGCAGCACCATCTTGCCCAATTACAATACCAGTAAGTTTAATATTTTTAATGTGAAATATGATGCTTCAGGAAATGTAGCCTGGGCAAAAAGCGCTGGTGATACAGCAAATGAATTCAGCAACGGAATTGTTACTGATATAACCGGGAATTCATATATAACGGGTCATTTTGCCGGCCCTTTTATCACCTTTGGCAGTACGGTATTGCTGAATGCGGGCGGCACCTGCGCAGGTTCACCCTGTGCTGATATGTTTGTGACCAAATATGATGCTTCAGGGAATGTGGTGTGGGCAAAAAAAACAGGAGGCACATCCAATGAACAGGGTATGGGCATAGGGCTGGATGGAACCGGGCATTGTTATGTAGCAGGGAGCTTCGATGGGTCTTCGCTTTTATTTGGAAGCATTTATATATCTA
>DATEMK010000301.1:0-9533 GCA_035275625.1 Bacteroidia bacterium
TCCTGCAACCCACTGCCAATCCGATAAAAATTCCGGAAAGGACCGGATTTTTTTTTACAAGAAAATAAAAAGCGGTCATGATAAAGCTCAATGCCCACATATAATCCATTGCATTGGTTGAATTAATATAAATGACAGGAATAAAAGCAAGGGTGATCCCGGCAGTTATTGCATAACGAAGATTTAACCTGCGGAAAGCGGAAATAAAAAATCCAATCCCGGCAGTGCTGATCAATGCGGTAAGTAAATTAAAAATAAAAGCTCCTTTATCCCAGGTCAGTGAATAAATGAACTCCTGCAAAGGATGACCCGGAAGGCGGGAGGCTTCATAAGCACCGCTCAGCGCAATATTTTTTGCAATGAGCGCTAACCCCCAGGCATCTTCTTCGGAACCATAACCATTATCTAAAAACGGAAGACGTGATAAAAATATAATCAATAAAATAAACCATTGATTCAGGTTTTCTTTCTTATCAACATAACCGTCAGGCTGTATCACTAAAAAAGAGTTATTGATTTATTATTTCAAGAGCCTTAATAAAGGTATTATCCGCTTCGTTTATGACAGGAAAAAATCCATTGTTTCCAAAAACCTGCCGTGCAATGAATGCTTTCAGCTGAAGCTTTATTTGTTTTCCGGATTTTTTTATTCCGGCTTCATTTTTTTTCACGCCTTGTTTTTCAGCATATAAAATAAATTCATCAAATAATTGGTCGCTGATCTGAAATTGATCATGATAAGATTTAAAGTCTTTGTACTGTTTCAGCGAACTTCGGTTCTTGTCAACATAATCATAAGCAAACTGGCTGATAAGATTGGAACGGAAAAGATCATTGCCGTAATCTGAATTTTCAGAAGTGTCTAATGGAACAAAAACATCGGGTTTAATTCCGCCACCACCATAAACAATTTTTCCTCCGGGAGTCGTATATTTTACCGTATCCGCTTCTTTTATGCTGTCGGCATTTTCAAACTCTCCATTTTTGAAACGCTCATCCACTTCATGCTGGTATTCTTCGTAACCTCCCTTGTAGGATTTTTGAATGGAGCGCCCGGTAGGTGTATAATAACGTGCTATGGTGAGCCTGAGCGCAGAACCATCGGGGAAAATAGTTTGCTCCTGCACCAGTCCTTTTCCGAAAGAACGCCTTCCGACAATGGTGGCGCGGTCCCAGTCCTGCAATGCCCCTGCAAGGATTTCCGCAGCTGACGCTGAACCCTGGTCAATCATAACAACTACTTTGCCTGTTTCAAAATTTCCTTCTTTGGTTGCTTCGTAAACAGTTTTAGGCCTGGATTTTCCCTGTGTGTAAACAATTAATTTTTTATCAGGCAAAAATTCATCTGCTAATTTTGTTGCCGCATCAAGATAGCCTCCGGGATTGCCGCGTAAATCGAGAATGAGCTGTGTCATTCCCTGCTTTTTTAGCTTGCTTAATGCATTCATAAATTCGGGTTCAAAAGTTGTGGCGGCAAACCGGTTTACTTTCATATAACCTGTTTTGGCATCCACCATATAAAAAACATCCACACTGTAAATAGGAATTTTCCCCCTGGTAATATTAAAATCAATTAGCCCGGGTTGTGTTCTTCTTAAAACCGAAATTTTAACTTTTGTTCCACCGGGTCCGCGCAGTTTTTGAAATACATCATTGTTTGTAATGCCGATGCCCGCCACATTTTTTCCATCCACCTTTACAATCCTGTCCCCCGGCTGAATTCCTACCATGTCAGAGGGGCCACCGGAAATGGTTGTTACCACCATAATAGTGTCCTGCTGAATGTGAAACTCCACACCAATTCCTTCAAAATTTCCTTCCAGCGGTTCATTTGCTGCCTGTAAATTTTCTTCAGGAATATAGGCAGAATGCGGATCAAGGTTTTGCAGCATTTGCTCAATCGAAATGTCCACCAGGTTTTTTTGATTTACAGTATCCACATATTCGTTTTGTATATAATTCAGCACGTCCGAAAGTTTATTGGACTGGTTTGCCTTGGATGAAAAAAAAGTGCGGCTTGGAACAAACGAAACGTTCATGCGGCTTCCTATGAATATTCCTGCAGCAAGAACTACGGCAAGGATTAATGGAAGATATTTATAAAGACTTCTTTTGTTTTCTGATTCCATAAATAATTGAAAATTATTTTTTACTGTTTTTCAACAGAAAAGATTTTGGGCGTGAATTGCTCCACCGTTACACCAAAATTTCTCAAAAAGTCAACGCCTTCATCCACATCAATATTTTTATACCCGGAATAAGATTTCAAATACAGTACTTTTTTTATTCCAGTAGTGTATATAACTCTTGCACAGGCAAGACATGGCGATAACGTAACATAAAGAGTCGCTCCTTCAATGGTTACCTTGCTTTTGGCGGCATAAAGAATTGCATTTTCTTCAGCATGGATAGCGAGTGAGCAGCCTCCCTTGCGATCACGCGGACAACCTGTTAATGCCCATTCTTCATCACAGTTATGGGTGCCAGCAGGCGGACCGTTATAACCCAGCGAAATAATGCGCGTATCCTGGGTAAGCACTGCCCCCACTTTTATTTTTACACAATGAGACTTTTGCGCAAGATTTTGCGCAAGTTCCATGTAAATATCATCAAAGCTTATCCTCGACATTTTCTTTTTGAAAGTGAGCAAAGATAAGGAATGAAAATCTCCATGTTTTGAGAATCAACACTTCATATTTGCGTTATATTGCCTAATATCGTATCTTCGCGCGATATTTCAAAAACCCGTGTTCCCCGATAAAACACAGGGTTTTCAATCTGTTTTAATTATGGCATGTTATCTTAACCTGTAATCCTTTTTTAAAGTTATGGATACAAAAAATATCATCCGGCAGGATTATAAAATTTCAAAAAAGGATCGTGTGCGTTTGAACGGCCATAAACCGCTTATTGTCTGGTTTACAGGCTTATCAGGTTCGGGAAAGAGTACGCTTGCTGGCCAGGTAGAGGAACATTTATACGAAATGGGCGTAAGAACGTACCTTCTGGATGGAGATAACATTCGTCATGGATTGAATAATAATGTTGATTTCAGCGAGGAAGGCAGAAAAGAAAATATCAGGAGGATTGGAGAAGTTGCAAAACTGTTTGCTGATGCTGGGATAGTAGTGCTGACCGCTTTCATATCCCCGTTCAGGGCTGACCGTGACCAGGTGCGTTTTTTGGTTGAAACTGGTGAATTTACAGAAATTTTCGTAAATTGCCCAATCGAAATTTGCGAACAGCGCGATGTCAAGGGGCTTTATAAAAAAGCGAGAGCAGGGGAGATTAGTGATTTTACCGGAATCAGTTCACCATTTGAAAATCCTGTCAAACCTGAAATGGAAATAAAAACGGATGTGATGAGTGTTGAAGAATCTGTGGATGCGATTGTAAAATATATAACAAAGAAAATAAAATAAAATAAAAATGAAATGATGGATCAGAGGAAAAATGAAAATAACCATTCAGGATTCCAGCTTCAAGATTCCGGCATTTTAATATGAATTAATAAAACCAAAAAACTTATGTTCTACTATCACTTAAATCACTTAAAAGAATTAGAAGCTGAAGCCATTTTTATAATCCGGGAAGCCGCTGCTTCATTTGAGCGCCCCGCCCTATTATTCTCAGGAGGAAAAGATTCCATTGTCATGACACATCTTGCGCGCAAAGCTTTCTGGCCCGCAAAAATTCCTTTTCCCCTTTTACATATTGATACAGGGCATAATTTTCCCGAAACACTGGAGTTTCGTGATAATCTTATGAAAAAAATAGGAGCCAATTTAATTGTAAGACTGGTTCAGGATTCAATTGATAAAGGAAGAGCTAAAGAAGAAAAAGGCCTTAATGCAAGCCGCAATGTTTTGCAAACGGTAACACTTTTGGATGCTATAGAAGAATTAAAAATTGATGCCGCTTTTGGCGGAGCAAGGCGTGACGAAGAAAAAGCAAGAGCAAAAGAACGTTTCTTTTCTCACCGTGATGAATTCGGGCAATGGGATCCTAAAAACCAGCGCCCTGAACTTTGGTACAGTTTCAACGCAAGAAAACATATAGGTGAACATTTCCGCATTTTCCCTCTCAGCAATTGGACAGAGATGGACGTCTGGCAATATCTTGCATTAGAAAATCTTGATATTCCTGAAATTTATTTTTCGCATGAACGTGATTGCATCCAAAGAGACGGAATGATCCTCGCAGCATCTGACCATATTACGGTGCGTGAAAATGAACGAATCGAAAGAATGAAAGTACGCTACCGGACGGTGGGCGATATGACTTGCACAGGCGCTGTGCTTTCCCCGGCTTCGAATATCCAGGAAATTATTGTTGAAGTCGCCACCAGCCGTACCACAGAAAGAGGAACCCGGTCTGATGACAAGCGTTCTGAAACTGCGATGGAAGACAGAAAAAAGGCAGGTTACTTTTAATAGCTACCAGTCGCAGTTCGGAGTAAAAACGTAAGACAATACTTAAAACTTCTCCCTCTTGAGGAGGGACCAAACTCCAAACTCTAAACTAAGAATGCCACACACAATTAAATATACAGATATGGAATTATTAAGATTTACAACAGCAGGAAGCGTGGATGATGGGAAAAGCACTTTAATCGGAAGATTATTATACGACAGCAAGTCAATTTTTGAAGACCAGCTGGAGGCTGTTCACAAAACAAGCAAGCAAAGAGGGTTCGAGCATGTTGATCTTTCCTTATTAACTGACGGATTAAAAGCTGAACGCGAACAGGGAATAACCATTGATGTTGCCTACCGTTATTTTTCAACACCCAAAAGAAAATTTATTATAGCCGACACGCCCGGCCATATTCAATACACCCGCAACATGGTTACAGGGGCTTCTTCTGCCAACCTTGCGCTCATTCTTATTGATGCCCGCAAGGGAGTGCTGGAACAAACCAACCGTCATTCGTTTATTGCATCCCTGCTTGGGATTCCGCATATTATTGTTTGCATAAATAAAATGGACCTTGTGGATTACGACCAGGATGTTTATGAAGATGTAATGCGTGAATACAAAAAGCTGGCTTCAAAATTAGAAGTCAAGGATGTTCATTTCATTCCGATCAGCGCTTTGAAAGGAGATAATGTTGTTAAGAAATCTGAAAACACTCCCTGGTATGATGGACCTACATTAATGTACCTTCTCGAAAACATTCACATCAGCAGCGATGATAACCATATTGATTGCCGTTTCCCGGTGCAATACGTAATTCGCCCCCAGGCGCAGGAATATCATGATTACAGGGGATACGCAGGACGCATTGCAGGAGGCATTTTCAAACCCGGTGATGAAGTGAAAATTCTGCCTTCAGGATTCAATGCAAAAATAAACTCCATTGATTTTATGGAGATGGACAAAACTGTTTCGAAAGAGGAAACGTTTCCACCTATGTCAGTCACCATGACGCTGGATACTGACATTGATATCAGCCGCGGAGATATGATTGTGAGAGAAAATAATGTTCCGAATATTGGACAGGATATTGAAATGATGGTTTGCTGGATGAATGAAAAGAAACTGCAAATGGGAGGGAAATATGCTATTAAGCATACAACAAGGGATGCACGGTGCGTGATAAAAGATATCCGGTATAAAGTGGACATCAATACGCTTCACAGGTTAGAAGACAATAAAGAAATTGGCATGAATGATATCGGGAGGATTCACATTCGCACTACCGTACCGTTATTTTATGACAGCTATCGAAAAAACCGCATAACCGGAAGCATCATCATCATTGATGAAGGCACTAATGAAACGCTGGGTGCAGGAATGATCATCTGAAACTTTTTATGAAAATAGCTTCCATATGAACGAATATACATCCTATTTAACCGTTGCTGTAAGAGCAGCTATACTTGCGGGAAAGGAAATACTTAGTGTTTACCAGGGTGAAACAGAAGTTGAATTAAAAAGCGACAAATCACCACTGACCATTGCAGATAAGCTTTCTCATCAGAAAATTTCAGAAGGATTACTGACGACCGGGTTACCCGTACTAAGCGAAGAAGGAAAGTCAATTGATTTTAATGAACGCAAAAACTGGAAATTATTCTGGATGGTGGATCCGTTAGACGGAACAAAAGAATTTATCAAAAAGAATGGCGAGTTTACTGTAAACATTGCTTTGATAAAAGACGGCATTCCTGTTTTGGGAGTAGTGTATGCGCCTGTTTTAAACATGCTCTATTATGGCGCTGAAAATTTTGGCAGTTATAAATGTACCAATTCAATTTCTGAATTACTGTCCATTACCGTGGAAAATGATTTTATAAATTCACTGGTAAAAAAATCTTTTGTTCTTCCTCTCGATAACATAAACCGGGCGTTTACCATAGTGGCAAGCCGTTCTCATCTTACTCCTGAAACAGAAACTTTTATTAATGAACTGAAAGCAAAACACGGTACGGTTGATTTTATTTCAAAGGGCAGCTCATTAAAAATATGCCTGGTTACGGAAGGCGCTGCAGACATTTACCCGCGCCTGGCCCCGACAATGGAATGGGACACTGCCGCAGGACAGGCCGTTGCATTGTATGCAGGAAAATCAGTGAAGCTTTTTAAGAATAATGAAGCCATGAAATACAACAAAGAAAATTTACTGAATGAATGGTTTGTTGTGAGCTGATTGCAGCAAAACATTTTTAATGATTTCATGTATATAGCAAATATTGCCGGTAAAATAAAGCAACGGGTTGATGGAAGGCTGCAGGACAAAAGTCTCCGTGAACTTTTAAAAGGCACTTCCAGTACTTTTTCAATCCGGGTAATTGGTTTTATTGTCGGTTATATTTTTATCATTATTATCAGCCGCTTTTACGGTCCTGGAATAGTGGGCATTTTTACATTAAGCAGCACCGTTTTAATCATTTTTTCCGTTGCCGGAAGACTTGGATTTGATTCTTCAATCGTGCGATTCTTTGCACAGAATGTTGTGCATAACAAGTGGGATGTGGTGCAGGAACTGTATAAGAAAATTTTAAAGATTGTAATTCCCTGGGGAATATTCCTGTCAGTCGTTCTGTTTTTTTCATCCTCATTGATTGCAGAAAATTTTTTTCATAAGCCGCAGCTTACACCTTACCTGAAGATTATTTCCGTTGCAGTGCTGCCGATGACATTGCGGTTTATTAATTCGGAAAGCTACCGTGGATTTAAGCAGATGAAGCAATACGCATACAGCCAGAATGTATCTTACTTCTTATATGCTTCTGTTTTACTCACGGCTGTATCTGTTTTTTATAAGAGTGATTTTTTACCTAACATCTGTTTTGCCGTCAGCCTGGTTATTCTTTCTGTTTCCAGCACTATATTAATTCTTAAAAAAATAAAGAGCCATGTTCATTCACGGAGCGAGTCAATCACGATGCGTGAAATGCTGCGTATTTCAACTCCTATGATGCTGTCCACATCGCTGATGCTGATTTCAGGATGGATCAATACAGTGATGCTTGGCATTTATGGAACGGAAGCAGATGTTGGAATTTATAATGTGATTTTTAAAATCGGTGCGTTCACACATATTATTTTAAATGCAGTCAACAGCATTGCCGCGCCTAAGTTTGCCGAACTCCATGCATTGAATGATCAGCGCGGGCTTGCAAAGGTTGCCATTCAAACTTCTAAAATAAATTTCTGGGCTTCTTTACCTGTATTTATCGCCATCATCATTTTCAGGCGCTATATTCTTGAAGTATTCGGGAGTGAGTTTACCGTAGCTGCGGATTTATTATTGTTTACTATGATAGGACAGTTTGTAAATATTTTTTCAGGATCGGTTGGCACATTCCTGAACATGACAGGACATCAGAATGTGCAGCGTACTATTGTTTTGATTTCAACTGTAATAAATGTTATTGCCTGCATGTATTTTATTCCGCGGTATGGATTGATGGGCTCCGTCATAAGCAGTACTATATTCTTATGTACATGGAATATTATGTCATTACTCTATATTAAAATCAAATTAAATATTCAAACTTTTTATTTTCCTTTTTCAAAGTCAAACAAAGAAAACAGTGGCTAAACAGGTTGATATAGTTATCGCAGGATTTCAAAAAGCGGCTACCTCATCATTAAAAAATTATTTAGGCCAGCATCCCCGGATTTTGACCCATGGGGAAAAGGAATTTACTTTTTTTGTCATGGATGATGAATATAGTGCAGGGTACGAAAGGTCTTTTGATAAATTTTTTCCGAATCCTGATTTGTCAAAAAAGATATTAATAAAAAATGTAGGAATAATTTTTAACGAAGACGCAATCCAGCGGTTGCATAAGCATAACCCGCAGGCAAAAATAATTGTTGTGCTGCGCAACCCTGTCAACCGTGCATATTCTGCTTACTGGTATGCTGTAATGCGCGGGTATGAAAATGCGCAGACGTTTGAAAGCGCATTGGAAGCAGGTACTGAAAGATTTGAAACTAAATTAAACAGGCAAATGGTTGACTATCTCGGCCAGGGGGATTATGTTTCACAGATAAATATTTTAAGTAATTATTTTAAAGCTCCGCAGGTAAAAATTATTTTGTCGGAAGATTTAAAAAATAATTCTGAAAACCTGTTTCATGAACTCTTTGAGTTTTGCGAAATTGATTCATCGTTTAAACCGGACTTAATTCAAAAATTTAATGCCTCCGGCAAGTCGCGAATTCCTGCGCTTGCTAAAATGATGCGTCAAAAAAATCTGGCAAAAATTGTTTTGCGGAAATTGGTGCCGGATAAATTAAGGTTTCATATACGGGTGAGGTTAAATAAAATAAATAAAAAAGAATTTACTCCGCCTCCTATAAATCCCGACACCAAAAAAAAACTGATTGAGCATTATAAGCCAATGGTTAAGGAATTGAGCGTTCTCATTAATCGTGATCTTTCACAATGGATTCATCCGGATTAGAAGAGAATAATAATAATAATGTTTATTTTGAATCCGGGTTTTTGGAAAAGAACGTGTGATTTAATGATTTAATCCGGGAAAGAGTTTAGTCCGCTTTTTTAGTTTATATCTTAAAATGTCGCAGCAGCATAAAAACATAATCATTGCAGGCAGCACTAAATGCGGCACCACTTCACTTTTTAATTACCTGAGAGATCATCCTTCCATTTGTGCATCGGTCATCAAAGAAACACGGTTTTTCTGGAGTAATGAATATGAACTTTCCCACTCTGATAAGAATAAAAACCTGGTAAATTACAATGATTTTTTTCTCAAATGTCCTGAAACAATGTGGAAGCTTGAAGCCACCCCTGACTACCTGTATTCCCTGGCAACGGCAAAAAAAATAAAAGCGGTACTGCCGGATTGCAAACTCCTCTTTATTCTCCGTAACCCGGTGGATCGTATTTTTTCCTGGTTTAAATACAGCAGGCAATTAGGATTTTTACCGCCACAGTTTCAACTGAATGATTATATGGACCTGTTGGTAAAATGGGATAATAAAGGTCCTGCACACTTCAGAGCATTAGAACAAGGAAAATATGCCTCATATTTGCAAAATTATATGAACCT
>DATEMK010000302.1:0-3801 GCA_035275625.1 Bacteroidia bacterium
TCAAAATCGGCTTTTGCTTTTTCATAATTCGCTTTTGCTTCTTTGTAAGCTGCATCAATATTCCCTGTTGCCAAATCACCTCCTGTGATGGTGAATAACGGGGTACCTGCATTTACCTGTGACCCGATAATTGTTTTAGTACCTGAAAATTTTACTATACCATTCGCTTTTGCCGTTACCATCATTTCATCACCGGGAGCGGAAAGAATCTGCCCGTTTGTTTTTATAATGTCACTGAATGGTTGTTTTTTTACAGGCGCATTTGCAAACTCTACTTTCCATGCCTGCTCTTTTAAATAGGTAATGTCACTGCTCCCTCTTTCTTCGGCATGTACTGCTAAAGCAGTCTTTTCGTCCGGATAAATTTTCACATTATCAATTATGATCTGGTCGGTAAAAGTTTTTGTCCTGATGTCAAAAACCAGCTTGCCGTTTCCGGCAGCAACAGGTTTTAATGCCAGGCGGTAAATTCCAGGAACGGCTGGTGTATCAGCAGTTTGCTTTACACCTTTATCACCAACAAGTAAGCTGAGCGTAACCGTTCCTTCTGATAAGGGAAGAAATTTTTCACCAAGGATGGTGAAATGAGCCGCAAATTTTGAGAGGCTGCCCACAACCAAAGGTTTAAACTCAACAAAAATTTCCATTTTATCGGAGTAAAGCGTGTAAGCAAGCGATTCCGGACCATGTTCATGCCCGTGTTCTTCAGGTTTGTGAGTGCAGCCTTGAATAATTGTAATTGCCAACGCGATGGCTAAAATGATTTTATTCATTTTTTTAATTTTTAAAATTTTTCAAATTAGTGCTTGTGCGGATGCTCATGTCCGTCATGAGAATGTTCTTTTTTTGATTCGTCCATTTTAGAAGAAGTATCAGCGGGAACAGTAAACTCTTCCTGTTTCGCAGTGTCTTCCTCGTTATTCTGATGCACTGAACCATCCTCATGTGTGTGAGTGCCATCATTATGGTCATGTTCTTTATTTTGATTTCCTGAACATGCTGCAAACAGAAATGCAGCAATTGAAAGTGAGATGAATGATTTTTTCATTGTTATAAATTTTTGATTGAATGTGAATGAAACACAAACTCACCTGGTGCATGAGCGAAATGCAAAAGGTGTTCGTTTCCCGGCCGGAAAACTTGCTATACTATAAAAGCAGGAGGAGCCCGCAACCCGAAGGTGCAGGTATTGGAAAATGAGTAATTGAGATGTTCCGAAGGCGGCCTGTCAAACAGGGGTGGAATATCACATGGAGTTAATAAAAAATCAGCAGGTAATATGGCAACTAATAAAACCAGTTGTTTTGAAAAAGTATTGCTGATGCTTTGATTTGTTGTTATGGTAAAGCCGTCTGCCGGGTGAACGAAGTGTGAGAAAAGATGGCTGAGGTCTTCGCTGTCACCATCACCGGCATGGTGAGATGAAGTGTGATGATGATTGCTGGCGTGATGCTCCGCTAAATCGTGGTGGTTATCGTGGTGGTGATGCGGAATGATGCTATGCCCAAGCAGGATGGCATAGGCAATGAAAAGAAATAATAGGGCTGTATATTTTTTCAGCATCGGACAAAAGTAAGAAAAGTTTTTTACGGGGATTCCTGCAAATGGTTGCCGGTTTTGTTCGGGGTTACCGAGAATTTGCTCACCGTATGAATTTTAATTACCTTTATGGTCACAAATTATGCATCAGAAAGTTAAGCTTTTATTCTTAGTTGCAACGCTTTGTTTTGCAGGGTTCAAAGCAGTTGGTCAGTCATTTTGTTTTTATAACCCCAATACGGGTCCCCATTATCATAACAGTTCATTGGCGATATATGACATCACCACCGGGGATTTCAATGCTGACGGCCACCTTGATGTGGTTACAGCCAACAGTACAGCGTCCAATATTTCTTTTGTTCCGGGCTATGGCAACGGAACATTAGGAAACCCGGATACATTCCTGGTAACTTCAATTTTATTTTGCATTACGTCAGGGGATTTTAATGGTGATGGTCATTTGGATGTGGCTGCTGCAGGTTCTTTAAATGTGTATGTGCTCATGGGAAATGGGAATGGCACTTTTCAACCCTATATAACGTATTCATCCGGAACAAATCCCTCGCGTATCTATTACATAGATGCCAATAATGACAATATCCCTGACCTTGTTGCAGCATGCGGTAACGGAGTTTTTATTTTGCCGGGGCAGGTAAGCGGAATTTTTTTACCTGCCGTTCAATATCCGACCGGGGGAAGTGTGGTGGATGTAACCATTGCTGATTTTGATAACGATTCCATCAGGGATATTACGGCCACGACCCAAATAAGCTGGACGGTTTCGGTGTTATCATATCTTAAAGGAAATCCAAACGGAATATTTTCGGCAGCAGTTTCTATTCCCGTGCCAGATCACAGCATTTTCGGGATAAATTCAGAAGATCTGAATGCTGACGGAGCTGTGGATTTAATCGTTTCCAATCAGAACAATCTCAATCACAGGATGGAAATTTATTTTGGCAATGGAAACGGTACTTTTACTGCCCCGGTTTTTTTTCCGGCTTTTTATAATCCCACTTATATTTATCTCGCAGACATGGATAATGATCTTGTAAAAGACATCGTGGTGGTCGAAACTGGGGGATTTACTGTTTTAAAAAATAATGCTAACGGAACGTTGAATGCTTATGAGCATTTCACTTCCATGCCTGTTCCCAACGGCCTTGCCATTGGCGATTATGACGAAGACGGTAAGGCTGATATAATTGTTCCATCAGGCTATTCAGGCTTAATAGGAATGAATCTCAATTGCAATGTAACAGGAATAGAAGAAGCCGCTTCACCTATGTCTGTAAACCTGTTCCCGAATCCGTTTCATTCCTCTGCGACCATTATAATTGAAAAAAACTTTTTAAATGCAACCTTTGTAATTTATGACCCCACCGGGCAAGAGGTGATGAAACTGAAAAGCATTACAGCTCAAAAAATTATTTTAAACAGGAATAATTTACCCGCGGGTATTTACTTTTATAAGCTGGCAGCGGAAAATAAATTTATCACTGCCGGAAAGTTTATTGTTTATTAATTTCCAGGATACCGAGTGGACGGAGTTTATAAGTGACCGGCTTAAAAATGCTTATTGTATATCCTGCAACCCCTCGTTTTCAGTTCTCGTATTTTTCCGTTTGAAAAGCGAAACATCAAATTTTCCAAAGCGATAGCTGAAGTTCACTCTCACTACCTGCTGGTCTCTTTTGCGTAACGTGTTCTGTGCAAAAAAAGGAGATTCGGAATACGTTTCATTTTTTCGTGTTTTAAATATATCGTTTACACCAACGGTCAGTGATGCGGCTTTGTTTTTAAGGAATTCAAATTTCAACGCAGCTTCTACCGTGTACGAGGGTTTTATATATCCCTGTGCAGTGGAAGAATTTCCTCCGAAGGATCCGGGACCGCCCATTCCTCCGAAATTACCACCCCGTCCGCCACCTCCGCCTCCTGAATTCATTTGCAATGAAGTTTCAGATTGGTAATCCCCTGAAATTTGCAAACTAAAATTTTTGGGAAGCTTAAATGTTGAATTCACTTTTGTAAACCAGCTGAATTGTTTATTGGTAAGATCGTTTTGAATGTTTTTACTGTCTATATAAGATTGATAGGCGTTCACATTTATGGTAAGATCAAACCAGCTTGTAATGGAATTTTGAGTGGTAAGCTCCGCCCCGTAAGCATAACCCGAGTTTGCATTTTCATAAGTGGAAATGATGGCGCTTTTCTTCAGTACGGTATCATAATCAAAAAACTGGTAACGCGTGATAAGGT
>DATEMK010000303.1:0-11243 GCA_035275625.1 Bacteroidia bacterium
TTCCGCTGTGCATTAAAAAGTATTTCCACTTTCGGCTTCAGCGCGTGAAACTGCTGGTCATCGCCTTTCGGTGTGGGACCTGAAATGATCAAAGGCGTCCGCGCATCATCAATCAGCACAGAATCCACCTCATCCACAATCGCATAATGATGTTCGCGCTGCACCATGTCTTCGGGTGTCCGCGCCATGTTATCGCGCAGGTAATCAAAGCCGAATTCATTATTCGTTCCGTAAGTAATATCCGCCTGGTAAGCCTTTCTCCGCTCTTCCGAATTGGGCTGGTGCTTGTCTATGCAATCCACCGTAAGCCCGAGAAATTCAAAAATAGGCCCGTTCCATTCCGAGTCGCGTTTGGCGAGGTAATCATTCACCGTCACCACGTGAACGCCCTTACCCGCAAGGGCATTGAGATACAGCGGAAGCGTTGCCACCAGCGTTTTTCCTTCACCCGTTCCCATCTCCGCAATCTTTCCCGAATGAAGCACCACACCGCCAATCAACTGCACGTCATAATGCACCATCTCCCACTTCATTTCATTCCCTGCTGCCAGCCACGTATTTTTATAAATCGCCTTATCGCCTTCTATCACCACGTTGGTGCGCTTTGCAGCAATGTCCTTATCGTTTTGAATAGCCGTTACCTCCAGCGTATCGTTCTCCGTAAACCGTTTCGCCACTTGCTTCACCACCGCAAACGCCTCCGGCAAAAGCTCTTTCAGGATTTCCTCAATCTTCGTATTGCGTATTTTTTTAAGCTGGTCAATCCGCGTATAAATTTCCTCCTTCTCCTTCATCTCCATCTCCGGGTTCTCCTCCACCTGCCGGTTCAGGTCAGCCAGTTCATCCTCCGTTTCCTTCAGGTATTCATGGATCTTATCCCTGAACTCAAAAGTTTTTCCACGGAGATCATCATTGCTCAGCTTTTCAATTTCAGGATAAATCTCCTTCGTGCGCAAAACATCAGGCCCAATCGCCTTCAGGTCCGTGTCCGCCTTGCTCCCGAATATTTTTCCTACTACTTTATTTATTACTTCTAACATATTTCTGCTTCTATCTCTTTTAACCCTTTAAAAAAAGGAAAGCAAAGGTAGTGAAAACGGGGGAGTTTGACATTGAATATTTTATGAAAACCACGTGCACGAATCCTGCTCTCCTGCGTGCCCGCTGTCCGCTGCAACTCCGCGCCTGCGCACATTTACCCCTCTCCTCTTGGAGAGGGGCAAGGGGTGAGGTCCGGCCTTTGGCGTGGTTTCCGCTGCCATCGGGTTTAGATTGTGAGGGAGTCGCTTCGCATCAACATTTAAAAAACAAAAATCCCGCAGGGATTCAAGGTTTATAGAAATTCATCACACCACAAAAATGTACGATCCCATCGGGATCGAACAAAACAGATAATGATTTATCTATAAACCTTTGATGCTTTCAGCATCCATCCTCCGTCATCAACATTCCTTAATTTCGCACCCATTCGTCACCCGTACCCGTGAAAACATATTTAAGGCTTTTAGCTTTTGCAAAACCCTACAGCGATTACATACCTGCTTATGTATTGCTTTTGTTGCCGGCTGTGATATTCGGGGCGGTTAATTTTTCGCTCATCATTCCGCTGCTCAACGTGCTGTTCAATACATACAATGAAAAGACGGTGGTGGCATATCCGCAGTTTTCATTGTCAATTGAGTACTTAAAAAATTTATTTGACTACTGGTTTAATTATATTGCCAACACGTACGGAAAGAGTGGTGCGCTCAAATTTATCTGCGCCATCATCATGGTGAGCGTTTTTCTTTCCAACTTTTTCAGGTATTACGCCCAGCGCGTGCTCAACCGCATGAGGGCATGGGTAGTGTTCAAATTGCGCAAAGCTGTGTTTGAAAAAATAAGTTCGTTTCATCTCGGCTTCTTTAACAACACACAGAAAGGACAACTGATGTCAGTCCTTTCAAACGATGTGAATGAAATCGAAAACTCTGTTGTCAATACGCTGCAGGTTATTTTCAAAGAACCACTCGTCATCATCGTTTACTTTATCATACTTTTTAAAATGAGCTTTACGCTAACGCTGTTCACCATTGTTTTCTTTCCTGTATCGGGATATATTATTTCAACCATTTCAAAAAAACTAAAGCGCAGTGCAGACATCAGCCAGGGAGTGCTCGGAAAAATTTTAAGCGTGGCGGACGAAACCATTTCCGGGATAAGAATTATTAAAGGCTTTACAGCAACCGCTTTTGTCAATTCAAAATTTGAGTCGTTCAATTCAAGGTACCGCCAGGTTTCCAAATCCATCATGAACAGGCGTGAGCTTGCTTCTCCTTTTTCAGAGTTCCTCGGGGTGCTTGTGGTCGTTATCCTGATTGTTTATGGCGGAGGCCTGGTATTAAACAACAACTCAGAACTGACAGCAAGTGAATTCATCACCTACATCATTCTTTACTCCCAGATATTGCCGCCTGCAAAAAACATTTCATCTGCCATCACTCAAATTCAAAAAGGGCTTGCTTCCGCAGACCGTGTTTTCAATATCCTCGACACTCCCGTTAAATTGCTCGATCAGCCCGGTGCAGCTGATTTAAAATCTTTTGATGATAAAATCAGCTATGAGAATGTTTCATTCGCTTACGGAAAAGAAAATGTATTGAAAAATATTTCTTTTGAAATAAAAAAAGGAAGGACCATAGCGTTAGTCGGCCAGTCCGGTTCCGGGAAATCAACACTGGCTGATCTGCTTCCGAGATTTTATGATCCGCAGCAGGGAGGAATTTTTATTGACGGGAAAAATATCAGAGAATATAAAGTGAACAGCCTGCGCAGCCTGATGGGAATTGTAACCCAGGAAGCCATCCTGTTCAATGATTCTGTTTTCAACAATATTGCTTTCGGAATGCCAAATATGAAAGAAGACGATGTCATGCATGCGGCAAAAATTGCCAATGCACATGATTTTATTTTTGAAATGGAAAGAGGTTACCAGACCAATATCGGTGACCGCGGAATGAAACTCTCAGGCGGACAAAGACAACGCATCAGCATTGCGCGTGCTGTATTGAAAAACCCGCCAATTCTCATTCTTGACGAAGCCACATCCTCTCTCGATACAGAATCGGAACGTCTTGTGCAGGACGCTATTTTCAAGCTTATGCAGCACCGGACAACTCTTGTTATTGCACACCGGCTTTCAACCATTCAGCATGCTGATGAAATTATTGTGCTGCAAAGAGGTGAAATTGTGGAGCGCGGAAAGCATGATGAACTGCTCACAGCTAACGGGGTGTATAAACGGCTTTGTGATTTGCAAAGCTTTACCTGAACTTAAAAATAATCCCATCGCGTTATTACGTTTTACCCGGTTAGAATTCCGGGAAATGGTGTGGTAAAAATAAATTTACTCTTAAATATTTTTTATTGATTGGAGCGGATCGCTTCCACCGGGTCAAGCCGCGAAGCCACATAAGCCGGAATGAATCCTGAAATGATTCCGATAACGCTGGAGATGGTGAGTCCCTTGATGATGTTGCCAATGGTGAGGACTACGTTGAAATCCATAGCCTGTGTTGCAAAAAGGGAAAGTATAAAAACAATGGCAAGCCCCATTAAACCCCCGATCACGCAAAGTACGATGGCTTCGGCAAGGAATTGAAAGAGGATGAAATAACTTTTTGCGCCAAGCGATTTTTGTATGCCTATTATATTGGTGCGCTCTTTTACAGAAACAAACATGATGTTTGCAATACCGAACCCGCCAACAAGGATGGAGAACCCCCCGATGATCCAGCCTGCCACCCCGAGCACTCCGAAAAGACTGGTGACCTGGTTGCTGATGAGCCGGGTTTCGTTGAGTGCAAAATCATCATCTTCCTTAGGATGCAGCCTGCGGATGGCGCGCATAGCGCCTTTTAATTCATCCATCATTTCAGGGTTGCTCACGCCTTCTTTTGCTTTTGCCTGTATCATCGGATCCATCCTGTTTGAACGAAGGTCAATAACGTTTCGGGCAAAATTGACAGGGATGAGGACGATGTTGTCGTTGGTGTTTCCGAGAATACTTTTTCCTTCTTTTTTAATAACACCGATGACGGTTAACCTTCTTCCGAGCGTAAGCACTTCTTCTCCGATCGGACTTTTATCTCCAAACAGATTCTTTTTTAATTCGGCCCCTATCACAGCAACCGATCTGCCTGCAGCGGATTCGGCTTCTGTAAAATAGCGTCCTTCATCGAGGTCAAAATTGTCAAGCTTATAATGGTCGTGCGAAACGGCTCCGATGTCTGCATTTTCAACGTTGTTGTTACGGTATTTTACAGTGCGCTGAAGATAGGCTTCATAAGAATAGGCTTCGACAAGACTGGTGCGCTGTTTTAAAAGATCCATTTCTTTATATGCCGGTAACGGACGCTGGTAATATTTCCACCATGGATAATCGGGACCGAAATCCCAGGGCCATTTCTGGATGAACACTACATTGCTTCCTAACTTTTCCACATCTTTGCGGACGTTTGATTCCAATGCATCCACGACAGTGAAAACGGAGATGATGGCGAAAATTCCGATGGTGATTCCGAGCAGTGATAGAAATGTACGCAGCTTGTTTACACTGATGGCATGGAATGCAAAGAGAATACTTTCGCGGAGAAGCTTGAGGAAAATTCGCATGATGTAAAGGTAGAAAGAAGAATTGTTGAATTGTTAAATTGTTTTATTGTTGATTGTTACTATTGAAAAATGGAAAATACACTTTCGTTTGCGAGATATAAGGACAGCGGGGATTCGCTGAAACATTTTCGTGAAAGATTTTTATTTCCTCAACATGAGGGAAAAAATGTTTTGTATTTCTGCGGAAATTCTTTGGGGCTGCAGCCGAAAACAACACGCGCTGCGATTGAGCAGGAATTGGATGATTGGGCGAAGTTTGGTGTAGAAGGACATTTTAATGCCGTTCATCCGTGGTTCCCGTATCACGAATTTTTGCGTGAGCCGATGGCAAAAGTTGTTGGAGCGAAACCGGAGGAAGTTGTGGTGATGAATTCGCTGACGGTGAATCTGCACTTGCTGATGGTTTCCTTTTATCGCCCCACGAAACAGCGTTATAAAATTATTTGTGAGCAATCGCCATTTCCATCTGACCAATATGCGCTGGCTACCCAGGTTGCATTTCATGGGTTTGATCCGAAAGATGCGATTATAGAACTGGCTCCGATGCCAGGTTCAAATTACATCAGTACAGAACATATTATTCAAACCATACAGCAAAATAAAAATGAGCTTGCGCTGGTGATGATTGGCGGAGTGAATTATTATTCAGGTCAGTTGTTTGATATGAAAAATATTACCACGGCTGCGCATCTCTGCGGAGCCATCGCAGGATTTGATCTTGCACATGCGGTCGGAAATGTGAACCTGCAATTGCATGACTGGAATGTTGATTTTGCCATGTGGTGTTCTTATAAATATCTGAACGCTGGTCCGGGAAGTGTGGGCGGAGCATTTATAAATGAAAAACACGCGGAGGATATTTCCATTCCTCGATTTGCCGGATGGTGGGGCAATGATCCGAAAACAAGATTCACTATGCCGAAAAAATTTGTTCCTGTGAAAACAGCCGATGCCTGGCAGGTTAGCAATGCTCCTGTTTTTTCTATGGCAGCATTGAAATCTTCCTTGGATATTTTTACCGAAGCAGGAATGGAAAAACTTGTTGAGAAAAGCAGGGAGCTGACGGGATTTTTGGAATTTATTGTCAATGAAGTAAACTCCAAATTCCAAACTCCAATCCCGATAGCTATCGGGACCAAACTCCAAATCATTACTCCCTTTAATCCGAATGAAAGAGGATGCCAGCTTTCGCTTATCATAAAAGAAAAAGGAAAAAAAGTTTACGATTATCTTATTAAGAACGGAGCGATTGCTGATTGGCGCGAACCGGATGTTATCAGGGTAGCTCCCGTGCCGTTATATAATTCTTTTGAAGATGTTTTTTTGCTGGGGGAGATGATCAGGAAGGTGATGAATGAAAATTAAAAATTCAGAATAAGATTAAAAATGTCTGCTAAAAAAAACATCACTATTCTCGGAGCAGGATTAGTAGGCTCTTTGCTTTCCATTTATTTGTTAAAACGCGGATACAAGGTCACCTTGTACGAGCGCAGACCTGATATGCGCAAAGAAAAAATTGCAGCAGGCCGTTCCATAAATCTTGCATTGAGCGATCGGGGTTGGCGGGGATTGGAAGGTGTTGGCATTGCAGATGACATTCGTGCAATAGGAATTCCGATGACCGGACGCATGATACATTCCGTTGACGGAAAACTTACGTTTCAGAATTATGGAAAAGAAGGCCAGGCGATTTTCTCTGTTTCACGTGGCGATTTAAATAAAAAACTGATGGACCTGGCAGAGCAAAACAGGGCAGTGATAAATTTTAATCAGCGATGCACAGGAGTCAATCTTGCAAAGAATGAAATTTTCCTGGAAGATGACCAAGGAAATAAATCATCTGCAACAGATGATTTAATCTTTGGCGCTGACGGGGCATACAGCGCTGCACGTTTGCAATTGCAATTTACCGACCTCTATAATTTTTCGCAAACCTATCTTGAACATGGTTACAAAGAACTGGTGATTGAAGCGGGAGAAAACAATTCGTTCAGGCTGGAAAAAAACTGTTTGCACATCTGGCCCCGTGGCGGATACATGCTTATTGCATTGCCCAATCCGGATGGAAGCTTTACCTGCACATTATTTTTTCCATTCAAAGGAAGCCCGTCTTTTGATTTGCTGAAAACAAAAAATGATGTGCTGAAATTTTTTAATGGAATTTTTCCTGATGCAGTTCCGTTGATGTCAAACCTTGTGAATGATTTTTTTAATAACCCAACCGGTTCTTTGGTGACAATGAAATGTGCACCGTGGAGCTTTGAAAAAAAACTGGTGCTGATTGGTGATGCTGCTCATGCTATCGTTCCGTTTTATGGACAAGGGATGAATTGCGGTTTTGAAGATTGCACTGTTTTGAACCAGCTGCTTGATGAATATAAAGATGACTGGCAAAAAGTGATTCCGGCTTATGAAGCAGCACGCAAACCAGCTGCCGATGCCATTGCAGAATTAGCTATTGCAAATTTTATTGAGATGCGCGATTTGGTCGGACACCCTGATTTTTTATTGCGTAAAAAAATTGAAAGCCGGTTTGCAGAGAAACACCCCGATAAATGGATTCCGCTTTATACGATGGTAACTTTCAGCCATCTTCCATACAATGAAGCGCAGAAGCGGGGAAAAAAACAGGATAAGATTATGGAGCAAGTGATGAACTGGCCCGGAATTGAAAAAAAATGGGATAGTGAAGAAGTTGAAAAATTGATTTTGGAAATGATTTAATTATTCAAAAACGGATTGTTCTTTTTTTCAAATCCAATAGTGGTCCTAGGGCCATGACCCGGATATACTTTCATCTCATCATCCAGCACAAATAATTTTTCGCGGATGCTTTTTATTAACGTATCATAATCTCCACCGGGCAAATCAGTTCTTCCGATGCTCATCTGAAACAAAACATCACCGGAAATAATGAATTTTTCTTTCTCATTATAAAAACAAATGCTTCCCGGGCTGTGACCGGGCGTAAATAGAATGGCTAATTCGCTGTTTCCGAAAGTTACTTTATCGCCTTCGTTTAAAAAAGCAAAAGGCTCGGGAGAAGGCTCACAATAAATTCCATATTGAGATGCATAACTTGTAACTGCTTTTAATAAAGGGATTTCAATGAAATTTAATTCGAGTTGTAAATTATATTTATCAGCAACAAATTTATTTCCCAAAACATGATCAATGTGACAATGGGTATTTAAAAGCTTTACAGGCTTCAGTTTTTGATTTTCAATGAATCGTTCCAGTTCATCTTTTTCAGAAGAATCATAACATCCCGGGTCAATAATCAGGCACTCTTTTGTTTCATCTGATAAGATGTATGTATTTTCCTGGAATGGATTGAATGTGAAAAAATCAATTTTAATCATGGCCTGTTTTATTCAGCAAAAGTATTGTTTTTGCCCGCGGTGCAAAAAGAAAAAGCCTGCAGAAACAACAAACTGCAGGCTAAATTACTAACCCCATATTTTTAAGAAGTTAATCAGGGAGAGTATCCTCAATCTCAGCGACCGCTGTCGCTACTCTCCCCGACCCTTCAAATATTCTCAGGTGCCAATGTGTGGGTCCACAGTTACGCCACCGTCTTCAATCCTGTATTGACCGCTGTCAATGATTGATTGTGCTCTTGAGATTTCGTTTTGATGACTAGTTTTATATTCATCATTAAAATCAGTTCTGTTTGTCAATGATCCTAATGCTATCAGGATCGCTACGAGTAATTCTATCATATTTATTTTGTTTTATGTTTTATGATAGAATTGAACGCAAAGGTGCACTCGCAGTTTCAGAAAAAACGAATCATACCTTACACTCCAGTAACACCATGTTTTAGTACATTTACACAGCAATGACTGATTAATTCATCTAAAAATCAATGACTTAACTTATTCAAAAATGAAAAAATTGATAGAAATGTCACAATTAGTAACAGATTTTATTGATATTAAAACCATAAAATATTTGTTTCAGCAGGATTCTCAGGATCCTAAATCATTAAAATTACTGAATGGAATTATCAGCGGAAAATATCATGAGGATGCGGAAGCCGCCCTGGATTTATATAATAGCTCTCCGGCTAATAAAAGTTATCTCATGCTGAAAAGCCGGACAAAGGAGCGAATGTTGAATCTGCTTTTTACTATGAATAGCAGTAAAAGAATGAAATCAGCTTATCAGAAAGCGCTCTTCTCTTCTTCGAGAAATATTATTGCAGCACGTCTTTTAATGTTAAGAGGAATGAGAAATGTAGCCATTGACTTTCTTAAGGCTGCTTTAAATACATCAAAAAAATTCGAGTTTACAGACTTTGAACTTCTATCCGCAAGATTGCTCCGGTTGCATGAAACTTTTGCGGGCACTGAAATCAAAATGAAAAAATTTGATTCTGTGATTAAAAATAAAACGGAACTTCTGAATGCTGAAGTTGAAATGGAAGAGCTAATGGGAAAAATTTTTATTCAGATCAGGAAAACAGCATCTCCAAAAATCAGGTTACAAATTGTTGCTTCAGACTCATTTAAAAAAGCAAAAGAAATCTTAAAAAAACATCGCTCCCATAGCCTCCTCGTTAATTATTACAGGATTGCAATTTATTACCAGCATAGTTATAATCATCACCAGGAAGTAATAAAATTATGTGATGAATGTGAGAAATATTTAAAAAATAATCCTGTGTTTGTGGATTATGCTTTTTTATCAGAAATAGCGCTGCAGAAATTAGACACTTCACTCTATTTGAAAGATTATAATTTAGGAAAAGAAAGCGTTAAAGTTTGCAGAGAATTATTTAATCCCGGTTATCTGAACTGGCTGATTTTTCTTGAATATTATTTTCTGCTTTGCCTGCATACAAAAAACTTTGATGAAGCACAAAAAATTTTTAACGAAGCTGTAAACCATTCAAGTTTTGCAAAGTATCCTGCCGAACGGTTAGAAAAATGGAAAATATTTGAAGCGTTTTTATTTTATATTCTTCCGGAAAATAAGAAACAAAAAAGATTTAATGTTTTTAAATTCATCAACGAAGTGCCTATTTTTTCAAAGGACAAACGCGGATACAATCTTTCTATCATCATTGCACAAATTGCATTATTAATTAAAATGGGCGATTTTGATAAAGTGATGGATAAGTTTAATCCTTTAAAAAGCTATTCGGGGCGATATGTCAGCAAAAGCCGGAATCCGCGCAGTTTTTATTTTGTAAAGATGTTGTTACTGATGGTGAAATATGATTTTGTCCAGGTGAAAACAAAAAGCATTACCAATAAGTTTTTTGTTAAGCTTAAGCAGGCAAAACTCGGCAACCAGGGTGAACTGGAAACACTCGAAGTAATTCCATACGATATTTTGTGGGAAGACTTGCTGATAAAACTTGCAGATTATAATAAAAGCATAAAAGAAAATTAAAATATTCGGTTGTATTTAATAATTTGAAGTAAAAAAGAAAAGGGCCATTTGCTGAAACAACCCTTTTCAAATCAGATACTTTTTTACTTTCCGTTATTTATCAATTTACGGTCACTCTTGAAATATTTTTCTTTTCACCATTGATTACTTTAAGGAAGTACATTCCTTTTGCCATTTTATCCGGAGTAAATTGACAGTTATTTTCGCCTGTTACAGAAACTCCGTTTAGCTGAAGAATTACTTTCCCCATCAGGTCAATAAGTTGAATAGAATATACAGTGCTTTCATCTGATTCAAAAGAAATATTCAATTGGTCATGCACAGGATTGGGGCGAACAATGACATCAAAATCCTGTCCCAAATTTTCATCATTTATTTCACGGCAGTTAAAAGCAATTGCAAGGGTCTTGTTAGTTCCTGCTCCGCAGGCATTATTCGCCTTCACATTCAGGTTACCTGAAGTGCTTCCGAAGTTTACTGTTACCGAAGTGGATGTTGTTGTTAACGTTGTTCCTGAAGAGGTGACCACTCCATCTGAAATATGTGAGCCGGTCATGCCGGTCCAGGTGTAAGAGGTGGCGGTCGGAATCGCAGCAATGGAATACGGAACACCAAACTGGTTTGCACAAACCAATACGGGTCCTGTAATGGATGCAGGGGTAGCCGGTGTGCCTTTCACAGTAAGAGTTTTTGCCGCACTGCTGCCGCATGTATTGTTTGCCGTAACGCTCACTGTACCCGAGGTAAATGCCGGAAAAGAAATGCTTGCCGAAGTTCCGCTGGGTGTTACAACTGCGCCTGCTATATTGGTGGTCCATGTATAAGATGTTGCGTAAGCTACAGCAACTATGCTATAGGTGGCTGTTGCATTGCAATTACCAAAACCCGGCCCGGTGATGGTACCCGGCTGGGCAGGTTTGGAGGAAATGGATAATGTCCTCAGGGCGCTTGTTCCGCAGGCATTGCTTCCCGAAACGGTAAGTGATCCGGAAGTAAACAAAGCAGAGAAACTAACAGACACCGAATTGGTGCCCTGACCGCTGGCAATTGATGCATTGGCAGGTGCCGTCCAGTTATAAGTAACACCGGCTACATTTGTTACAGAATAGGTGCCTGTAGTTCCGGCACACACAGCGCTCGATGCTCCGCTGATTACTGAAGGTGTGGCAGGTTTGGACAGGATGCTGAGC
>DATEMK010000304.1:0-2061 GCA_035275625.1 Bacteroidia bacterium
AAATATTTTCCCCCATTCATAAAACTATTTCAAATAATTAAATCCAAAAAACATGAAAAAATTATTACTAAGTGTACTGGCACTAAGCCTGTGTGCCGGAAGCTTTGCTCAAAACAGGCAACCAATAAAAAGCATTAATGATCTGAGGCCATTGCCGGGTTCTACCACCGTGCCGTTTCATGATCTGATGATTTCCGGTGATGAACAACCCGTAAAAAAGAATTTTAATTCCACGGCTCCTGTTCAACCGCATTCAAAAGTATTGGGACCGTATCAAACCATAGGCGCCACCACTTATGATTTGCAAACTAACGGATCAGTAATTGCAGCAAGGGTTTACAATTTGGGAAATGAAATTGCCGCAGCATGGACATTCAGTACTGATCTTGCCGGAGTTTATAATGACAGAGGTACCGCAGTGGTACGCAGTTCAGATAATGGCGTTTCATGGGGACCTTCACCTACATCACGTATTGAAACCAAAAGACAAGGTTTTGGTGCTTTAGACAGGTTGGGTAGTGGTGAAGTGGTTATTTCACATGCTGCCGGTGCACCGCTCACTTTATGGAGCCATGCAACAACTTCGGCTCCATGGGATTCGAGTATGATACCGTTCCCTGCAGGCATGGGATACCCGCTTTGGACTTCGATGAAGGTGGGCGGAAATAACGGAACTACAATTCATATGGTTACCGCCACCGCTCCTGTTGCACAAACACCGCCAGGATCATTGTTTAATGGAATGGACGGTGCCATGTTATATTACCGTTCTCCGGATGGAGGATTAAACTGGGATATCCAGGCAATTCAGCTTCCTGAATCAGATACTTCGGCAGCATCTCCTTATACGAATTTCAGAGCAAACAGCTATGCGGTAGACGTAAGGGGAGATGTGGTTGCTGTGGTTTCAGGCACGCTTGGAACAGATTGGTCATTATGGAAATCAACTGATAACGGAACTAACTGGACGAGGACACCCGTTTTGGATTTTCCAGTATCTAAAATTGATTTACCAGTCCTGGGTACTGATACAAACGGTGACGGCCTGGGTGATGCATTAGGCTGCAGTGATGCAGATGTTTCTGTAGTACTTGACAACAACGGGGTCGCTCATTGTTTTTCAGGCGCCATGTTCGTTATTGCGGATCCGGGACAAGCGCTCAACTACTTTCCTTACACAAACGGGTTATTATACTGGAATGAAAACATGGGTTCTAACCCGCCTGTTGTTATTGCCCAGGCAGATACAACTCTTGGATTTGCACTTGATGTTCAGGCTACTTATGGATATACAGGGCTTTGCAGCCAGCCAAGTGCAGGGGTTGATGCTTATAATAATATTTATGTTGCATATTCCAATTTAAATGATGGAACGACCAATGGCCAAACACCTGAATTCAGTTACAGAAATGTTTGGGCACAGGCTTCTCCGGACAATGGTGTTACATGGAATGCTCCTTACAGTGTTCTTAGTGATGATTTTACGGAAGAAGTTTTTCCCAGTGTGGCAAGGGATGTGGATAACCCGGGTTGTTTACATCTTATTTTCCAGGCCGACCCTGAACCGGGTTTTTCAGTTCCGCCTAATGGTCAACAGACAACTATCGGAGTCAGCGATATAATTTATGAATGCGTGGAGCCTGATGCTGATTTGGGAATTACTGTAGGCATTACAGAAGCACCGGCATCAACATTCGGAATTTCCGTGTCACCGAACCCTGCTTCTGATTTAGTGATGATAAATTATAATCTTGAAAAGTCAGCCACAGTAAAACTCACTATAAGCAATTCATTGGGACAAACTGCTTATCGTTATGAAACAAAAATGACGAAAGGCAAAAACAGCATTTCTGTTAATTTGAAAAATTATAGTGCCGGTATTTATACAGTAAATACTGATATAGGTGAAATTACTTATTCAGCTATATTTGTAGTAAAATAAAAAAAATATTTTTTTTGAAAGGCTGTCATTAAAAGGCAGCCTTTTTTATTTAACTTAATTTAACGTCAGATCAAATCAAATAAATTCTTCACACCAACCATTCGTTCCGCAACAAAACC
>DATEMK010000305.1:0-7244 GCA_035275625.1 Bacteroidia bacterium
GCCTTTTTAAAAAGTATAGAAATGGCAAATCAAAGGGTAACCGGATACGAAGCAAGGAAATTCGCAGCTTCAAATTTTAACCAAGCAGAAATTTTACTTAAGGAAAACCCAAAGTTGATAGGAGAATTCAGTCCTATAAAAGTGGTAGACGGCTTTTCGGGACAATATTATGAAACATCAGCCACTGTCGGAATCAACGATAACAAATATGAAATAACAGCAGAAGCAGTTAAAAAGAGTATTCTTTCAACTTGGAAAGAGAATATAAAAAATTTTTTTGGAGTTAAAAGTAATAACCTTGATGATATTTTGAAAAATGCAGACAAGACAATTCGAAAGACTTATCCAAAAGATCACTATAAGGTTAAAGTAAATTCTTATCCTTTTAGTTTCACAATAAATGTAAGGAAAAAAGATGATTCGTGGTTAGCCAATCATTAATGGAATTATCAAGTGTTATAATAAAGCCAGCTGATTGCATTTTAGCCATAGCAATTCCTACTACAAAAAAAAGTTTTTTGGCAAACCTAAATAGCGTCAATGATATAGACTTTACTAGAAGAAACTTACTACAGATGCATACTAAAGAATTTATTAAACCGGCTAAGGGCGCAATAAAAAGAATTATTAATAAGGGGGTTGAAATCCATAAAGACGTTTCTTTTAACGACTTCAATAATATTTTAAAAAAAAATTTTAAAGCTTTAATTCTTTTTGCCCATAACTTTAACGATAGAATTGAGTTTTATGACGGACTTTATGAAGCACAAACCGTTAATGCCATTATTCCAAATAAAGTTTTCATTTTTGATTTAAACTCTTGCAATTGTGACACTTTAGCTGAACTTGTAAGTGCAACTAAAACAAATATTGTTACAAAATATGGGCAATACAGAAAAACAATACCACTCTATTGGATATTATTTTATGAATATTTTTTTGAATTATTAAATCAAAAGCAGTTAACATACTTTGATGCTATGCAATATACTTACAATAATTTTTCTAAAAAATTACTAATATGAAAACAAATAAAATTCTCTACAATTATTTAAGCAATTCAGATATTAAAGTGGACTTAGGAGCGACAAAAGAATTGTCGAAAGAGGAAGGAAGCAATAACTATAACGCACTTAAATTGGAACTGGAGGCAAATTCATCTCTTAAAAACAAATTGATAATTGTCATTTATTTGGTCCTCTCCATTTTCTTCTTTTTTTGCTTATATCTTTTTTTTCTTGTAAAAAGTGATCCAGATAAAATTAAATACATATTTGGAGGATCTGTTTTTTCTATTTTAGCTGCTATAACACCTATGATAAATATTTGGAAGGATAAAGAAAGGACCGATACAATCTTAAAAGTACTTCCATTTTTGAAAGAAGAGGATAGAATTACAGCAATTATGGGTTTTCTAAAATTGAGTGAAACAAAAGGATAAACGACAAAATCGGCCCAGTACAAGGAATTTTATTGAAATATATCCTATCCTGAATGAAAAAAAATTAATTAAATAACTACATAAAATAAAAATTAATTGCACATAGTCTCAAAAATAGAGACTCTTCAAGGATGAAGGAATTTATTTTATAAGTTTCGGGATGTGAGATGAGATGGTCTGGGAGAAGATTGTTAAAGATTAAAAGGCACTGTATAGGAGAAAAATAAAGAACGTGAAATTAATAAACTGTTCCTCCGATTTTTACATAGTCCTCCGAAATGGGAGGAGACTCGCAAGTATATAAAGACTATGCAAAAACAAAACGTAAAAGCCTGATCTCATAATGACAAAGGATAATAAAAATACTAATCCATCAGAAAAGTCTGTCCTTTTAAACGAAAAGAGCCTGGAGGAAAAGAAATATGAACTTGAACAAGATAAATTCGCTTTTGAAAAGGAAAAATTAAAAGTAGAAAAAAGAAAACTTTTTGTCACCACTCTTTCATCTGTACTTATTTCATTGGCAATTGCTTTTGCAACAGTTGGCACTAACCTCTGGTTAAACTCACGTCAAACAGATTTAAAAAAATCAGAATTATATTTTGACCATTTTCAAGACCTTGAAAAACAATTTTATGAATATCTTTCTAAAAAAGATACAGTTAATTGTATTCCGCTTGCGTGTGATTTAAAAGATATTTATAAGAACATACCCGATTTGATTGATACAAATTCGTATGTGAAATTTAAAAATGTATGTACGTCAAACAGCATGCTTGAGTCTGCTCAGTCCGAGAACATTTACATTACAGATCAGATTGCAAAACAAAAAATTATTTTCGATAGCTTGGAAAAAATTTTAAACAACCATCAGATAGGCAATTCATTTAAAGCGGAAATAAAATCAAAATTGGCAAAACTGAAAGAGGATGGTGATACTCTGAAGCAGAGGTTAAAGGAAACTGAAAGCAAATTCGAGAGTTCAAAATCGGCTTTAGATTTTTCAATATCAGCCACTAATCAGGAACAGAAATGCGGTGGGGCCGACAGATGGGCGCAAAAGGTGCTTATTGACGAAGAAGCCAGTGAGATTAGCCCTGATGATGAGGAAACAACCATTGAAAAATTAATCAAGATAAATACCGATGATATAAAAGTCAAAAGTAACACGCCAAGGTTGCCGGTAGAAAAAAAGAAGTACACTATCCGGAATTGTTTTATCACGAAAGCTAAGCTTGAAGATGATGGTGATATTCATCTCACCATCGAAGACGGGAAAGAGAATAAACTTATTGCCGAAATACCGGACCCTGCATGCCCGGATGCTCAACGCTCTGCTTATGTTCAGCAATTCCAAAGCGTTCGGAATTATTTTCTTAAATATCAAAATACTTTCGGGCAATACCAATGGGACATAACCGGAGTTTTTTTCGTTGACAAAAAACATGCATTTTCGTTTGGCATTCATAGTAATATTGAACTTCATCCCGTTCTTAAGTTAAGTATTAAAGAAAAGATTAATGGAATACAATGATGAGATTTTATTGCTTATGAAGCAAACATTGCCAACTCTAAACTGAAAAAATAAGTTAATGCGCAGAGTCCTGAGATCGGAGACCTGCGAGGACAAATTGTTAAAGATTAAAACACTGTACAGGAGAAAAACAAAGAACGTGAAATTGATAACTATTCCTCCCATTTCTACATAGTCCCTCCGAAATTGGAGAAGACTCTCCGAGGACAAAAATTTTATTTTTATGTAATTTAAAATGTGTACTTTTAATGCCTGAAACTTCAAAAAATAATTATGCAGAGTTCTTCAAAAAAGAAGACTCTGCAAGGACGAAAATGAAAATACGAAACTTAATTTATAGTAATTGTTATTAAAATAAACCTAACAGTATGGGAAAAATTGATAAAATCTACGTCAGAGACACAAGAAACCAATTGGGGCGATATCCAAATTGGCCAATTATTCAGCAAATTTCACTGGGGAAAATTGGCTATTATTTCAGCCGTAAGGCAGTTTTTGTGTGGGAAACTGATTTAAATAAACTCGGAATTACTGCTGTCTATCCTTTTTCTCAACAACGTATGTCTGAATTGTACACGTCAGAAAATTCTGTTTCCATCGCGTTTAGCATTGATTCTTCCACGGGAAATTCAAAAGCAATTTTTGATTTTTCTAAAAAGCGCTCTGTGGCGACCCAGGGACACGATGTTGGGTATCAAGTTTTAGACATTGACAATTTAAACATTCAACTATTAAATAAAATCAACAACGGCTTAAAATGGGACTATGATTGGGTAATAATAACTGAAATTTGGACAGCCAGCGGATTTACAACTTTAATTTCAAATTCCTCGGGCAGCCATTCTGAAATTTCCGCAAATACAAAAATTTCAGGAAGTGCTTTTAATGTGGCAGATTTTAATTTAGGCCTGAAAGTAACTGGAAGCAAAAAAATGGGATACCAGGGTGTTGCCGAGAAAAATGTTCAACCGTATTTTCAGATTCATCGTTTGACAAGAGACAATAAATTGAAACGTTACGGTATTTAATAGAAATTCCCGGTTTAAATTACAACTAAATATAACAGAATGCTTCCCACAATCGGGTTTTTCACAATGTGGAGTTTACAACTCAATTTGATTATGATCCTTTGGTGGAACAACTAAAATAAATATTGCAGATTCCCTCAAAAATAGTGGAGATTCTGTGAGTACAAAATTGATCAGTATGAAGAAAAAAATTCCTGAAGTAGATGGCATCCTCCAAAGAAAAGTATGAAAGAAAAAATTATTACACTTCGTTATTTTGCATTGGTTCTCATATCAACAAAGAACTGAGGAAAACATTTCCCGATGTACCGCAAATTGAATGGAAAGAAATATTTAATTTTATACATAAAAGATTTACAATATATGAGGAACAAAAAATTTCTCATCCTCAGAAGGATGAAACCGGACGGCTTCTTTCGAGATTGCAACGCACACATGTAACCAAGAGTTCATTGATGCGTTTGAAATACATCTCACAGAGGACATTGTTAAACAAATACCATTCTTACAAATATCATAATACTTATGAACAAAAACAAACGAAAATCCAATACCAGTGTGCCTTTTAGCGGTGCACAACTTATTAAAAAATCTTATTTTATCTTTGACATATTTTTAAAATAAGTTTAAATTAAGTTTGACGATGAATAAATTAATCAATCGAGATAGGTCAATCATTCCTGCATGTGATTTTGATTCCATTCAAAAATTTGAAGATATATTAAAAGAAACTGCTGACATACCCGAAGTAGGCGCTTACAAAATTGGAGCGACATTAGGATTATCTCATTCACTACCATCGCTTGCAAAAATTGCTCACAAGTACACAAACAAACCTCTGATTTATGATCATCAGAAAGCAGGCACAGACATTCCAGACACAGGAAAATCATTTATGAAAATGCTGAAGGATGCAGGAATTGATTCGATAATTATTTTTCCCTTGTCTGGTCCTGCAACAGAAACAGCATGGATTGAAGCATCAAAAGAATCCAATCTAAATTTAATTTGTGGTGGACATATGACTCACAAAAATTTCTCAGTTACAGAAGGCGGATACATTGCCGATAATGCAATTGAGAAAATGTACCTTATAGCAGCCAACTTAGGTATTGTTGACTTTGTTGTACCGGGCAACAAACCTGAAGTGATATTAAACATCAGAAAAACTTTGGAAGCAAAAAATGTAACACCTGTTTTTTATTCCCCTGGATTTATTTCACAAGGTGGCAAAATTTCTGATGCGGCTATTGCTGCTGGTTCTCAATGGCACGCCATTGTAGGCAGAGCAATATATGAAAGTTCAGATATTAAAAAAGATATTCTAAGTTTGATAAGCCAAATAAAGTAAGATATGCATACTTCAGGTGCAACTCTTTTTGATCAGCAGCCTCTGCATGAAAAAAAAGAAATAATAGTTCCTGTATCAAAAGAATTAAAGCAAAAACATTTCGATGAAATATTGAAAGTTAAGTTTGCTCAATTTCCTACTAATACAACCATTATTTTTGATTTTTCAGAGATAATTTGGATTGAATTAGATGCTGCTGTTTGGCTTATTTCTTTACTTAATAAATTAAAAGTTAATGGAAATGATATTAAAATTGTTTTGCCCGATTCCTCCAATTTAGTTTGGGATTTTTTGATCGCATGGAAATTTTTCGATGCCTTGGAAAAATGTGTTGATTCTCCTGTTAATTTATTTGAACCATATCAATTACAATTCATTTATTCTAAATCGAAATATCAACCCACCCCAATTGGCCAAAGAAAAATAATTTCAGACATTGGTGAAGAATTGGCATTGCCTCATAAATTATTAGAAATAAATCCTATCAACGCTTTAAACAATGGCTATTCAAAAGGCATTATTGATTATATTAAAAATTTTAATGAAATTGCTTTTGCAACCATCAGAAATATTTGCGGATGGGAAGATGAATTGACCAAAGAATTTGTCACTTATGTTGTTTATGAAGGTTTAGAAAATTCATTTCTACATGGTGAAAATACTTTTTCAAATGTTGCCATTAAAACAGATTTTAAAAATCTAACCTTAGTTATAGGTGACAATGGTAAGGGTATTCCTACATCTTTAAGGGAAACTTTTCTTATGAAAGGTCAAATTTTGAAAAAAGATTATTCAGATAAGAATGATGCTTTTTTACTTACTTACTTCACCCAACCTGAAATGGTTAAAGATTCTTTATTGATTGATCAAGCAAGTAAGAAAAATATTGGTTCGGTTGGAAGACAGGGTAATGGATTATTTTATTTAAAAGATTTTATTCTTAGACAGGGTGGTAAATTAAGAATACGTTCTGGAACTGCCTGGGTAGGTTTCCAGAATGATAAAAAGGGCAATGAGGACATAGAACCAATTGATCATTTGATTCAATCACCTGGTACCCTTTTAACTATTATTCTACCTAAAACCAAATTAAAAACTTGATGCTTCATGAAAATTGTTTCTTCCATTTCAAGAATCCTGATGCTAAAGATTCTTTTATTCCGGAAGAAGATTTAAAATTGATTATTGAATCAATTTTTTTAGAAAAAATAAAAACTAAAAGTACAACCCTCGAAATCGATCAGGATTTATTTCACGAGTTTAAACTGATTTTAGATAATACTACTATTCAAGTTGATAATATCATTCTTGATATATTTAATGAATTCAATCCTTCCAAGTTAGATAGTATTTTTAACTCTTTATATACAGTATTAAGTGACAAGAAGGATAACCTGCCTCAAACTATTATTATTATTTGCTCTGCAATAAAAATTGAAGAATTGCAGTCAATTTCTCAATTTTTACTCAAATTGTGTGCAGAAAAGAAAATCGGATTAATAGTTATTAATAATGATAGCGATAATAAAATATTAGAAAAAGGAAACTTATCTTCTGCCATAAAAATACCAAAAATCAATTCATTGATTTCAGATGACAGACATCAAATATTTGACCCGGAAATTATTAAAAATAACTTAGAAAAAAACACAATTTTTTTATATGGTCATTTTAATATCAATTTGAAAACCATTAATTTTCATTCTAATGGTGTACTTTCTATTAAACGTTCGATGGAAACAGATAATTTTATTCCATCATTCAAAAGTTATATACAATCTCTTTTTAAATCAGGGTTGATTAAGATAATGCCATTGGCCATTGAGGAAAGTGGCATCCACGAACTAGCAAAAGTGTTAGTGGATAATGAAGATGATGTAATTAATATGG
>DATEMK010000306.1:0-2310 GCA_035275625.1 Bacteroidia bacterium
ATTTGGTGAGTGGATGTTATCCGAGTTCAAGCCAAAGCCCATCAACACTGATTTTAATCCCAGCTCTTTTTCAAATAATGCAACGATAGGGATACTTCCTCCCTCTCTTGTCGGAATCGGCTTTTTTCCGAAGGTTTCCTGCATTGCCATGCTTGCCGCTTTATACGCAATCGAATCGGTAGGAGTGACAACAGCTTCTCCTCCATGATGAGGTGTAACTTTAACCTGAACTGATTTTGGGGCTATTTTCTGAAAATGTTTTGTGAACAGTTTTGTAATCTTATCAGATTTTTGATTGGGAACCAAACGCATCGAAATTTTTGCATACGCTTTTGAAGGAAGCACCGTCTTTGCACCTTCACCGGTGTAACCTCCCCAGATACCGTTCAACTCAAATGTCGGGCGGATGGAAACTCTTTCAATGGTGGTGAATCCTTTTTCACCAACTGTTTCTTTGATGCCTAAATCTTTTTTATAAATAGTTTCTTTAAACGGGGCTTTCGCCATTTCCTTTCTTTCGGCTGCGCTTACTTTAAGTACATCATCATAAAATCCCGGAATGGTGATGTGATTATTTTTGTCTTTCATGGAGGTAATCATCTGGCATAAAATCTGGATAGGATTCGGAACCGCACCGCCATAAACTCCCGAACGCAAATCACGGTTAGGTCCCGTTACTTCTACTTCAACATAGCTCAATCCCCTCAATCCGATTGTAATTGAAGGAACATCATTTGCAAGAATGGAAGTATCTGAAATCACGATCACATCCGCTTTTAATTTTTCTTTATTATTTTTTACAAAGTCTCCCAGGTTTGCCGATCCTACTTCTTCTTCTCCTTCAATGAGAAACTTAACATTGCAGGGGAGCGAATTGTTTCGCACCATGCTTTCGAAAGCTTTCACGTGCATGTACATCTGCCCCTTATCATCACACGATCCGCGCGCATAAATTTTTTCGTCTTTAATAACCGGTTCAAACGGTGGTGAATGCCAGAGATTCAAAGGATCAGCGGGCTGTACATCATAATGACCGTACACCAAAACAGTTGGCGCATTTTTGTCAGTCATTTTTTCTCCATAAACAATCGGGTGTCCTTTTGTCGGGCAGATTTCTACTTTATCTGCGCCCGCTTTTTCAAGACTTGCTTTCACAAACTCTGCTGTGCGCAGTACATCGTCTTTATGTTTTGAATCTGCGCTTACGGAAGGTATTCTTAATAAATCCATCAACTCATTGATGAACCTGTCTTTGTTGGTGGAGATATACTCCTGAACTTTTTCCATATTAATTTTTGATTTTTTTTGTGCGAATAACGAATAGTTACAAATTTACGAATAACGAATTTTACATTTTATATACAGTTTACGCTTGGATTTTTGCCCCGGGCTTACTGCTGCTGCCTACTTCCGCTTTTTCAAACTCCCGCAACTTCTATTTGCCTGTTAATTTTTTTTACCAGTCCCTGCAGCACTTTTCCGGGTCCTATTTCAGTGAATAATGTGGCGCCATCTTTAATCATATTTTCTACTGATTGCGTCCAGCGGACCGGTGAAGTTAATTGTGCAACAAGATTTATTTTTATTTGTCCGGGGTCAGTTGAAGGCAATGCATTTACATTTTGATAAACCGGGCAAACCGGGGTATTGAAATTTGTTTTGTTAATTGCTTCTGCCAGCCTTGTCCTGGCAGGTTCCATTAATGGTGAATGAAATGCCCCTCCTACATTCAGCATCAATGCTCGTTTTGCGCCCGCTGCTGTTAATTTTTCACAGGCCTCTTTCACGCCTTCCACAGAACCTGAAATGACAATTTGCCCCGGGCAATTATAATTTGCCGGAACTACTATGGATTTTATCTGTGCACAAATTTCTTCTACCACTTTGTCATCCAGTCCTAAAACTGCCGCCATTGTTGAAGGCTGCAATTCACATGCATATTGCATGGCGTTTGCACGTTCAATTACCAGATGCAAAGCATCTTCAAAGCTAAGTGTTTTATTGGCAACAAGGGCGGAAAATTCTCCGAGCGAATGACCGGCAACCATATCAGGGCTGAATTTTTCTCCCATCTCTTTTGCAGCAATAACAGAATGAATAAAGATGGCAGGCTGCGTAACTTTTGTTTGTTTGAGATCTTCTTCTGTGCCTTTGAACATTAAATCTGTTATGCTGAAACCGATGATGTCATTTGCTTTCTCAAATAATTCTTTTGCCTGCATGGAAGATTCATACAACTCTTTTCCCATGCCTACAAATTGAGAACCCTGGCCGGGAAAAACACAGGCTTTTTTCATATTGTGCATTTTT
>DATEMK010000307.1:0-11975 GCA_035275625.1 Bacteroidia bacterium
GCTTTTGCGCAATCTTCATGATGCTTTCCATATCTGCGCATTGCCCGAAAAGATGAACGGGAACTACTGCAACCGTTTTATCAGTAATGGCTTTTTCAAAAGCAGCGGGATCTATGGTGAATGTATCGGGATTCACTTCCACCAGCACGGGTTTTAATTTTAGTAATGCAATCGCTTCTGCTGTTGCCACATAAGTAAAGCTGGTGGTAATGATTTCATCGCCCTGTTTGAAACCGAGCGCCATCATGGCAATCTGCAAAGCATCGGTGCCGTTGCCGCAGGGGATTACATGCTTCACCCCGAGGTAAGCAGCAAGCTCTTCGGCAAACTGCTTTACTTCCGGTCCGTTAATGTAGGCTGATGAAAGCACGACATCGCTGATGGCTTTATCTATTTCCGGTTTTATTTTCTGGTATTGGCTGACCAGGTCAACCATTTGAAGCTTTTTCATCTGTGTATTTCCCATAAATTTTAAAGGCCAGATGGAATGTTCATGATATTTATGATTCAAAACAATTTTCGAATCATGGACATTTCATCCTTTGAAAAATTAAGGGTGCGAAGATACGCAAAAGGGTTTAAGGTTTGAGGTTTGAGATCAGGGGAATAAAGAGTAAAATTTTTAAATAAAGCGATTTTCCGTATCAAAGCTGTAATTCGCTCGTATTTCACCTGAACCTGCTCAATATTTTCTGCTTGTATGTTTTCTGTATAAGATACTTGAGCCGGTAATAATTCCCCTGTTTTTTTTCATCCAGCAATGAACGTATTTTCCCGTTGTGGCTTTGCTGCTCTGCAATTGCCGGATGGCACCAATATATCTTTATCAATCCTTTATCTGAAACTTCATTATGAAACCAGTCCATGCATACGTTGGATTTGTTTTTAATTCCTTCTTCCAAAATTCTTTTTGCCGCGGTTAAATCAATCAAATAAGCTCCCGCACATCTTCCTGCCGGTTTATGATAAAGAACCTTTCCGGGAATTTCTTCTGATTTCTTTATAAAATCCTGGGTGGATGATTCATAAGAAATTACAAAGCTCTCACGCATTTCAGCTGCTTCTTTTAATGATTTATCAAAAACTTCAGGGAAAGAGCTGAACAATTCAATGTCATCTTCAAAAACCAATGCAACAGGGATATTATTTTCAACTATTCGTTCATAAACATAAAAATGTTTAATCGTGCAGGAAGTTCTTGGTGAAACTGTTTTAAAATCATCTTTGAAATATTTGTCCAGGTCAGCATCCGTCATATCATCCATGTTGCCTTCCAGAATGAACTCAAATTCAATATTGAATTTTCTTAATTCATTACGGATATAATTTTCCCGTTCCCTGTTTCCCCTTACATGAATGACGTACGTTTTTATAGTTTGCATTTTCAGCGGCATGGTTTACTTCGCAAAGTTAAATAAGCAGGATGATCCGTTGAAATCCTTCATCATCAAATCAACAAATCATCGGATTACTTCATAACTTAATAACTTTGCACACATGGATACCAGTTATTTAAGCAATATTGATCCGGCAGCAATCGAAAATCTTTACCAGCAATATTTAGAAAGATCCGATTCCGTTGATGAAAGCTGGCAGAAGTTTTTTGAAGGGTTTGAATTTGCACGGTCTTCTTTTGGAGAAACAAAAGGCGTAATTCCTGAGCAATTACAGAAAGAATTCCGCGTAATGAGTTTAATCAATGCTTACCGTGTACGCGGGCATTTATTCACCGATACAAATCCGGTCCGTGAGCGCAGAAAATATTTTCCCAATCTTGGTCTTGAAAATTTCAATTTATCAGAAAAAGATTTAGATTCCACTTTCCAGGCGGGAACGGAAATAGGAATCGGCCCCTCAAAACTGAAAACAATCATTGCTCATCTCGAGCAAACCTATTGTGCTTCCATCGGTGCAGAATATAAATACATCCGCAACCCTGAAGTGGTTTCCTGGTTAGAGAAAAAAATGGAAAGCACAAAAAATACTCCCGATTATTCCATTGAACAGAAAAAAAGAATTCTTCAGAAATTAAATGAAGCCGTTGCGTTTGAAAATTTTGTTCATACAAAATTTGTCGGACAAAAAAGATTTTCGCTTGAAGGATGTGAAACTTTAATTCCTGCGCTGGATGCCGTTATTGAAGAAGGCGCGGCATTAGGCATTAAAGAATTTGTTATCGGCATGGCGCATCGCGGAAGATTGAATGTGCTGGCAAATACGCTTGGTAAAACGTACGAAGAAATTTTTACAGAGTTTGAAGGATTGGAATATGAAGACAATCTTTTTGCAGGAGATGTAAAATATCATTTAGGTTATTCAAGTGATGTGACCACCGAATCAGGAAAAAAAATTCACCTGAGTGTTACTCCCAATCCCTCACACCTCGAAGCTGTTGATCCCGTAGTGCAGGGAATCGTCCGTTCCAAAATTGATAATACAAAAGGCGGAAGCGAAGATATGATCGCGCCAATTCTAATTCATGGCGATGCTGCCATGGCAGCGCAGGGAATCGTTTATGAAGTCATCCAGATGTCATTGCTCAAAGGTTACAGGACAGGCGGAACCATTCATCTCATTATAAATAACCAAATCGGCTTTACAACCAATTATATGGATGCGCGGTCAAGTACTTATTGCACGGATGTTGCTAAAGTGACCCTGTCGCCTGTGTTTCATGTGAACGGTGATGATGTGGAAGCGCTGGTATATACCATACAATTAGCGATGGATTACCGGCAAAAATTTCATCGTGATGTATTCATTGATATTTTAGGCTACAGGAAATACGGACACAATGAAGGAGACGAGCCGCGTTTCACACAACCTTTATTGTACAAAGCGATTGCCGCTCATCCGAACCCGAGAGAACTTTATAATGAGAAATTATTATCCCAGGGTGAAGTAGGTGCAACGCTTGCAAAAGAAATGGAAAAATCTTTTCGGGACCTGCTGCAAAAAAGCCTGGATGCAGCTAAACTGGTTAAAAAATCTAAACCGACTTCATCACTCGAAGGAAGCTGGAGCGGCCTGCACATTGCAAAGCCTGAAGACTTTTTTCAATCACCTGAAACCGGTGTGGCAAAAGAAATACTGACAGATATTGGAAATAAAATTACTGATCTGCCGCAAGGCAAGCAGTTTTTTTCAAAAACAATCCGTTTGTTTTCGGAGAGAAAAAAAATGCTTGAAGGCGATGGCAGGTTAGATTGGGCAATGGGGGAATTGCTTGCTTATGGAACACTGCTCAAAGAAAAATTTCCAATCCGCCTCAGCGGACAAGATTCAGAACGCGGAACTTTTTCACACCGTCATGCTGTGATTACAGTTGAAGACTCTGAAGAAAGATATGTCCCTTTATGTAATATTGATGCGGAACAGGCTCCTTTTTACATTTATAATTCTTTGCTGTCAGAATATGGCGTGCTCGGATTTGATTTCGGTTACAGCTTGTCTTCTCCCAATTCGCTGGTGATCTGGGAAGCACAATTCGGGGATTTTATGAATGGCGCTCAAATCATCATTGATCAATATCTCAGCAGTGCAGAGGATAAATGGAACCGGATGAGCGGGCTTGTATTATTTCTCCCGCACGGGTATGAAGGCCAGGGCGGAGAACATTCAAGCGCAAGGATGGAACGCTTCTTAAACCTGTGTGCAAATAATAATTTACAGGTTGTGAATTGCACCACACCGGCAAATTTCTTTCATGCATTAAGAAGACAATTACACCGTCCATTCAGAAAACCGCTTGTTGTTTTTACTCCTAAAAGTTTATTGCGCCATCCGAGATGTGTTTCTGAAATAAAAGATTTTACGCAAGGCGGATTTAAAGAAGTGATAGATGACATGAATGCAAATGCAAATGATATTCACAGGATTATTCTTTGTTCAGGAAAAGTTTATTATGAATTGCTTGAAGAGAAAGAAAAAGAAAATACAAATGATGTTGCCATCATCCGTCTCGAACAAATTTATCCTTTTCCATTAAACCAGCTGAAAACAATTATTGCAAAATATAAAAATGCTGATGATTACATCTGGCTCCAGGAAGAACCGGAAAACATGGGCGCATGGAGTTATTTGCTTCGTACATTTAAAGAAGTAAACCTGCGCTTGATAGCAAGACCTGAAAGCGCAAGTCCTGCCACAGGGTCACACAAGCAGCATGAGAAGGAGCAGGAAGCTATTATTAAAAAGGCGTTTGAGAAGGTAATTGCATAAAATTTGATTTTTTCAATGTACAAGCTCGACCGCACATCATTTAAACATCAAACCGCTAAAGAAGCATCTTACAATTATCATTATTGGAAAACCCAGCCTTATGATGAACGGTTACGCGCATCAAACTATTTAAACAGTATTGCTTTTAATTTTGATATTGACAATCCTCTCCGTCTTGATCGAAATATGTATAGTGAAAGAAAACGAAAGTAATGGGAAATATTTTCAAACCACTTGAATACATTTGCGCTGACCATTTAAAAATTCAGATTATATGAAAATCCTTGTCCCGATTGATTTTACACCAGTAACAGAAAATGCTTTAAAATATTCCATCGGTTTGACAGACGTTCTTTCCGTCAGCCATGTTATTTTATTTCATGTTGTTGCTTCAGATAAAGATGCGGATGCAGCATCTGAAAAATTAACCGCCCTTATTCAAAATTATAAAGATCAAACCCGGGCATCGCTGGAAAGCAATATAAAGCCGGGAAATATTTTTGACCAGATAGGAAAAACTGCTGCAGAGCTTGAGGCATCCTTAATTGTAATGGGGACGCACGGGATAAAAGGCATGCAGAAAATTCTTGGAAGCCGCGCAATGAGAGTGATTACAAATTCAGAAACACCCTATATTGTTGTACAGAAAAAACCATACAGCCAGATAAAAAAAATTCTGATACCTGTTGATTATACTCACGAAGTAAAACAAATACTTCCGTTACTTCAATCGCTGAATGATAAATTTAAAGCTGTATTTCATCTTATCAAAGAAGAAGCTAAAGATGATTTTATCAGCAATAAGATACGTAACAACCTGGTTTATTTTAAATCTTTTCTAAATGATAATAATATTTCTTTTGCTGAAGCAGGAACTTATGTTGCCTCTGCTAAATACAAAGATGTTTTAAAGCAAGCTGACTCCACCGGGGCCGATTTGATTGTAACAACCATTGATCCTGAAACAAACATTACGGATTACATTATGGGAGTAGAAGAGCAGAAATTAGTGGCAAACGAATCTCAGATACCAGTGCTTTGTGTAAACATAAAACAAATCATGAACAGGAAAGGAAACTTTTTTGAATCCATATGAACGTATTAAAAAAACAAGCGACACCTTAAAATTCATTTCCTGCCGAGGTTTTTAATTTTTCCTTCTTTCTTATACTTTTCCAATTCACGCAATGCATCCGAAGCAATCCAGCGTGAAGAACTATCACCTTTAGCATAAATTTCTTTTGCTGCTATAATTGCTTTATCACATAATCGTTTGTTGCGTTTTCCGATTTGTCTCAAAGCCCAGTTCACTGCTTTCTTTACAAAATTCCGCTCATCGTGCGACCCCCTGATAATATGGGAAAAAAACTTTTCATACTTTTTATCTTCTGCTGATTTATTATGAATGGCGAGTTCAGCCATCAGCACAAATCCTGCACGCTTTTGAAATTCGGTTTTATTTTTCGTCCATTCAATAGCTTTATCAAAAGCAAAAGGAGTTTTAGTGAACAATGTTCCGCAACAATTATCAACCGTATCCCATGAACTAAAATCTTTTAATAATTCCTCCATCAGCTTCTCCGTTACCTGGTTTGGGTCAGCTATGAATATCGCGATGTGCTTTGCTTCATGATGCCCGGTTTTCCAAAGCTGCATGGCAAGCTTATGATTTCTGCCAATGGTTTTTGCTATGGTGCGCATTTGCGGAGTGGTTAATCCAAAGCTCATGGAAGTATTTATTCCAAAATATTTCTGTTTATCTATCGCTTTTGAAGATGCAAGTTTTTTGATTTCCGCAAGAATTATTTCAACTGAATTCATTAGTAAATATTTGTTAGATTTTCTATTTATGAATCCATTATTTGCCGATATCGTCAATCTTTTTTATTATGTGATTCTTTTCAATAGTCGTGTCTTCAATGGAACGGGAGGTTTTAGGATTTTTTTCTCTCTTTGTTATTTCAGCAAGCTTGGTATAATAATCATTCAGTCGTTCGAGCTCTTCTTCGGACAAATCTTCAACACTGACAATTCGGTTGCTTGCCATCTGGTTAGCAGCTACCAGTTCATTTAACTTTACCTGTATGGCAAGAGCATCTTTATTTTGTGTTTTCTGAATAAGAAAAACCATCAGGAAAGTCACAATAGTAGTACTTGTATTAATGGCCAGCTGCCAAACATCCGAATAATGAAATACAGGCCCGGTGACAATCCAGACAATAATCAATATACATGCAGTTATAAAAGCACCGCTGCTCCCTGTTACTTTCGTTGCTTTAGAAGAAAAAGTTTCAAACCAATGCAATTTATTATTTTCTGTGGAATCTGTTTTATTAGTTGTAGACATTTTATTTATTTTTTTAGATGATTTATTATATGATACCCTGTGTCAATTTGACTTTAAAATAAAATTATGAATGTAAGGCTAACCCCGGGTTTTTCCCATTTTTTTGGTGGCATGAAAGAAATTTCCTTACGCTTAGCTTCTATATGGCAGGTTATTGTTTATTAAAATTTTTAACTGCTTTTTCTAAATTAATTCCCTTACCGAGGATAGGCTTGAAAATATCTCCTGCACTTTTTATTCTGTCAAGAGCATTATAAATTGTGAAATCCGTCATCTTTAAGCCTTTTTTAACTTCCTCCCATTGCAAAGGCATGGACACTGTTGCTCCCGGTTTAGGACGCAGGGAATAAGGAGCTGCGATTGTAGCCTGAGCACGGTTTTGCAAAAAATCAATATACATTTTTCCTCTCCTTGCTTTAACTATACGTTCGATGCTTGTGTATTTTGGAATTTCGCGCTGAACTAATGTGGCGATTATCCTTGCAAATTCTTTTGATTGCTCATAGGTATATTTTGCACCAAGAGGAATGTAAACATGGATGCCTGTTGAACCGCTTGTTTTAGGATAGGATTGGACACCTATGCTTTCTAAAATATCCTTAGTGACATTTGCCGCATCAATCACCTGCTGAAAGGTATTTTCACCAGGGTCTAAATCTATTATGCACCAATCCGGATAATCTTCACTTTGCACACGGCTGTGCCACGGATTCATTTCAATGCATCCTAATGTTGCCATATAGAGCAGGCTCGCATCATCTTTTGCAACAAGATAGTTTCTTACCCTGTTGTCTGCTTCACTCTTGTAACGGAACGTTTCAATCCAGCCGGGCGCTGTACCTGTTACATCTTTAAAATAAAAACTTTCCCCGTTTATTCCATTCGGGTGACGGTTCATGGATTGAGGACGGTCTTTCAAATAGGGTAAAATATATGGCGCTACCTGGTAATAGTAATTAAGCATATCCCGCTTGGTAATTTTTTCTTTGGGCCAATAAATTTTACTGAGATTGGTAAACTTTATTTCATGCCCGTTAATTTTCCGGGCCTGTGTTTCATCAGCAGGATTCAAAAATGTTTTTCTTTCCTGTTTACCTGCAGGTTTAAGGATTTTGCCGGATTTCTTTTTTCCCGGAGAAGTAATTTTTTTTGTTGCCATGGGTTTTTCTTTTATCACATCCTTTGCTTTTTTGTCAATTCGCATTGCTTCAAAAGCCGGGTGCCGCATAATTCCATCAGTGGTCATTTCCGTGAAACTTACTTCGCAAACCAATTCAGGCTTCAACCATATAGCTTGTGCATGTGGCGGATTGGGCCGGAAACGAGAAGGCTTATTTATATCAGGCAATTCTGTAAAAGGCGGTGTTTTTGATATAAGCGGTTTAAATTGCTTCAGCATTTCTTTTTGCTGCTTATCATTAAAACCGGTTCCGACTTTACCTGTATAAATTAATTTTCCTTTTTCAAAAACACCGAGCAAGAGGGAACTGAAGGACTTTGAGGTATCGTCATTAATGGTATAGCCCCCAATTACCATTTCCTGGCGTTTGCTGGCTTTTATTTTTAACCATTCATCAGAGCGTATTCCGGGAGAATAAGCGCTGTCTGCCTTTTTGGCTATGATTCCTTCCAGCCCCATTTTTTTTGTTGTTTCAAAAAACTCAATGCCACTAACTGCAAAACTTTCACTTAATCTTATAATCCCATTTCCGGGAATCATTGGTTTTAAAATTTCCCTGCGTTCTGATAATGGCAGCTGCATCAGGTTTTTCCCCTTTAACCAAAGCAGGTCGAAAATATAAAAATAAATATCTCCATCCGCTTCGCTGCGCCAGTTCTGAAGTGCTCCAAAATTTGATTTGCCGTTTTCATCCAGCACGACCACTTCACCATCTACAACAGCGTTTATATTCCATTCCTGAACTGCTTTATATACAGGGTAAAATTTTTCATTAAAAGATTTATCATTCCGTGATTTTAATTCCACTTTGTTTTTATTGCACAAGGCAATGGTTCTATACCCATCCCATTTTATTTCATACAGCCATCCTTCCTTATCGAACGGCTTATCTACTAACGTTGCAAGCATAGGGGCGAGCTTAGCCGGAAACTTTGCAGGTTTTCCTTTAGTTGAATACTCTTCTGTATTTTTAGATTTTTCTTTTGCTTCTTTCTCTTTTCTGTTTCGGGATGACGCTGCTTTTACATCTGCACGTTTATTTAATGCAGTTTCTTTTTTTCTTTTCGAAGAAGATTCTTTAACCCGCTTTGCACCATAAAAATTCTTAGTGGTTTTTTCTACCTGTGCAAGTGTTTTTTTGGAAATGACAGATTTATCTTTCAGGGTTATGTCTTTTTTAGAAACATATTTGTCTTTTATTTTAAACAATAACCAGGAATTTTCTCCCTGCCCGCGGGTTTTTACAAGCGCATATTCGCCTTTCAGTTTTTTGCCATGCAATATGAAATGCAATTTCCCTGAATGAATTCCTTTGCGCAATTCTTTATCCTGTGTGTTTTTATCCTTTCCGTCACTATCCGCTGGTTCATAGAAACCTTCATCCCAAACGATAACAGTTCCGGCACCATAGCCGCTGGGAATAATTCCTTCAAAATTCCTGTAATCAAAAGGATGGTCTTCTACCATCATGGCAAGACGTTTAACTTCAGGATCCGTTGACGGGCCTTTGGGAACAGCCCAGCTTTTTAATACACCTTCCATCTCTAACCTGAAATCGTAATGCAAATGAGAAGCATCATGTTTCTGGATTACAAACCTGAGTTGGTCACTATTGGGTTTACCTCCTGCAGGTTCAGGGCTTTCTTTAAAATTTCTTTTCTCCTTATATTTTGTTAGTGCCATATTTTTTTAATCTACAATGAAGTATGCCACGGAATATACACAAATCTATAAGAGAAAAAGCCCGCTTCATAATTAAACAAAGCAGGCTATTCAAAATTGACTTCACTTTAATTGTTCTCTTAAGACAATTTAAATTTTAAAAAACAAACCTTCCGCGATTGGCGGAAGGTTTGCCGAAAATATTTTTACCTGTTTCTTTTGTTTTGATTTCCTGTTCTGCGCTCTTCGCGTTCTGCATCCGAATCACCTGTTCTTCTTTCTCCTCTGGTTTCTTCACGCTCATCATCTTCCATATCAGTATTGGTTTTGCCCTGAGGGGATGATGAATCCTTTCGCTGACTTCCGGATTGTGAACCCTGCTGTGAACCTGAGCGGTATTGATTGCCGCTTTGCGAACCTTCCTGAGTTCCCTTGTTCGCGGTCGGGTTGTTAGGATTGGTTTCTTTGTTTTTACCATCCTGTGTCTGTTGTGTTGACTTGCTGCCAGTTTGCTGGTTGCGCTGGTCGTTTTGATTTTGTGCCATTTTTTTGATTGTTTAATTGTTAATAATATTTAAGTAAGAATTAAAATGAAATTTAATTGTCACGGTCCATATCAGAAGTTTTTCCTGATTTGCTGCGCGATGACCTTGATGATGATTTACTGCCGGTGTCGGAGCTCCTGCCGCTTGCAGATGTGCTTTTGTTACTGTTGCCAGCGCTTTTTGAACCGCTGCTGGTTTTGCTGCCGTTACCTGAACGACTTCCTGAAGTTGATTTTGAAGTTGCCATTTTTGTTTTGAATTTAAATTGTTTGGGATTAGATTTGTATAATTATAATTAAAATCTATGCCATGCGTTTTTGAGGTGATGTGTGGAATTTTTTCTCAAAATTTTCCCAGCACTATTTTTCACTTAATTTTTACGCAATTGTATTTTGATAAAAATCGTAACGAATTGTAACTTGCAAAGGCTCAGGAAAATTCTTTTGAGATAAAAAAAGAACACTTGAGTTTTTAAAAAGAGGACACCTGGGGGTAAATTCAGGGTAATTCTATTTTGATTTTGGGGGTGGAATTTGACATTTCTCTGAAAAGCAAAAACAACTAAAACCCTTACCCGATAAGGATTTTAACGTTCATTGATGAAATTTGATGATTTGCTGAGCGGAGAGAGTGGGATTCGAACCCACGGTACCTTTTACAGTACACATGCTTTCCAAGCATGCTCGATCGGCCACTCTGACATCTCTCCGGTTTTGAGGCGGCAAAAGTAGAAAATAATTTCCCACCCTTTTTACTGCGTCAGTTCCCCGCTCAATGAAAACTGCAGCATAGTTTCTGTTTCTTTTTTCGGCAAATTTTTTCCCAGCACAAACATCAGCTTGGTAACAGCTGCTTCGGTAGTCATATCTTTCCCGCTTACAACTCCCATTTTCATCAATTCAATGCTGGTAGCGTATTTACCCTGGTTTACTGCTCCGCCACTGCATTGCGAAACATTCAGGATAATAAGCCCTTTTTTAACAGCCTCTTTTATTTCTTTCAAAAACCATTTTGCCGTGGGTGCGTTTCCTGAGCCATACGTTTCCAAAACAACCGCTTTTATTTTCTTTGCGTGCAGGCATGTTTTTACAAACTCGGGAGTAATGCCAGGAAAAATTTTAAGCAAGCCGATGTGGTGATCCAACTGTGAATGCACTTTTAAATCTTCAACAGAACGTTTTAAAAAATCCGTTTCATTAAAAACAAGGTTCACTCCCGCTTCTGCAAGCATCGGGTAGTTAATGGATTGAAAGGCATCAAACTTTGCGGAAGAAAATTTCTCTGCCCTGTTACCCCGAAACAACTGGCTGTTAAAATAAATGCAAACTTCAGGCACCACAATATTGCTGCTTGCTATTTCAATAGCTGTGATTAAGTTTCTTTTCGCATCGGTTCTGATTGCACCAATTGGTAATTGCGAACCTGTAAGTATGACAGGCTTTGAAAGATTCTCCAGCATATAGCTTAATGCCGAAGCCGTGTATGCCATCGTATCTGTTCCGTGAAGGATGATGAAACCATAAAACTTTTCATAATTTTTTTCTATCAGTTTTGCAATGTCCACCCAAATGCCGGGCTGTACATCTGATGAATCAATAGGCGGATGAAACGAATGAAAGTCTATTTTGCAATCCAGCTTTTTTACTTCGGGGAGATGCGTTTCAATTTTTCCGAAATTAAAAGGGCTTAATACACCGGTCTTCACATTATGGTGCATGCCGATGGTGCCGCCTGTGTAAATGATGAGGATTTTTTTCATAAGGAATCAATAACTATAAATTTGGCAATCAGGTGTTTTCAGAAAAAACCTTTTGCATTAAATGCACATTTAAAAACTTTCCAAATTTGAATCCGACTTCTTTCATCACCCCGATGTGCTCAAAACCGAATAGCTCATGAATGTGAATGCTTGATGCATTTCCTTCTGAAATTCGCGCCAACATATAGTGAATGCCCGCCTTTTTACCATGAAGAATGAGTTGCTCCAGCAATTCCTTCCCGATTCCTTTTCCCCGGTAAT
>DATEMK010000308.1:0-3521 GCA_035275625.1 Bacteroidia bacterium
TAAAAAATTGCTTTTAAAACTAATGAACCAAAGACAATGACCAATAACCAATGACCAATTTCCAAACTCCAACTTCCGATTAACCATTAACCATTTAATTTTTCTTGTCCTTCTCTCCTTTTGATATGGATTCACGCATACCTGTATCAGACTGTATGTTTTGCATTCTGTAATAATCCATAATGCCAAGATTCCCGCTTCGGAATGCTTCAGCCATGGCAAGCGGAATCTGCACTTCTGCTTCAATTACTTTTGCCCTCGCTTCCTGTGCTTTTGCTCTCATTTCCTGCTCGGTGGCAACAGCTGCAGCCCTCCGCTCCTCCGCCATCGCCTGCGCCACTTTAAGATCTGCTGCTGCCTGTTCAATCTGAAGTTTGGCGCCAATATTTTCCGCCACATCAATATCCGCCACATCAATAGATAAAATTTCAAAAGCTGTTCCTGCATCCAGTCCTTTTGCTAAAACTGTTTTGGAAATCATATCCGGGTTTTCTAAAACCGTTTTATGATCGTGTGCCGAACCGATAGTAGTTACAATTCCCTCTCCTACCCTCGCCAGTACAGTTTCCTCTCCCGCTCCACCGACCAGCTGGTTGATATTTGTTCTGACTGTAACCCTGGCACGCACAATTAACTGGATCCCGTTTTTTGCAACGGCAGAAACAGGCGGAGTGTCAATGACGCGTGGGTTCACCGACAGCTGTACGGCATCCGATACATCACGGCCTGCAAGGTCAATCGCTGTTGCCATTTTAAAAGTGAGAGGAATGTTTGCTTTGTCAGCAGAAATCAGCGCTTTGATAACGTTATTCACATGGCCTCCTGCAAGGTAATGCGTTTCGATTTCATTTGTAGTAACATTTAACCCGGCTTTGGTGGAAGTAATCATTGCATTCACCACAATGGAAGGCGGAACTTTCCGCAACCGCATCAGGATAAGATTCATGATGCTTATCTTCACTCCTGAAAAAACAGCAGTGATCCACAGGTTAACGGGGATGAAATAAAGAAAAAGGAATAATAGTATGATTGCTCCTACAATGGCTAATAAAATTAATGGGATTTGCATGATTGTTTTTTTTAAGTTAAGGTTTTGCTTTTACAATTATTTTATTGGGTAAAATTTTTAGTATTGTTATAAGGGTATTAGAAGGAATTAATTCACCGTTGGTTTGCGCTTCTATTCTTTTTTCATTAATCATCACTGTGCCCATGGGACGGAGGGCTGAAATTGTTACTCCTTCATCGCCTTCAGCTAATTCAAGGGTATCTACTTCATTTGTTTTTCCCTTTAATGAATCCTGCAAGCCGAATCGCTGCCAGGCTTTTGATTTGAGAGAATAAATTATGGCCCCTAAAGTTAAAACAGCCGTACCTAATGCAGTATAATTTCCAACTGTTGATCCAAAGGCTTTGTACATCCATAAAATTCCAATGATTATTAAAATACTGCCAATGATCCCGGAAATCAGGCCGGGCAGGATTAATATTTCAAGAACAACCAAAACAATTCCGATAAGTATCAGGAGAATAATGGATGTAAATAACATTTATCGCATTTAATTTAGATGTGCCAAAGGTATTACAAAAGTAGTGGGAAAGAAAAAGGATTTTTTTACGAAGGAATGACTGCGTGAAAAATAAAAGGAAGAATTATTCAATGGAAGCGGTCAATCCGCGGTCGTGAAAGGCTTCGCATAATGGTTTTAGTTTTTTTACCGGGCCGTCTTTTACAGAACATTTTCCGCGGTAATGCACGAGGTAAGTGCATTGTTCAGCCTGCAAACGGTCGTGCTTGCAGATTTCAACGAGCGAATCAATTACAAAATCAAAAGTATTTACTTCATCATTGTACAATACCAGGTGATTTTCATTTTTTACTTTTTCATCAAGTAAAACTTCTGATTCCTGTATGGTTTTTTGCTGGTTTCCCATTTCAATTATTGACTTATTATCTGCAAATATAAGAATGTTGGAAATAAAAATAACGGGTCTTGTTCCAAACGAAAAATAGCGCTGTTTATTTTAAAAAAGAGAAACTTCTTCCATCCTGCCGAAGGGTGTCCTCCATAAATTTAATAAACTTGTTGGAGAACGTTAAATCAGCCGGGCTTGCTGCTTGTCTTTGGAGGACGAAAGTTTATCCGCGATTCAGTACCTTTTAAAAGACGCTCGATGTTTTTCTGATGTGTAATGAGTACAAGAATTGCAATTGCCATTGCAAAAATGTTTACAGTCGGAACAGTTTCATGAAAAACATACATAATGATAATCGGGTAAGTAATTGCAGCAGCCATGGAACTTAATGAAACGTAATGCGAAAAAAAAAGCATCAGGGAAAAAACACCTGCGCAAACAGCTGCTGCCTCGGGATGAACAGCAGATAAAATTCCAAGTAATGTTGCAACCCCTTTTCCTCCCCTGAAACCGACAAAGACAGGAAAGATATGTCCCAAAAGGGCGCATACACCAAGCACCAGTTTAAAATTTACATATTGTTGAGACTCCTGCGGATAGTTTCCAAAAATAGTGACAAGTTTTACCGCAAGAAATCCTTTGGTAATATCCATTAACAAAACCGGGATGCCTGCCTTTTTTCCCAGTACCCTGAAAGTATTGGTTGCTCCCGCATTACCACTTCCATATTCCCGAACATCAATATTATAAAAAGTTCTTCCCACCCAAACGGCAGAAGGAATTGAACCAATCAGATAAGCTAATATTAAGGCGATTATATTGGTTAAATTAATCAATCAATGAAGAGTCTATACAGACAAATTTTAGCAAGGAGTTTCAATTAAGAAGAGATAACCGGGAAATCATTAAGTTTAAATTTTAAGATTGCGCTTTCAATTTTCATATTCCATAATAACAGATGCAAGTTTAAAATAAAATTTCTAATTGAAGTCTTGTCAAAAGATCAAACAAATAATATCCGCTTTTTTTTCTTAAACACATAAAAAAAAATGCGGGTTTAGCCCCGCATTTTTCGTTTGTTAAGCCTGGTCCTGTTTAATTTTTCTTTTCCCTGATCAGCTGCAAAAACCCTTTTATAGCTTTATCGCGCGATCCCAGGATCCAGTAGTATGTTCCAGAGGGCACAAATTCTCCATTGCCGATTCTGCCATCCCATTTTACCAAAGGATCATTTGTTTTAAAAACCTCCTGTCCCCAGCGGTTGTAAATGGTCAGTAAAAAGTTATCAGGGCAAGGACGTTCAATAAAAAATTCATCATTGTCACCAACTCAGGGGAATCAGTGCAGCCGCTACACAGGCAATTGTTACACCGGTGATCACTCGGTCAGTAATTCTGCGCCTAGTGTTAGTTCTTAAAATAGCGTCTTGAATAATTTGTTTACGTTCCGCTGGGCTACTCATTCTCTCGTCCCCGGTACCACTTTCACCATTCTTGAAACTAGGAATTGAGCGCCAATGTTAATTGCCATGGTTACTATGAAAAGAACCATTGCAAGAGCGATTAGCGCAGAAATGTGGAAGTCGGTGACCGCTTCGTTGAACT
>DATEMK010000309.1:0-21028 GCA_035275625.1 Bacteroidia bacterium
TGCGGGCTTGCCGCTGCTGAGAGCTTACCGCGGGTTGCCAAAAAATAAACCCTTAATAAAATTTCTTGGAGAGACCGGTGTAAAAGCGTTGCTGCATAAAACAGAAAATTTTTACATGCAGGACCAGAACAAGGAAATGCACAAGGCGGATGCAGAGCTTTTTTTCGTGATTGATGAAAAAAATAATTCGGTTGAGCTGACGGAAAAGGGAATTGAGCTGATTACTTCCGCCAATGAAGATGCCGGTTTTTTTATCATGCCGGATGTGGGCTCTGAAATTGCATTGATAGAAAAATCAGGTGCTCCAGATTTGGAGAAGCTGGACAAGAAAGAAACGCTGATGCGGGATTTTGCGATTAAATCAGACCGCATTCATACTATTAACCAGCTTCTGAAAGCCTACACGCTTTTTGAAATTGATGTGGAATATATTATTGCTGACGGCAAAGTAAAAATTGTGGATGAGCAGACGGGACGCGTGCTGGAAGGAAGAAGATATTCAGACGGACTGCACCAGGCAATTGAATCGAAAGAGAATGTGAAAGTGGAAGCCGCCACGCAAACGTATGCTACCGTGACGCTACAGAATTATTTCCGGATGTATCACAAGCTGGCAGGGATGACCGGAACAGCGGAAACGGAAGCAGGTGAGTTCTGGACGATCTATAAATTAGATGTTGTTGTGATACCGACTAACCGTGCGGTAGTACGAAAAGACATGGAAGATTTGGTTTACAAAACCAAACGTGAAAAATATAATGCCGTTATCGAGGAGATTTCCAATCTCACTAAAGCAGGAAGGCCTGTCCTGGTGGGAACCACATCGGTTGAAATTTCTGAATTGCTGAGCCGGATGCTGAAGCTGCGGAACATTAAGCACAATGTGCTGAATGCAAAACAGCACCAGCGCGAAGCTGAAATTGTTGCTGAAGCCGGTAAAGCCGGAACGGTGACCATTGCCACCAACATGGCAGGCCGCGGAACGGATATTAAGCTGGGGCCCGGGGTGAAGGATGCAGGAGGTTTGGCAATTGTGGGAACAGAGCGTCATGAATCAAGGCGCGTGGACAGGCAGTTGCGCGGACGTGCGGGCAGGCAGGGTGACCCGGGCTCGTCACAGTTTTTTGTTTCACTGGAGGATGACCTGATGCGCTTGTTCGGCTCTGACCGTATTGCGCGGCTGATGGACCGGATGGGTATTGAAGAAGGCGAAGTGATCCAGCACAGCATGATTTCAAAATCAATCGAGCGCGCGCAGAAAAAGGTGGAAGAAAATAATTTCGGCATCCGCAAACGTTTGCTCGAGTACGATGATGTGATGAATGCGCAGCGCGAAGTGATTTACAGGAAAAGGAGACATGCACTGTTTGGTGAACGTTTATCACTTGATTTGGATAATATGCAATGGGATGTAAGCGAAAACCTCTCCGCCATTCATACTGAATCAGGAAATTTTGAAGAATTCAAAATTGACCTGATCCGTTATTTTTCCATTGAAAGCCCGGTAGATGAAAAAGAGTTTTTGCAGATAAAACCCGAGGAGCTTACTGAAAAGGTATATCATGCAGCACATGATCATTACCGTGTGAAATCAAAGCTGATTGCTGACAAAGCATTTCCTGTTATCAATGATGTATATACGAACCAGGGAAATGTATATACAAATATAGTGGTGCCGTTTACTGACGGAATGAAACATATACAGGTAGTGGCGCATCTTAAAAAAGCTTTTGAAACGCATGGAATGGAAATGGTCAGTTCGTTTGAAAGAAATGTTACGCTCGCTTTGATTGATGATGCATGGAAAGAACACCTGCGTGAAATGGATGAATTGAAAACATCGGTGCAAAGCGCGGTGTATGAACAAAAAGATCCGCTGCTTATTTACAAGTTTGAATCGTTTGAATTGTTCAAGCAAATGCTGGAGCGTATTAATAAAGAAATTCTTGCTTTCCTTTTCAAAGGATATGTTGCTATACAGGATTCGTCTAATGTGAAAGAAGCGCGGCCTCCGCAGCGGACTGATATGAGCAGGTTGCGCACTTCCAGCTCGGATAATGTTTCTACAACTGCAACCAACGGACGCCCCCAGCAGCAGCAGGCCCCTGTTAAAGTTCAGCCGGTTCGCGTTGAACAAAAAATAGGACGCAATGATCCGTGCCCCTGCGGAAGCGGGAAGAAGTATAAGAACTGCCACGGGGCGGGAGGGGAGTAAAAAAAGTTTAAGGTTTAATCCCGATAGCTATCGGGAAAGGTTTAAAGTTTTTTTTCTGAACTAAAGTTTTCTTTATAGTAGTTCATATTAGTAAAATAGCCTGAATTATTTTTTGGTCATAAAAAAAACAGGCTTCCCGGTTTGGAGAAGCCTGTTTTTATTTAGTTGATTATTATTTAGTGTTACAGCTTTGTCAGCAACTAAACTTTTTTAATAATTTGATGCTTTTATTGAACATCACTTGTATTTCTGATCGTAATTTGTTTTGTAGTATTAAAAGGAGCTAATATGCCAGTAACACTTACGGTACCTGCAGGATAAGAATTGCCTGCAAAAGATGCGCTTGAACGGGTGTAAAGGTCAATAAAATCTGTCGGATCTGTGAGGGTATTAGTGCCACTGTATGTTCCTGAACCGGTAATGGTAGCGTTTAACACCTTTACAAGAGTACTTTCCCACAATTCAAAATTTGTAGTATTATTGATTGCACTAACTGTAACTATTCTCACAGCTGGCGTGTTTATTCCTAAAAAAGTTGCATTTGCTGGTGGTGTACCATCAAATTCAAGCAAACCGCTGAATTCAGTGAGGAGTAGTCCACTTACATTTACCTCAATTGAGTCTCCCAGCGCAAAAGTGTTTGGAGAAGTAAATCGTACAGCTATTCCTCCCGTTGCGTCCTGAATGATAACATTGTTTGCCGTAATATTTCCATTTATGAAATCAGAAATAACAGTCCCACGAATTTTTTTACCAATCAAGCCTGAAGTAAATCCTGCACTCCAAAGACATCTGACAACTTTAAGGTTTACATAGGTACCGCTTGTATCAATCGTACATGGTCCTATTCCTCCACAACGCTGATTACTCATATTTAAATCACTCAAATCACGAATTTTGATTTGCAAATCTTCCAGCTCATTTGCTCCAAAAGAATTATAAATCTGTAATACTGCAATGATAGAACCATTGCCGGTTGGAACTTCTGTTGCAGCAAAGTTTGAATACCCGCTTGACCTGATAATAATAGTCCTTTCATTACAATCTTTGATGGTAAGATTTCTGTCTTGTTTTAACGGTCCGTCAGCAAAAGTTGTGTCCTGTTCATCAAACTGAGCGGTGTCAATTTTGATAAGTGTGTTCTGGTAGGTATTTATGTAAGCGTCAAGATTTATTGTCGTGATGTCACTAAGATGAATCGTTCTTGGAGAAACTGTATGGTAATAAGAACCCGGCAAGAGGTATTTACCTAATAGTGTTGAAGCAATCCGTGTAAGTGAACCTGTATTGTCAACACCCGATCCAAGCTGGATCAATTTAGCATATTCCCCGATGGTTAATCCAAGGCATTTTACAAAAACACGTCTTCCGGCTTTATAAGTTGTATAGTAATTGGACTGGTCAATGTTAACAGAAATTCCACCTGTGGAATCCTGCAGTACAACTTCTTTATAAAAATTGCCTGACTGATCATCGGCAATTACAACTCCTGAGATATAAATATCGGATGTGATTTTAACAGGGGTGCCCGTGTAAAGCGCTTTCAAATCAGCAATGGTGGTATATGTTCCGGTCATCACAGGATCAAGGCCACCTGTAGGAGGTTCATCAAAATCTTTTTTAACGCAGGAAGACAGCGTTGTGATCACAAGCATCACAAATGAATAAGCAAGAATTTTGTTAAGAGATATTTTCATGATATGTATTATATTTTTTATTTCTTTATTAGTTTAAGATTTTAGTTCATTCTTAATGTTACGCTTGCGAAGAAGGTGGCTCCGTATGAGTAAAAATATTTCGGTGCAAACTTGCCGACATTGTTTTCATAGAAGTCATAGCGTAATTGCTCATATCCGTTGGTAATAAATTTTTTATTGTTGGTAATATTGGTTACGCCCACATTGAGCAATATGTATGTTGGTTTTTTCAATGCTTTGATTTTACCATCCAGCTTCCATGATTTACCTCCTGAAAGATCCATTGTAAACTGCCCGTCCGCTTTTTGCTGGTCAATTATATTGGTGAACAAATCTGTTTGCGGGTCCACTAAATCAATTCCCTGAACAGTTCTGCGGGCAGGGTTGTAATCAATCCAGATACCATCAAAATAGTTAAAGTTCAGACGCACAAACCAAAAATCTTTTCCGCGATAGCTTAACCCGGCAGTATATGCTTTTTCAGGAGAGCCTGCCACATGGAAATTTTTTGCATAAATGATTTCATTCTCTGCTAAAAGCGTTGCATTGTTATCCTGCGAAATAGTTGCTAACGGCCGGTCGGTATAAAAATACTGGCCTAAGGCAGCCACTGCGCTTGCGCTGAACCCCTGCCCGATTTCTGCTTCTGCAGCAAGCTCGGCCCCGGTGTAGCGTTTGTCAACATTTGTTAATGTATAATTTACGAACGTGCGGAAATCATCATGATAAAAGCTAGTGGTCTTTGTTTCATTATTCACCTGTGTATAATACAGTACAGCTCTCCCTTTTAATTTTGGCGCCCTGAGCAAATAACCTCCTTCAAGAGAGGTAGTTTCTTCGCTTTTTAAATCCGGGGCAAGATCATGTCTTGTCTTTGCCGAAACATAAGCATCATCAAAATCCGGAGCGTTTGTAAGCACTGAGGCATTAGCAAATAAATAATTGCGCCCGTTTAGCTTATATGTAATTCCACCCTTGCCTGCAAAATTTATAAACGTTTGCTTTGGAGAATCACCGAAAGAGTTATCAGGGAAAATACCATTAACTGTTTTTCCTTCACGGAAATATCTTGTCTGCGAAATCTGTGTCCCGAAGAAAAAATCAATGCGTTCGAATCTAAAAGTAGTTTGCCACCATCCGTTTATTTTGTAAATATCGGCTGTGTAATCATACCCGTATTTATCTCCCACGAGGAGTATATTATTAGGATTATTCAGATCATTTTGCAGTGCATTTGTATCATTCGGAAAATCCTGTTGTGCATATTGGTTATAATCCACATAAAAATCACCTCCCAGCAAATCGTTCACTTCTTTGTAATATTCTGTTTGCTGTTTCTGGTAAGTCAGCCCAGCGGTGAGTGTGGTGTTATCACTAATGGCGCTATTGTAAATAGTATTAAAGCTGAAATTATTTACGGAAGTAACACGGTCCTGAACAATATATAGCGATCTTTTACCTCTCGCAGTATCGCCATAAACACCGTTCGCATTAAGAACAATCGTATCATTATGAAAATTGGTTTCATACAAACGATCCCAATTAATTTGGCGCGCATTTTCGTTAAGTCTTAATATTTCAGCCGCCTGCAATCCGGCTACCGAATCTTCAATGGCTATAAAACTTGGAAGATTCCTGTAATAATCAGGCCGGGGATCGGTTGCTTCGTACCAGTCAAGTCCTGAAACTTTGCTTTTGCCTGTAACAAAAGAAACGGCTGATAACAAAGAAGATTTCCCGTCAATTTTCCAGTCATGTGTGAGAATAAAAGCGGGTTCATTAGTGTTTCCTACAGAGGCATTGCGCACCTCTCCATTTTGATACCCCCATGAAGGATTGTAATAATTGGTTCCGGCAAGGTCATACATTTCCTGCACTGCAGGTGATGACCTTCCGTTTTTGGTTGGCGAAGCAAAGGCAGTAAAGCTTAATGAATGCTGATCGTTAATAAATTTTTCTACTGTTCCGAAATAACTGAACCCGTCATAGTACGTTCCTTTTATATAGCCTTCATTTGCCCACCTGCGTGAAACTGAACCCGCAAATGACCATCCTCCTTTCAAAATACCCGATCCGTAAGTCAGCATAAAACGATTGTCGTACGAACGGTTGGAGATGGCATAAGAAGCCTGTATCTGCTTGCGCTGATGAGAGGCGCGGCTGTCAATATTATATGCGCCACCAATACCTCCGAAAGAATAATAGGCTGGTGCCAATCCTAAAGATGTTTCCCTTGTGCGCATTACATCATTCAAACCTCCCCAGGTATAATACATCGTTCTTCCTGTAGTAAGATCATTCATCGGGGCGCCATTCATGAGCGTTACAAAATTTGCATCTTCATACCCTCTTATTCTGAAGCGTGCAGCGCTGAAAGTAAATGTTGTGGCTGTAATAAACGGATCTCGTGATGCACCAAGTGCGCTCGAAACATTATCCGTTGAAGATTCTTTAAGGTCGGATTCGGAAAGTGAAACCACGGGAATATTATCTTCTGAAGATTCATTTCCCGAGTGCTGGATGGCGATGTTTCCGAGATCGTGTTTTTGCTTATCTGCTTTTAATGGAAAGCTGAACGCATTATAATTTTCTGCTTTAATGCTGATGTTGTAATCCCCGTAAGGCAGGTTTGAAAACATAAACACACCTGCTTTATCCGTTTTAACAGAATCATTTGTTTCCGCGATTTTTACAACAGCATTTTCGATGGGCATGTTGTAAGGATCAGCAATGATGCCTTTAATTTCGGAAACCTGGGAATGGGATAAGAAAGGAATGAGCAGAAAAACAAATATTATGAAAGAGTATTTACGCACCATGTGGAAGGAAATTGTGATTTATTAATTCTGGAGTTTACCGGATGTTTTTCGAAAAGCGGTTGCAAAGCTAACAAAAAGGTTTAAAGTTAACGATAAATTGACATGGAAACTTTATTCTTCGCTTCATCCCTGACCCCTGAAGGGGAATCATCGCGGACTTAGTCTATGCGGTAGTTCCTCTTCAGGGAGCAGGGGTTTTTTAAATAAGTTTCCTTTAAAGAAAGCGGGTTAAAGGAAGTTTGGTAAGTTTGGTGGAGAAATTTGAATGATGAATAAACTGTTGAAGAAGTATGTATTTATTATATTGTTTTTCATCACGGGAACTGGAATTGTTTTTTGTCAGCAGGTGACTTTTCAAAAGAATTTTGGTGATCCTAATAATTCCGAGACAGCTTACAAAAGGGATGTATCTTTATGAGGTGAGAAACCCCGATAGCCATCGGGGCGGGGTGGTGAGGAAAGGGAAGGTCATCCTTCGCTAACAACTACGCTGAAGCTTCGTTGTTTGAAAAAAGCTACGGATGATAAATGGTGAAGCCTGCCTGCCGGTAGGCAGGGAATGAAACGACTTATCGGATTAATTTAATTTAACTTTGAAAAAACTAAAAATGAAAAAGCTCATCCCCCTGTTAACATGCATTTTATTAGTGGAGGCCGCCCTTCATGCCAGTCCATACTTTTATTTATCATATAGTAATCATACACAAGGTACGGTAGGAGGAGGAGCTATAGGGCAACCTGCGACAAATGTCTTTGCCAATATAGGTGATTCTATTTCATTATATGTATGGGAATGTGTTTCAGCATGTGATACTCCACTTCTTGGACCCTGGAGTTTTGACGGAGTTGCAATAACGAATCCTACACAGGCTAATCCATTAAACATTATAGTTTCTCAATCCGGAACCTATTCAGTTCACGGAACTGCCCTGTGCAGTTTTTTTATTTGTTTGCCACCTATAAATCCTCCGCCTACCCCTGGAAATATTTTATGTATATGCCCCATGGGCCAGGGAGTAGCCTGCCCCGGAGATATTATTCCATTCCTGATAAGCCAGGTTCCTTGCGCCACCTCTTACACATGGACACTGCCGGCAGGAGCATTAATGTATGGAGGAAGCCCTAATTCGGATTTTATATGGGTTCAATTTACTCCCGCATTCACCGGAGATACCATGCGTGTTGTGGCAAATAATAGCATTGGCAGCAGCACAGAAAGTACATTGTTTGTTTCCTGCTCATCCGGTGTTGGAATTGAAGCTAATACTCCGAATTCGGAATTTAATTTATTTCCCATTCCTTTTTCAAGCGAACTTAATATTTCAATGAGTAATCATGAGCTTTCAGAAATCATTCTCTATGACATTGCATCAAGAAAACTATTGCAGCAGAAATTTACAAACACTGTTACATTAAACACTGCACAGCTTACAAAAGGGATGTATATTTATGAGGTGAGAAACTCCGATAATCATCAGGGCGGGGTGGTGAAGAAAGGGAAAGTGGTGAAGGAATGAATGCAAATGCGAAATGAATAACCGGTATTGAGTTATACTAACAAATAATCTTAAAATTAAACAACGATGAGACATGTCTTTTTTTTACTGCCGTTTTTAATATTTTTTATAACGAAAGGAAATGGCCAGGCAATTATTAATGGAGATTTTGAGAATAACACAGATACCTGCCTGATCAATATTGATAATGCCACTTACAATCTGAATATGTATAATTCAACAGCCTTTGGAACATTTCAAAACCTGGATATTGTAAAGAACACATGCGGTTACGGCCCTTCTCAAAACGGGGATTATTGCATCTTTATAGCAGTGAGCAATATTGATACGAATTTCCAGGAAGCTATTTCATTCGATTTATCTTCTCCGCTGCAAGCCGGAATTTCTTATACACTTACATTTTTTGACAGGGATATCAACGGCTTTTCCACTGCTCCGATTGAAATAGGAGTTTCTTCTTCAAATAATACATTCGGAAACTTTATTGGTTCAATACCTGCCGGTATAATTGCCAGCGCCTGGACAATGAGAACATTGAACTTTGTTTCCCCCATCAATGCGAATTACATAACCGTTACTGTCGGTGGAAACATTACAAACTCCGGAAATGCTATTGATAATTTCCAATTAAACGTTTCATCGGGCATTCATGATAATTCAATAGTTGAAACCAGTTTGCTTATTTCTCCTGTTCCGTTTTCATCTCAGCTGAATATTAATTTAAACAATAATAAACTTTCAGAAATCATTCTTTATGACATTGCAGCACAAAAACTATTGCAGCAGAAATTTACAAACACCATTACATTAAACACTTCACAGCTTGCAAAAGGAATGTATCTTTATGAGGTGAGAAACCCCGATAGCCATCGGGGCGGGATGGTGAAGAAAGGAAAATTAATAAAAGATTAGTGAACTTATAATTAAATATATAAAAACAAATCTATGAAAAAATACTGCCTCTTACTGCTCCTGGTTTTAAGCAACGAAATCAGTGATGCACAAAACCTTGTTCCGAATAACGGGTTTGATATTTACTCAACATGCCCCACTGCATCAAGCCAGACAACTCTCACGCCTCCGTGGTTCGAACCCAGCGGAGCCACAGCACAACCTGATTATATGAACGGCTGTTTCAATGGCAATCATGGAATGCCGTCCAACTTTTATGGTTACCAGCAATCTGTATCCGACTCAGGGTATTATGGCATGATAGCCTATTATGCGGGGCTGGAAGTAAGAGAATACATGACCGTTCAGCTTACAAGCCCGCTTACCGCAGGCGTGGTTTACAATGTAGGGTTACATGTGAGCTTTGCCGACAATTTCATCTATGCCATAGATCATTTCGGTGCTTACTTATCGGTTGGTCCTGTTACCGGAAACGGCTATTTCGCTTTAAACTCTTATATCCCGCAGATTGATAACGGTGCCGGCAACATGATAACCGATTCTGCAAACTGGACCTATATAAACGGCTTATATACTGCCGCAGGCGGAGAGAACTATATCACAGTCGGAAATTTTTATAACGATTCTTCCACACAAGTCACTATGGCTTATCCCTCAAACACGTTAGGCTGGGCCTATTATTATGTTGATGAAGTATCCGTTATTCCCGACTCGGTAACCGCCCTTCCCGAAAACATGTTCATTAATGATTTCACCTTATACCCGAATCCTTTCATAAACAGCCTATCGTTAAAAGTTAAGACCAATGAACTTACTGAATTGATTCTATACGATATTTCTTCCCGTGAATTAATTCATGAAGAGTTTAACAGCTTTGTTTCTATAGATACACAACAGCTTGCAAAAGGAATGTATCTTTATGAAGTGAGAAATAAGAACGGGGTGGTGAAGAAAGGGAAGGTGGTTAAAGAATAATTTGCTAAAACAAAAACTCAAAAACATACACAAATGAAAAAACTTTTACACGCAGTATTTATTTTGTTTGCAACCCTGCAAACAGTTGCGCAGAATCTTGTAACCAATAACAGTTTTGAAATTTATTCTCCATGTCCCGCATCATCCAGCGCTATTAATAATGCTACGGGATGGTCTACATCGCAAAACAGCCCTGACTATTTTAATGCTTGTGCAAACGGCATCACTCCTGCTTTTGGAGTGCCTTCAAATATTTGCGGATACCAGTATGCAGCCACAGGAAACGCTTATATAGGCTTACTGTGCTACGGATCGTTTGCAGGCACTCTTATAGATGATCTGAGGGAATACGGTACAGGAACGCTGACGCAGCCGTTAACTGTAGGAACTAAATATTATGTAAGCTTAAAAGTGGCACGCATGAACATGTCCTCACATGCAGTGGATCATATTGGCGCTAAGTTTTTACTTACCCCGTTGTCCTCTCTTCCAATAACTAACAATGCCCAGGTTTACACAACAACGGTTGTAACGGACACGCTTAACTGGACCATCATACAAGGATCATTCATTGCAGACAGCAATTACGCGTATATTTCAATCGGCAACCATTTTACCGATTCTAATTCTACAGTCCTGTCCATGCAGCCCGTAACTTTCGGGTGGAACGCTTATTATTTTGTTGACGATGTATGCGTTTCTGCTGATTCATTAACGTGTTATTCACCTGTGGGTATTAATGAGTTCTCCCCTTCTGAATGGGCAAATTTGTTTCCCAATCCTTTTAGCGATAAACTAAATATCACCATCCACGACCATGAACTTTCAGAAATCATTCTTTATGACATTGCATCCAGAAAACTATTGCAGCAGAAATTTACACACACGGTTACATTAAACACCTCACAGCTTGCAAAAGGGATATATATTTATGAAGTGAGAAACCCCGATAGCCATCGGGGCGGGTTGGTGAAAAAAGGGAAGATCGTTAAAGAATGAATTAAAATACATGAAACATAAAATCTGCCTGCTGCTGTTTGTTTGCTTAAATTATTTAACCGGCAAATCACAAAATTTATTTGTAGCTGATTATGCTCTTAACGGTTCGGTTAACAAATCGCTTATCTGCTATGACCGCTCCTTTTTCCGGGCCATTCTATTGACAACAGCCCAAATAGTGAATGTCATGAAAACAGACTCGGCAGGAAACGTGCTCTGGTCAAATGATATTACCTATCCGAACGCCACTTTCTTTTCACTCACCGACATTGTGCAGGCAGCCGACAGCGGCTTCTTAATACTTGTCAACTGGAGGCTTACCGGAAGCAATCATTCTGATCCTACTGTAACTAAATTAGATAAAAATGGAAACCATCTGTGGACACATACCTATATCTCTGTCCTGTCTGCCTATGGGTACGGAATAATTAAAAATAACGACAACGGTTTTATAGTTGTCGGTTCACGGCAATTGGTTGATTTTGTTATGAAATGCGATGCCACTGGTTCAATCATATGGATTAAGCAATTTGGTGGTATAGGAGCAGCAGCAAGTAATTATGATATAGCCACCCATGATTACAACCGCTTTGTAGTTACAGGACGCCATGGAACTATGGTTACATTTTTTCAAATTGATCTTTCGGGCAACCTATACTGGCATACTGCCTTTACCTATGTCAATTCCGGCATTATGACCCAATCGCTTAAACCATTGAGTAACGGAGGTTATGCTGCAACGGGGATCGTTGACTATACAACCAGCTTTAGTCATGATGGTTTCCTTTTAAAGACAGACTCAGCGGGTACATTGCAATGGTTGAAAATTTATGAAGCCAATCAGGGCACCGGAACTGATGTTGCTGAGTTGCCTGACAGCAGCCTGTTAATGGTTGGGAAGGGGTCATTGGGCGGTCTCGCATTGAAAACGGATAAAGATGGAAATTTTCAGTTTGCAAAAACTGAAACCGTTCAGGATTATTATGCCAGCGTTAATCTCTATTCCCCCGGTATTGTCATGTTATCAGGACGACTTAGCTATCCTTTTATTGCACTAACTGATACAGCATGTTCATCTCTTTGTAACATTACTCCTTTTACTATACCTGAATACACGCCTGCTTATACAGATACCTTATTAAATTTCGCACCCATTACTCTTCCTTTCGCTGATGATACTGCACAAATAATTTATGCTGTCCATCCTTTAACAACAAATGTACTGTGCGGCTTTACTTCAACAGAGGAAAATGTTTCACAAAATGAAACTGAAATTTATCCCAATCCTATAATTGATAAATTAAACATAACCAACAGTACTGATGAACTTTCAGAAATCATTCTCTATGACATTGCATCAAGAAAACTATTGCAGCAGAAATTTTCACACACGGTTACATTAAACACCGCACAGCTTGCAAAAGGAATTTATTTTTATGAGATGAGAAATCCCGATGGCTCGGGAGGGGTGGTGAAGAAAGGGAAAGTGGTGAAGGAATGAATAAACTAAAACAATTATACATTTATACATGAAAAAAATAATCACAGCTTTATTACTCATATTCTTCAGCCTTTGTGTAAATGCACAGCCAGAAAATCCGTTGTATGATAAAACATTAGCCGATTCCTTAGGCGGGGATGACTATGGCATGAAATCCTATGTCCTTGTTATTTTAAAAACGGGAACAAATAAAACGGATAACAAAGCAATTGTGGACAGTCTGTTTAAAGGTCACATGGCAAATATTAACCGGTTAGCTGATGAAGGAAAATTAGTTGTTGCCGGACCTTTAAAGAAGAATGACAAGTCCTACAGGGGTATTTTTATTTTAAATATAAAAACAATTGCAGAAGCTGATTCATTATTAATCACTGATCCGGCAATAAAAGAAAAACTCCTGGATGCAGAATTGTATCAATGGTATGGCTCCGCTGCTTTGCCTGCTTATTTGAAGTTCCATGAAAAGATTGAGAAAAAGAAAATGTAAATTAACCCTCAGGCATTAATGATTTTATACTCTTTTGGCAGCCCATTATGCGTTTTCGTAGTTTTGCCGCTTAATTAAAATGACAATGAAAAACGGATGGAAAGCGGTAATTATTTTTCTGTTAACGCTGAATGTTTCGGGGAAAGTTTATTCCCAGCAAAAGAATTACAAGATTGGTGTGATTGGTTTTTACAATCTTGAAAACTTATTTGATACCATAGATCAACCCAACAATGATGAAGAGTTTTTACCAAACGGTGCCAATCACAACACCGCTGAAGTATATCTTGACAAGCTTGGAAAGCTCTCCACCGTGATTTCACAAATCGGAACAGATATAACGGCTGACGGACTTTCGTTAATGGGGTGTGCTGAAGTGGAAAACGAAGGCGTACTGAAAGACCTTGTCAGCAATCCTAAATTAAAGAACCGCAATTATAAAATCGTTCATTATGATTCGCCTGATGCAAGAGGAATTGATGTAGGATTATTATACAATCCGAAATATTTTACCGTCAAATCCAGTGAGTCGTTGTTTGTGGAATTATTGGCTGACGATAATAAATCACCTTATTACACCCGGGATATATTGTTTGTGCATGGAATGTATGACGGAGAACCGATGTATGTTTTTGTAAACCACTGGCCCTCGCGCAGAGGTGGTGCAGAAGCATCGGCACCCAGCCGTGCAAAAGCTGCAGGTGTGTGTAAACACAAAATTGATTCCATCACTAAAATAAATCCTGATGCAAAAATTATTGTAATGGGAGATTTAAATGATGATCCCGTTGATCCGAGTGTGTCAGTTGTGCTGAATGCAAAAGGAAATAAAGAAAAAGTAAAACAGGGAGGATTGTACAATCCGTGGACAGATTATTATACACAGGGAATCGGCACGCTTGCTTACAATGACTCATGGAATCTTTTTGACCAGATCATGTTGTCATCAGCATGGCTCAATAAAAAACAAAGCGGATTCTTTTTCAAAGAAGCCGGTATCTTTCACAAATCATGGATGGAAGAATCATCCGGAAAATACAAAGGCTACCCTAAAAGGACTTATGATGGCAGTAAGTACATAGGAGGTTACAGCGATCACTTTCCTACATATGTTGTGCTGTTAAAGGAAACAAAATAAATCCCTAAGGTCTCACCGTTTTAGCGAAGCTGTAATCAAAAACCTGGTAGCCGATAATTTTAATATTGTTTTTCCCGCTGAAGAACGGGGCAGCATTGTGTTGTGAAACAATTTCTGCGTAAGCATCATCAAACGAATGATTTTGCCCGTTCACATCAAAATAATTTCCCATAAAGTTCGGTTCAGCGCTGAAGATGGCAATAACGTTAATGATTTTTCCCTGCGCTTTTGCCGCCTTGCCGAGATAGCTCAAACGGGATTGCATGTACGGAAAATCGGGAGCAGCCCTGTAATCATGAACTAAGATACGGTCACTGTAATACACAAGCGTATCCGCCTGCATCTGCTCTTGTCCTGCGGGGTTTTGAAACCATCCTATATATTCTTCGGCAAGCAAAGGAGGAGCTGCAGTATGTGCAGATGTGTTCATTGCTTTGAGATAATTCGTCCAGCAGGAAAAGTCACAGTTAGGTCCGTTATTCCACCATTCATTTTCAAGATTAAAAACATTAAAACGCTCTATAGTATCTGTCCGTGTATTATTATAAATAGTAAGTGTCTGGCTAAATTGAGTTCCAAGTCCGCGAATGGCGGTAACCTGCTTCATGCCATAGCTGTTTTTTGATTTTTTGATAAACTTGGCAAGCACAGTATTGTTTGAAGAATTTTGCAAAACAGTATTCAGATCATAAAGACTGATAATTTTTATTTTATACTTCTTGCACCAGCGCAGCAATGTATTCTCCTGTGAAGTATCGCCAAGTATATTATCAAAGTTATCCACATATAACCCCCGGTAAGCAGGATTGATGCTGATACGTTGCGCTGAATTATCTGAAACGGCAGTTGCATTTTGTGAAATATCATTTTTCTTATTGCATGAAACGAATAAGATAATACAAACGATAGCGGATGAAATGAAACCTGTGTTTGTTTTCATAGCTGATTATTATCAGGGATTCTGCAAGATAAACTTTTATTCTGACACTACATTTTAATGTGAACACCCTTCCTTTGACCTGTGTACTTATTAATCTCTCAAACACCTGATAATTCAGCGTTTTAGAAACAAAATAAAGCGTCAGACCTGTATATTTATCCTGATTTTTGTTTAAAAATGTAAATTGTTTTGAGTATAATATTGCATAACTAAAAAATATTATGCCCATGAAGAAACTTCTACTCTCCACACTTCTCCTCACATCCAATGTTCTTATCACTAAAGCAAACCTCATCACGGTGCCAACTGATTACAGCACAATACAGCAGGCTATTGACGCATCTCTTGACGGGGACACGGTGGCAGTCCTGCAGGGGACCTATTATGAAAACATAAATCTGCATGGAAAAAGAATTCTTCTTACCAGCTTATTTTACCTGGGCAAGGATACTTCTTACATCAGCTCAACTATAATTAACGGCAGCCAGCCCACACAACCCGATACTGGAACCTGTGTGCTCATGAATTCAGGTGAAGATTCAACAACAATTCTCCAGGGCTTTACAATTACTGGCGGAACAGGAACTAAATGGTTAGACGAACATGGTGCAGGTACCTATCGCGAGGGAGGAGGCATTCTCATTCAATACAGTTCACCAATTATCCGTCACAATGCAATCATTTATAACTATGCCACCAATACAACAGGCGTTAGCGGAGCGGGAGGTGGTGGTCTTCGCATTGGCGACAGCAACCCGCAGCTGCTCAATAATATTATTGCAAATAACCAGGCAAGGTACGGTCCTGGCATTGTTCTTAATTATACAGGCTGCATCATAAAAAACAATCTTATCTGTTTTAATTCAGGCGGACAAACCTTTAACGGTGGCGGTGCTGTATGGGCAAGTGGAGACCCGCTCACTCCCACCGATAAATTATTTGAAAACAATACCATCTATGCAAACCACGCAACTATAGGAACGGGGGGTATTTTAAGCTGGGGAACGGCAGTCATTGTCCGGAATAATATTATCCGGAATAATACTTCACCTAACAATTCGCAAGTGTATGCAATAGGCGGAGGCACTGCATCAGTCACTTATTCGGATATACAAGGAGGTTATGCGGGAAGCGGAAATATTGATACAGACCCTCTTTTTACCGACACTGCATCTTTTTACCTGGTGCCGTTATCTCCCTGCATTGATGCAGGAGATTCATCAGTAATTTACAACGACATTGAAAATACTTCATTGCCTGGTTTTGCATTACTACCATCGCTCGGAACAATCCGCAATGATATAGGCGCCTATGGCGGACAGGGAGCTTTTGTTTTTGGACAGGGTCAACCGACCGGAATCATTGTATTATCAACACAACATTCAAACGGGATAATTATTTCCCCGAATCCGGCAGGTGAAACGTTTCAGGTTTCTTGTTCCGGGATTAAGCTTCAAAGAATTGAACTGATGAATGCAACAGGAGAAAAGGTGCTGGAAAAAAATAATTCTAAAAATGAAGGTTCAATTATTGTAAATGCTGAGCGGCTGAAAAGAGGAATTTATATCGTCAAAATATTTTCCTCAGAAGAAGTACTAACAAAAAAGATGGTTTTGAAATAATCCCGTTACTCAATTGAGGATTCGTAAATTCGTATGGATTCGTATTCGTTGATGTTATTTAATGCTTTTCCCTTTCCCTCTCCGCCTCTTCGGGGTTTTCCAGTTCTTTCACAAACTTTCCTTTCTTATCAATGAAAAAATATTTGTTGTCTTTACTGACTAATGCCTGCCCGTTAGTGAATTGCTGTGCATCTTTATATTGAGGTGTAATCGTAAATTTACCGGCTGCATCAATAAAGCCCCATAAACCATTTTGCATGACAGGAGCAATGCCATCAGAAAAATTCCTTGCATTGTCATATTGCAATGCGATGGCTTCTTTACCTGAAGCATCAATAAAACCCCACTTGCCGGATTTGCTCACGCGTGCAATTCTCCCGATGGCAACCGGGACGAAATCATCTGCAAATTCGAATTCAAAAGGAATGACCGTTTCACCTTTTTGATTTATATAGCCGTTTTTATTTCCTTTCATCACTCTTGCCAGCCTGCTTTTGAAAACAGAAGCATCGCTGTAGATAAAAGGAATCGCCACTTCACCTTTATTATTGATAAAACCGCGCATACGGTTTTCGAGAACCAATGCCATGCCTTCATAAAACTCACTGCCGGCTTCATATTTTGCAGGAACTATAACAGTTCCGTTCTGGTCTTTGTAACCCACTTTTGCGTTTTCGTAAAATCGGATTAAATCCTGTGAGAAGGAATTTGTTTTTACAAAAAGGATGGCGAGAAGAATAAGGATCTTTTTCATCTGGTTTGTTTTTTAGCAAATGTATGTTTTATTAAATTATTTTCAAAATTTCTTTATTCTTTAATGCTGCACTATCACTTTCTTATTCATCAATCCTTCTTTAGTTTTCAATTGCAAAAAATAAATTCCTTCACTCAGCTTCTCCACATTTATATCTTTTTCAAATTTTCCTTTTGCGATTTCTTCTTTTGAAAAATAAATTTGTTTGCCTAACGTGTTATATAAACGTAATTCAACAGTTTGTTTTTCGGATGATGGAAATGAGATGGTAAGAGAAGAGTTTGCCGGATTAGGAAAAACAAGAAGTTCATCCGCCTTAGGAAGATTATTTTCCTGGATGCTGTTTGGAGCAGGGCATTCTCCACAGGTAGTGTCTATGGTATATTTCCAGAGGTCGTTGCAAAAATATAGCCCTACATTAACACCACCCCCAAATAAATAGAGATGTCCGTTATTATCAGTCCAACCCACAGAACCCATTCTTCCATTTGGCTTATTTGTGACGTTTGAAACCCCTTGGGTGCCCCAACTGCCAATACTATTTACAGTACTGTCTCCGCTTATCCAAATCCACAGGTTTGCATCAACACAATATTTCCATAAATCATTAGCATACCCGGGATTTGCCCCAAGATCCGGATTGCCTCCGAAAAACCAGAAATTTCCCTGCTGATCCTTCCATGATGTGCTGTTTTCAGAACGTCCCCAGGGTATATTTGTAGACAAGGCTTCGCACTTATTTCCGAAAACAGGAACAGTAAAGTACCCTGACATCCATGCCCAATTATTAGTTGACGGATTATAACGCCAAAGATCATTTGCAACAGGGTTAAGACTTCCCCCTAACCCGCTAAAGAGCCAAAGCTTTCCTGTACTATCTTTCCAATGAGCATACGACCATCGCGGTCCCGGTGTGTTTGCTATGTCTTCAACACCTTGAAGCCCATATACTGCCGTCTGATTTGTTCCTGCCTGGGAACCCTTCATCCAGGTCCATTGATTAGAAGCAATGTTGTATCTCCATAAATCCTCAAAAAACCAACTCTCCACCCCGCCAAAAAGCCACAGGTCGCCTGAATTATCTGTCCATGCTGCAACGCATTCATTACGTCCGGGTGGATTGTTTGAAGGGCTTGAAACACCCTGGATACCATAATTACCCGGTTGACCTGCTCCCATAGGACCTTTCATCCATGTCCATTCATTGGCAGAAACATCGTATTTCCAAAGATCATTGAATGATGAACTCGAACTTCCATTCCACCCGCCAAACGTCCACAAATTTCCAAGTGTATCTGACCACCTTGCGGGGGCATATAATCGTGGCGGAGGATTATTATTAGGAGAAGGTACCCCCTGGACTCCATAATTACCTGTAGTCAATTGAGTGCTATCCCCTTTCATCCATGTCCACTCATTGGTTGCCGGGTTATATTTCCATACATCATTTCCCCCATAATTTCCTCCGAATAACCAAAAATTCCCACTCAAATCTTTCCATTCGCAAGATTCATATAACCCCGGAGGATTATTTGTCGGGCTTGGAACTCCCTGCACACCATAATTACCAGGCTGGTTAAAAATGCTGTCTCCTTTTATCCAAACCCATTCACCCGCTTGCGGAAAACATTCACCAAACAAAAAACAAAAAACAAAAGCTGTGATTATTTTTTTCATTCCATAATTTTTCATTCGTAAATTCGTATTTATTCGTATTCGTTGATGACTTTTAATGCTGCACCATCACTTTCTTATTCATCATCCCATCTTTAGTTTTCACCTGCAAAAAATAAATTCCTTCACTCAGCTTCTCTACATTTATATCTTTTTCAAATTTTCCTTTTGCGATTTCTTGTTTTGCAAAATAAATTTGTTTGCCTAACGTGTTGTATATCCGTAATTCAATATTTTGTTTTCCGGATGATGAAAATGAAATGGTAAGGGGAGAATTTGTGGGATTAGGAAAAACAAGAAGGTCGTCCGCCTTAGGCGGATTGTTTTCCTGAATGCTTGTGATACTGGGGCATAATCCACAGGCAGTGTCTATGGTATATTTCCAGAGATCGTTGTAAAAATTAAATCCTGAGGCAGCGCCTCCAAAAAAATAAAGATTGTTGTTATTATCAGTCCATCCAACTGCACCACATCTGGCATTGGGTTTATTAAAGGGACTTGATACACCAATCATTCCCCAATTGCCTGCGGCATTGACAATGCTGTCACCGCTTTTCCAAATCCATTGATCGGTTGCAAAACAGTACATCCATAAATCATTTAATACGCCAAAAAAAGAAGCATCAAGGCTACCTCCAAAAAGCCAGAAGTTACCATATTGATCCGTCCATGCTGCACGATTTTCATGACGTGCACCTGGCATATTTACCGGAGATGAGATACATTTTGTTCCATATACTCCAATGGCATTGCCCAGGCTGTCACCTCCCATCCATGCCCACTTACTACTGGCAACATTATATGCCCACAAATCATTTTTTACAGCATAGTTTAAATCTCTTCCTCCGAAAAACCAAAGTTTTCCTGTAATGTCTTTCCAATGGCAATACGACTGGCGTGAGCTGGGCGAGTTTAAGGAATCTTCAACTCCCAGTATTCCATAGGTTCCTGGCTGAGTCGGAAATTGTGATCCTTGCATCCACGTCCACTGATTCGAATTAATGCTATATCGCCACATATCATTATAAAAAACACCTAAAGCAATCCCGCCAAAAATCCATAAATCTCCTGAATTATCAATCCATGCAGCTTCGCTTTCCCAGCGACAGCCGGGATAATTATTAGGATCAGGAATACCCTGAACTCCATACACACCCGGTTGACCGGTAGTATTTGGCCCATTCATCCATGTCCACTCATTTGCAAAAGGATTGTATCTCCATAAATCGCATAAACCATTGGTTGAATATCCGCCAAACATCCAAAAGTTGCCTGTGTTATCTACCCAGGAAGCCAATGCAAACTTCCTGGCTGGGGGATTGTTAGCGGGGGATGGAATTCCCTGAATTCCATAATTGCCCGGATCGTTTATAACTCCCGGGCCTTTCATCCATGTCCATTGGTTAGATATAGGATCATATTTCCAAAGATCTCCATATCGGTCACCATTATTATTATCTCCCCCAAACAACCAAAAATTCCCATTCAAATCCGTCCATTCACAAGGTTCATATAAAGAAGGAGGGTTATTTGTCGCGCTTGGAACTCCTTGCACTCCATAATTTCCGGACTGGTTAGGGATGTTGTTTCCTTTTATCCATACCCATTCTCCAGCCTGCGAAAAACATTCTCCAAACAAAAAATAAAAAATAAAAGCGGTGAGTATTTTTTTCATGGAGTGGATTTAAGAAGATAAAGGTATTAAACTATTTTCATCACCCCTGATCCGCCTTAGGCGGAGGACTGTCGCTGTACATTGGTTATAACGTTCAATTGAA
>DATEMK010000310.1:0-5850 GCA_035275625.1 Bacteroidia bacterium
AACGCCTGACCGGGGTGAACAGGGCTGAATGCACCGACATGGTTGTGTTCATAAAAGAAAATAAAGTCAATAGAATTATTTTGAAGAAAAAACCTGCAGGAACTTTGTATCCCATCAATGAGCTGAAGCCTGAAGAATTAAAGTTGAAAGGATTTTCGTGGCAGGAAGAAAAACGCCCGTTGTCGAAGGAAGATATTTTTATATGGAAATAACAGAAAGTTTTATCCTTTACCCTCTGCTTTTTGAAAAGCATTGTTAAAAAAGCTTAAGCTGTGGCGCCATTTTTTCATCTTCAAATCCTGAAACCCCGACACCAAGAAGCCGGATCTTTTTTTGCCCTGCTTCAGTTTGTTTTAAAAGATGCTTTACCGTTTGCGCAATAAAAGGGGCAGCCGTTACCTGTTCAGGAAATGTTTTGCTGCGCGAAATGATTTTGAAATCATGGTATTTTATTTTGAGTGTAATCGTGCGCCCGTAAAGCTGGTATTTTTCCAGGCGTGTAAAAAGCAATTGTGATAAACGGTCTAATTCTTTTTCGAGCAGTTCAACATCCATCACATCCTCGGCAAAAGTATCTTCCACGCTTACTGATTTTGTTTCGCGGTCTGCTTCCACTTCACGATTATCAATGCCGCGCACAATGTCATAATAAAACCTGCCCGGCTTGCCATAGTGTTTTGTCATTTCATCTAATGAAAGCTTTTTCAAATCAGCGCCAGTGAAAATTCCTTCCCTGTTCATTTTTTCAGCTGTTACCCGACCGATGCCGTGAAAATCTTTTACTTTCAGCTGCTCCATGAATTTTTCAATTTGAGAAGGGTGAATAAAAGTAAGCCCGTCAGGTTTCTGCATGCCTGAAGCCACCTTAGCAACAAATTTATTGACGGACACACCGGCTGATGCTGTTAGATTTATTTCCTCTTTGATAGATTGTTTAATGGCTTTTGCAATTTCAATAGCTGAACCGATATTTAATTTATCACGGGTAACATCCAGGTAAGCTTCATCCAGCGAAAGCGGTTCGACAAGATCAGTGTAGCGGAAAAAAATTTCGCGCACCTGCTGAGAAACTTCTTTATAAACGGTCATCCGGGGAGGAACAAAAATTCCACCGGGGCATAAACGTTTGGCTTCTTTTCCAGGAATGGCAGAACGCACTCCGAATTTCCGCGCTTCATAGCTGCAGGTCAATACCACACCGCGACCTTCGGGCGAACCCACTATAACCGGCTTGCCCTTCAATTCAGGAAAATCCCGTTGCTCAACGGAGGCATAAAATGCATCCATGTCAATGTGGATTATTTTTTTTGCGGTGAACATTTAAGGGAGCCTTGTTTATTTTAAAGTTGATAAGTTGGCTAATTCACCTCTAAATAAAGAATTTAAAATTATTTAATTTTGAAGAAGCTTACCTTATGTGGAAAAGATATTATCTGCAGATATCATTTGAAGATCGTTGTATTAAAAATGTTTTGGAAAACAGAATACAAACCGGGTAAATAAATGAACGCAAAAAAAATATTCTTCACGGGCATATTGAGCATGTCCGGGTTCACCTTTCCTGTTTTTTCACAGCCCCTTTCTCCAAAAATTAAAACCCTCTTTACGCAGGTTACATCTCTTACTTATTCAAATAAAAATGACTCTGCGCAGGCGGTAGTCCTGCAATTTCTTGAACAAAAAAACCTTTCAAATCTTGAAATCTTTTACGGGCATTTTATGTTTGGCGACATTTTAAAATCCTCGGGGCAACCGCAGAAAGCAATAAAATCTTTGCTTGAAAGCAGAAATTTTTTGAATGAATTACCTGATAAGGCGTTGTATGAATCGTTAGTTTATGGTGATGTTGCTGAATGTTATTTCAATTCAATGGATTACAAAAAGGCGAAAGAATACTCCCTGCTTTCCATTAAAACCATGCCTGATTCAAGCGTAAGAAGTGGCGGACATGCTGTTAATAATATGATCATCGGGTACAATGATTATTTAGAAAAAAAATATTCTTCTGCAATGAATTATTATAATAACGCAATCAAAGAGTACCATTCTCTTGGTGAGGATTGTGAGCTGCCGTTATGCTATATGAAAATTGCAAGAATTTATAATGCAATGGGAAACATAAATCTTGCGGAAGAGCAAATTAACAAATCAATAGTGGTTAGTGATTCATGTAATATTGAAAATTACAAGCTCTTGTCAAAGAGGACCCTTTTTGAAATTTACAGGGAAAACAAAAATTATAAAAAAGCGCTGGCTTTGCTGATGGATATTAATGAAATGATTGACAAGCTTGAATTCGTAAAGCAATCCCGGCTGGTGAGCGAGGTGGAAATAAAATACGAAACAAAGCTCGCGCTTGCTGAAAATGACAACCTCAAAAAAATAAATCAAAAAAACAACCAGATTCTTGTCCAGCAAAAGGCCGGGCTTATCATTGCAACTGTTGCTATTATTATTTTATGCATTTTTTATTTTCAGTTAATAAGACTATCCCGTCAAAGAAAAAAAGACCAGGAAAAACTTGCTCTTGTAAATACAGAACTTGAGCGGAAAGTTGCCGAGCGCACTGAAAACTTAAGAGAAGCAAATGAAAAAATAAATGAACACGCCACCCGGCTTGAATTTCAAAACACGCAACTAAAAGATTTTTGCAATATCATTTCTCACAACCTCCGGTCTCCTCTTGTGAATTTATCCATGCTCACAAATTTTATTGAAAAGAGTTCTGATATAAAAGAACAAAAACAATACATAGAAAAACTTAAACCTGTCATTAACAATTTGCATGAAACATTCAGTGAATTGGTAGAATCGCTCCAGATAAAGCAAGACACGGAAATAAAATCAGAAAAACAGGTTTTGACTGATTGTCTGCGAAGAACACTTGATGGATTAGCAGGTGAAATAAATAAATCCCATGCGGTTATAGAAACAAATTTTGACGAAGCGCCAATTATTGAGTTTCCGCCAAAATATTTATCCAGCATATTTCATAACCTGGTGAGCAATTCTTTAAAATATAAATCACCCCAGAGAAACCCTGTAATAAAACTTGAAACGAAAAAGGTGAGCGGAAATATTATTCTTTCAGTGACCGATAATGGGTTGGGGATTGATATGAGCAGGAATAAAGACAAGCTTTTTAAGATCAGGAAAATATTCCATCACCATCCCGAGGCGAAAGGATTTGGCCTGTATTTAACCAAAACACAGGTTGAAGCCATGAGTGGAAAAATTTGGGCTGAGAGTATTCCCGGAGAAGGCTCTACGTTTTTTATAGAATTTAAAAATCAAAATAAATAAAACCGCTGTGTCAGTTCAAAACTTTCAGCTTCTGTAATAGCGGTGCCTGGGGTCAAAACGGAAGAGAGGATCGGAAGAATTACAGAGCAAAATTTATTCAGAAAGCAGAATTTTCCTTCTTAAATTTTTGTAGAGTTGAAAAGATAGACTTCATTCATATTATTTTATTGATCCTGAATTTAATTTTTCCTATAAAGAGGAAAGACCCTTAACTCAATGTCAAGGGTCTTTACTTTTTTCACTCGGATTTCTACGTGGCCGTTTAGCTGAATGGGATGCTGTCTGTTTCTCTGGCTTAATACTTCTGACTCGTTATGTTCCGACTTTTGCTATGGATAAGCGACAAGCCTCAAAAATATAAAATTATTTTAATAATATACAAGGTCAGCGGTTTTTTTTATAAACAATTTTAGCCGAGTTATGAACAGTTGCAAGAAAGGAAACAGGGTTTTGCCTTGCTTTTTCAATTTCATCAGGAGTACACCATAAGATATCAACATGAATGTTAAATTCCTCGGCATAGTTCTTTATGGAACCATGCACTGTCTGCCGTTGAAATGTTCTCTTTGTGACAACTATGAAATCTGCATCACTGTGCACATTGTGATCTCCCCTTGCGGCAGAACCAAATAAAAGGACCATTTCCGGATCAGTCATTTTTACAATGAAAGGTAAAATTTTGTTCAGGAATTTGTTCATAGAGTTGGAGCCTGGTACTGGAAGCTTAAAATTAAATATACATTTTTTAAATCATCAGGTAAGAGTGAATCCCAGTCCGGATCACCTGATTTTTTAATTTTAAAAGACCATGGGGCAATTGCAGGGGTGGGGCCAGTTAGTAAAATAAAATCAGCTGATGCAAAATGTGTATCAGTTGTATTGTAAGGAATAGTACCGCTGCATGCAGACGGGCTATTACCATCTGAAATAACGTCACATTCATAATCAGTTTCTTCTAGTCCTGCTCTTCCTTCTATAATTATAGAAATTTTATTAATAATAAATTGATCGCGGTTCCTGGTAAAAAACGGGTAATGTTCTGATTTTAAATTGAGGATTAATTCCTGGTCCCCGGGTTGGGGTGAAAGAAATTTATGCCACTCAGAGGAAAAATCATGTTTGACACTGAAAAGTCTTGCTCCTTTAGTTGGTAATTTTGCTGTTAGTAAATCTACTCTTGAATCCACTTCTAAAGCAAAACTGTATCTTGAAGTATATTTAACATGCAGGATTACATCAGAAATGGTTGCAAAATCAAAGAAATTATTTTCCTTGTTTAAAAAAATATTCCAGGTACTCACTGCTCCAGCCCCTTCAAATGGTAAATATCTTTCATCATTAAAATTTAACTCGAACATTCCGCTGTCCGTTTGAGCATGCGAAGTGGCAATAGAGTTTACAACTGAAGCCTGTGTAATAATGCCTTCTTCAGTGTAATTCATCGGATATCCGGTAGACTCACTCACACGGATATAATTCTGACCCACCAGTTCCAATCTGCAATTTATGCTTGTATAAGGTCCGGCAATACAGGGAATGGAAACTGAAACCGTTTTGATCCGTCTCATATAGTGCCCTGGATAATCCATATCAAACATCCATTCTTCAAGAACAATTGGATCAATGAGTGTACCGGTTGTTTTGAGTTCCAATAATGCCTGAGGAAAAAGCTGGGCAAGCGAAATATGTTTGGTGATTTCAAATTCACGCACATTATTCTCCATAAATGCGGCATCCATCCGGTGTATGTCATGCGCCAGTTTATCACCGGCAAGCAATCCTTTTTTGAGGCTGTCCCAATAGCCAAACTGAATGAAATTAGTATTTTGGATACCCAGCTCAAACTGGTAACATTTTTCCGCCTTTTTTGCCATGTCATAGGCTAACTGGTAGGCCTGGAAATAAACTGTAGAAACCTGGGTAAGCATCCAGTCATACAATTGACGGTTGGTATATTTACTTTTGAAATACTCTTCTGTTGCTTTAGCATTTTCAATTTGCAAATCATGATTTTCCAACTCTTTTTCAGCAATGGCAATTCGAATTCCTGCTCCAATGATTTGCTTTTCAATCTGAGCCGATTCAATTTCCCCTAATTGCTTCTGGAATTGACTTTCTTCATGCCTTCGCGTGTAAGAACCCTGAGCATCTGCTAATCCGGCTTTAGTGGATAATATTCCGGATAAGGCCTGGAACATTTCCCCAAAGCTTCTTATTGACGGGCCTAAATTATCTCCCCCATAGCCAAGTTTAAATACAGCAGAACCACCCGTTCCGGCTCCCCCGGCATCGGTACGCGGAACCAAATGCAGAATTCCTCCCAGTTGAGTCATTACTGTTGAAATAATTTGAAAAGTAATCGCTGTATTATGAAGTGTTACCCCCGTAATTTCCCAATCATTCATCCTGGGAAGCTGGGAGTAGTATTCAATTTTTTTCCTTGCCATTTCCAGGCTTACTTCGAGTGCTGCGAGTGATTCATTTGATTCATCAATTTGTAATTGCTTGACTTGACGAACAGAAGCCAGCACATTGATTTCCTGGGAA
>DATEMK010000311.1:0-3145 GCA_035275625.1 Bacteroidia bacterium
CGCGATGGCATTGTCATCTTCCGTAAAAAAGCAAATGAAAAATCTTACGTTTACGTGAAACCTGCCGAAGCTACAGCTCAGGCATAAAAATATTGTTTTCATAGCGAGCCTGTTCTGAAAAGAGCAGGCTTTTTTATTAGATAGGTTCATGTGATTAATCGCAAAAGTTGCTTTCAAACTATTTTTAAATATTTTTGAAAGAAAAGTTTCCGATGAAAAAATCTAACATCTGCCTTTCAGTTTGTTTCCTGGTCTTTCAGAAAATTTGCTGTGCGCAAGTAAATCCCATCCAATACGTAAACCCCTTCATCGGTACGGGAGGTCATGGCCATACTTACCCGGGCGCAACCGTTCCCTTTGGAATGGTTCAGCTCAGCCCCGACACCCGCACCGACCAAAGCTGGGACGGCTGCAGCGGCTATCATCAATCTGACTCCCTTATTTACGGCTTCACCCACACACACCTCAGCGGCACCGGCTGTTCAGATTATGGAGATATTTTATTAATGCCGACAATTGGAAAACCTGTTTTCGATAATAAAAAATACTCTTCCCGTTTCTCTCATCAAAAAGAAAAAGCCTCCCCGGGATATTATTCTGCTCACCTGGAAGATGATAACATAGATGCCGAACTAACGGCTACGCAACGTGTTGGATTTCATAAATACACTTTCCCGAAAACAGACCAGGCAAATATTATTTTAGATTTAGCGCACCGCGATAAAGTTCTTGAGTCTTCTATGCAGCTCGTTAACGAAACTACGGTTGAGGGGATGCGAAGAAGTCAAAACTGGGCAAAGAACCAGGTCATCTATTTTGTCATGCAATTCTCCAAACCCTATCTTGCTGCTGATTTTTTTATAGACAGCCTGAATTTAACTATTCGGGGGATCAGCGGTATAACAAAAGAAAGTCAAAAAGTAAATTTTCAATTCACAACTGCTGCCAATGAAGCCATCTATATCAAAGTCGGCATTTCCGGTGTAAGCATAGAAGGCGCCAGGAAAAACCTCCAAACCGAACTCCCCGGCTGGGATTTTAACAAAACAAAACAAAACGCTGAAGCCGCATGGAGCAAAGAGCTTGGAAAAATAGAAGTCTCCGGTTCTGATGAACAAATGAAAATTTTTTACACTGCATTGTATCACTGCATGGTAGTTCCCAATATATATAATGATGTTGACGGAAATTACCTTGGCAGGGATTTTAAAATTCATCATGCAGACGGTTTCAATTACTACACCGTCTTTTCTTTATGGGACACCTTCCGGGCATGGCACCCGCTGATGACTGTCATAGACCGCAAACGGACACTTGACTATATAAAAACTTTCCTCGCCCAATACGACCAGAGCGGGTTGCTTCCCGTTTGGGAATTTGCTTCAAACGAAACCGAATGTATGATAGGCTATCATTCCGTTCCCGTAATCACCGATGCCTTCATAAAAGGAATAAATGAATTTGATAAAGAGAAAGCCTTATCAGCAATGAAAAAAAGTGCCGGATCAACTGACCGTTATGGTTTAGGCGCCTATATGGATCATGGATTTCTTGCCATGGAAGATGAAAACGAATCCGTTTCAAAAACATTAGAATATTCTTATGACGATTGGTGCATCGCACAAATGACAGCCATGAATGGCGAGAGAGAAGATTTTACAAACTATATGCACCGGGCACAATACTGGAAAAATATTTTTGATCAGGAAACCGGCTTCATGCGCCCGAAGAAAAACGGCAACTGGCTATCCCCTTTCGACCCGCGCGAAGTAAATAATAATTTCACCGAAGCTAACGCGTGGCAATACACGTTTTTTGTTCCCCAGGATGTCAGCGGATTAATTGGCAAGATGGGCGGAAAAGAAAAATTTGAAAAAAAATTAGATGAGCTATTTTCCACATCCAGCCAAACCACCGGCAGAGAACAATCAGACATCACCGGCCTTATCGGGCAATATGCACACGGCAATGAGCCCAGCCATCACATGGCATACTTGTATAATTACATCGGCAAGCCTTATAAGACACAGGAAAAAGTACACCGGATAACGAGTGAATTTTACCATGCACAACCTGACGGGTTAATCGGAAATGAAGACTGCGGCCAGATGAGTGCATGGTACATCCTTAGCGCCCTGGGAATTTACCAGGTTACTCCCGGCTCTGATATTTTTGCAATAGGCGCCCCGGTTTTTAAAGGAGCAAAAATAAATCTTGAAAATGGAAAAACATTTTCTGTCAAAGCAAACAATGTTTCTGAAAAGAATTTTTACATTCAATCTGCTTCGTTGAATGGAACCACATTTACTAAATCATTCATTACTTACAATGAAATAATGAATGGTGGTGAATTAGTTTTTACCATGAGCGATAAGCCCAATCAAAAATGGGGCAGCAAAGAAGGAGAATATCCTGTTTCGGCAATTAATGATTATAAAATTATTCCTGTTCCTGTAATAAAATCACAGGGAAAAACTTTTAGAGAGAAAACAAACATTACACTCGAATCTTCAGAACCGGGCTTAAAAATTTTTTACATGCTCACCGGGCCCTTTGAAAGGCCTGCGGTTATACCTTATACATCGCCTGTTGAAATTGATGCCACGGCTACTATTTATACTTTTGCTAAAAACAGTAATGATGAAAAAAGTTTAATTGCCAAAGGAACTTTTTACAAAATGCCTCATCCCGGCTGGAAAATAAAAATCAATTCTGCATTCAGCCCGGAATATACAGCCGGGGGCGATGAAGGAATAATGGATGGAATAAGAGGAGAAATAAACTGGCGCAAAGGCGAATGGCAGGGATACACAGGAAAAGATTTTGAAGCAGTGGTTGACCTCGGAAAAATCCAGGAAATAAAAAAACTCGGTGCCGGATTTTTGCAGGACACACGTGCATGGATATTGATGCCCTTAAAAGTTGAGTTTGAAATTTCAACAGATGGAAAAAATTTCACAAAAGTTTTAACTATTCCAAATACTATTCCTGATAAAGATTATAAAGTGCAGGTTAAAGATTTTAGTGAAAATATTTCACTGCAGAAGGCTCAATATGTTAAAGTGAAGGCTTTTAACTATGGGAAACTCCCCGCGTGGCATGAGGGTTACGAGGATAAAGGTGTCGCCTGGTTATTTGTTGATGA
>DATEMK010000312.1:0-24384 GCA_035275625.1 Bacteroidia bacterium
TGCATATTTCAAATAACTGCTGGGGAGAAAAATGATATTTATAAAGCGGCAAAATGTATTTGCCAAAACCGGCATTTATTAATAAATTTCCTATTTGATACCTTAATTTTTTTTTAAAACCCTTCGTAATGGCCATGGTTATTTTATATGATGCTGTTTTGCAGAATGAAACCGAAATTGGAAAACATGCAAAGTTGATTTTTTTCTTTTAATGCGCGTGAAAAATCTAAAAGACCTGAACTTTTATTTTTTAAACGTCATACCAATAATTGGAAAAAAATTTAACCTAAAAATTAGGTTTCAGCAAATACTTAGTATAAAAATTATTGATGTGATTAACAGCATCTTCAGCCGTATCCACTAAGGTGAAAAGCTTTAGATCCGTTTCATTAATATATTTTTCTTCTAAAACTCTCGCTTTAATCCATTCAAACATGCCTGCCCAATAATCACGGCCAATTAATACGATCGGAAACTTCCCGATTTTACGGGTTTGAATTAATGTAAGCGCTTCAAACAATTCATCCATCGTACCGAAACCTCCCGGCAATACGACAAAACCCTGTGCATATTTAATAAACATCAGCTTTCTTACAAAAAAATAATTGAAGAAAATCAGCTTGTCAGAATCTATATAAGGATTAGCTGTTTGCTCAAACGGAAGTTCTATATTTAATCCGACTGATTTTCCACCGGCCCTGTTTGCTCCTTTATTTGCCGCCTCCATAATGCCTGGTCCGCCACCGGTAATAATTCCATAACCTTCTTTGGTAAGCTTGAAAGCGATTTCTTCTGCAAGATTATAATGGTTGGCTCCTGCAAGAGTCCTTGCCGACCCGAATACAGAAACACACGGACCGATCTTGCTGAGCTTTTCAAACCCTTCCACAAACTCCGCCATTATTTTAAATATCTGCCAGGTATCTTCTGTTCTTATTTCCTGCCAGTCTTTGTCGGTAAACGCTTTGCGGATTTTTGCCTCGTCTGATGTCATGGGAAAAAAGTTTAAAGTTTAAAGTGACTGAATTGTTAAATTGCTAAATTGCTAAATTGTTTTATTGTTGATTGACCATTGCCCATTGCCCATTGCCCATTGCCTATTGCCTATTGCCCATTGCCCATTGTTTCCTGTTCACTATTACGTTTAAATATGGATTTTGTTATACTTCCATCTGCATTATTTCTCTTTTCAGATGTTCGCCTGTGATGCTTTTATTGTTTTTTACAATTTCTTCTGCGGTTCCTTCAAAAATTATTTGTCCTCCTGCATTACCTCCTTCAGGACCTAAATCAATAATATGATCCGCAGCCTTTATCACATCCATGTTGTGTTCAATAATCAAAACGGTATTCCCTTTATCCACCAGTATGTGGAGCACATCAAGCAGGATTCTTACATCTTCAAAATGCAATCCGGTTGTGGGCTCATCAAGAATATAAAATGTATTTCCCGTATCGCGCTTTGATAATTCGGTTGCCAGCTTTACACGCTGTGCTTCACCGCCTGAAAGTGTGGTAGATTGCTGTCCCAATGTGATGTATCCAAGACCAACGTCCTTCAATGTTTTTATTTTATGCAAAATATTGGGCATGTTTTCAAAAAATTCCACAGCATGTTCAATGCTCATGTTGAGCACATCGCTGATGGATTTTCCGCGATAGCGGATTTCCAGGATTTCCCGGTTATAACGTTTGCCATTACACGATTCGCACAGCACATTGACATCAGGAAGAAAATTCATTTCAATCAATTTCATACCCGCTCCCTGGCAGGTTTCGCATCTTCCGCCTTTCACATTAAACGAAAACCAGCCCGGGGGATACCCGCGGATTTTTGACTCTTTTAATTCTGCAAACAAATTTCTTATGTCAGTAAATACACCCGTATAGGTGGCAGGATTTGAGCGTGGAGTTCTGCCGATGGGCGACTGGTCAATCTCAATCACTTTATCAATATGTTCCAAACCCTTGAGCGATTTGTAAGACAGGGGTTTTGTTAACGAGTTGTAAAAATATTGGTTCATCACGGGATAAACCGTTTCATTAATCAGGGTAGATTTTCCGCTTCCTGAAACCCCGGTCACACAAATTAATTTTCCCAGCGGAAGGTCAACAGAAACATTTTTCAGGTTATTCCCGGTCGCTCCTTTCAGCGAAATAATTTTTTTGTTTCCTTTCCGGTGTTTTGAACCATCAATTCGAATTGTGCCGTTCAGGTATTTTGCGGTGAGTGTTTCCGACTTTAAAATTTTATCCGGGAAACCCTGCGCAACAATTTTTCCTCCATGCACTCCTGCACCGGGTCCAAGATCAATTACATAATCAGCGGCAAGAATGGTCTCTTTATCATGTTCCACCACAATCACTGAATTTCCGAGATCACGCAATTCCTGCAAAGACTTTATCAAACGGATATTGTCACGCTGATGCAAACCGATGCTCGGTTCATCCAAAATATAAAGCACCCCGACCAATTGTGAGCCGATCTGCGTTGCCAGCCTGATACGCTGCGATTCTCCTCCTGAAAGAGATTTGGAAGTTCTGTTCAGGGTTAAATAATCTAATCCGACATCTAATAAAAATTTTATCCTCTTGCGGATTTCCTTTAAAACTTCCTGTGCGATTTTCTGCTGCCGTGCGCTCAGTTTGTTTTCAACTTTGTCAAACCATATTTTCAAATCCCGCAAGTCCATCCCGGCAAGCTCAGCAATATTTTTATCGAGGATTTTGAAATATAAAGATTCTTTTTTAAGCCGCGTTCCAAGACACTCCGGGCATTCTACCCTGTGCATAAAACTCTCCGCCCACTTTTTCACACTGTTCGAAGAATTTTCTGAAACCTGGTTTGAAAGAAAATTTACAATACCGTCAAATGAAAGAGAATAGCTGCTCACCTGCCCGGGAATATATTCTTTGTTTACTATCAGCACTTCATCCGAACCGTATAAAATAATATTGATGGCTTCATCATTAATTTCTTCAATCGGTGTGGTAAGTGTGAACCCGTACTTTCTGCCGATAGCCTGTATTTGTGAAAAAATCCAGGTATCGCGGTAATTACCCAAAGGAACAATGCCGCCATCACGTATGGTTTTTTTCCTGTCAGGAATTACTGTTTTCAAATCAATTTCAGCAATCGTTCCCAGGCCGTTGCATTTCCTGCAGGCGCCATAAGGAGAATTGAAAGAAAAAGTATTCGGTGCCGGTTCATCATACGAAATTCCCGAAGTGGGACACATCAAATGCTGGCTGAAATGCCTTGCCTGGTCATTCGCTTCTTCCTGCACCATCATGGTTCCTTTTCCATGACGCAAAGCGGTTTTCACCGAATCAGAAATCCGAATTGAAGCTTTTTCATCCACCGAAATTTTATCAATCACAATTTCTATATCATGTGTTTTATAACGGTCCAGCTTCATGCCCCGTTTTATCTCCATGATCGTTCCATTCACCCGGACACGTATAAACCCGAGATGAATAATGCTTTCAAACAATTCACGATAATGACCTTTTCGCCCTTTCACTACAGGAGCCAGCAGCAAAATATTTTTTCCTTCATACACCTCCATAATTTTCCGGATGATCTGGTCATCCGACATGCGGACCATTTTTTCACCGGTCATGTATGAATACGCTTCACCTGCGCGCGCAAAAAGAAGGCGCATGAAATCATACACCTCCGTTACGGTTCCGACTGTTGAACGCGGATTGGTATTGGTCGTTTTTTGTTCAATCGAAATTACAGGGCTTAACCCGGTGATCTTGTCAACATCCGGGCGTTCAAGATTGCCAAGAAAGCTGCGCGCATAGGCTGAAAAAGTTTCCATATACCTCCGCTGGCCTTCTGCATAAATCGTATCAAATGCAAGTGATGATTTCCCGCTTCCGCTTAAACCGGTAATCACTACCAATTTGTTTCTCGGAAAAGTAAGATCAATATTCTGCAGGTTGTGAACTCTCGCTCCGTAAATTTCTATATTCTCAGTCTCTTCTGCCATCAAAAATTAATTCGGGCGGCAAAATTACTGAATTTTACAGCATGGAGTATGGGAGAGGAAATGGTAAGTTAAACGCTGTCCGCCAGGATTTGCCTGTTCAAATAAGAAAAATCATTTCGATAAATTCAAAACTATTTTCTTCGTGTAAGCCTGGTCGCTGGTTTGTATCCTTGCAAAATATATTCCCGAAGGTTCTGATGAAAGGTCAACTGTAAGAATATCGTTTTTAAATTTTGCATACTTCTTTTCATATACCAGCCGTCCTGCAGCAGAATAAACAGCAAGCTTCATATCGCTGCTTTTTTCAAGAGCAATATCGAGTGTTATTTTTCCGCCTGACGGATTCGGGAAAATATTAAAAAAAGAAGGTGTTGCCAGAACTTCTTCTGCCGCTGTGGCATAGCCAACTGTAAACCGCTGCCCGATCTGGGTTCCGAAATTAGGATCAAAAATTTTGAACGTTGCTGAAGTTCCGTTTGCCTGCTGGAACCTGCAATACCCGGCACCGTCACTGTTAAAAGTAAAAAAATACAAGCCGTCTTTTCCAGAATCATACATAATAAATTCATAACAGCCATTGGCAAGATTCACGGTATCAAGATAAATGGTATTTGCAGTTAAAGATGAAGCGCTTTGATATACTATATTTCCGGCTTCGTCTCTTATTTTCCAGCTTGTTTCAAAAGCAGCATTATTAGTTTTAAAAACCACCACAAAGGAAGATGGATATACCGGTGTATATGTTATATGAGAACGCATCGTATCATTGTAAGCATACTGATCCGTGCCGGCATTTGGATTGTCAACATATACTTTAAAAGTTGAACTTGAAACACCCCAGCTTATAGATCCGAGCACTACACTTGCTGTATCAAGAAAATTAAGATTGCCGGTCCAGTTATATGTATTCATAACTCCTCCTTCCATTCCGTAGTGGATATCAAGGCTTGTCAGAGTTGCTGATCCTGTATTCCTGATAATAACAACCGGGTGACTGCAAACAGGATTGAATCGCCTGTTGTTGAAAAAATCGTTGGGAGAAATGATATCAGACACTTCCGCATCGGTTGTGAAATTGGGCAAACCGTAAGTAATAAGCTGCGCTGCGATGATGTAATTGGGATTCTGTCCTCCAACAGAATTTGTATAAGCATCAAAATTCATATCAAGCGTGACCGAATCTCCGGGTATGACCAGGGGAGTTAATTCATGATTTTTAATAATTGTTTTTTCACCGGGGCACCAGTTTGCACGATCGTATAACCACGTTCCTGCTTGTGGAAAAAGGGCATTCATTCCGCAATCACTTCTCCATACCGCCTGGTTAAAACTTTGCAGTCCGTCCACGAGGACATGGTAAATCTTCTGGCAAAATTCAGCACAGTTTTGTGTACCCGCTCCGTGACCGGAAGGAATTACACGCATAAGTGAGTTAGATTCTGCTGCATCAATGTCAAAAGTTTTCGGCACCAGGTAATTTTCAATCGGGTTGCCGGTATTCCCGAAAGGAAATCCTCCCGGTCCGCTGCTGTAAATATTTCGTATCCGCACCGGGGTGCGAGGAGGTGTTCCTTCTATCATCCTGAAATTAACAGTGAGCGTAAACCCGTCAGACCATCCGCCATAGAATGCGCGTATCTCAATCGAATCGTGCAGTATCGGGGCGTAATCGGTGACATCAAAGATCCAGGTATTGTTCCATGAAACACTGTAAGACCCCCCGTAAGGAGTCATTACCCGCCCCAGTTCAATATTTTCTATAACTTCAAACAAGACGTAATAAGGTGTGAAGGTGGTAATCCAAAGCGAATCCGCCCCGACAAAAACAGAATCATAAATCATTCCCGAACTGTTGTACAAATAGTTGTAATAATTTCCGGGAAATACCCACAGGGAATCAGTAGGAGTTGTTGGATTTAAAGTGTCACTGTAAATCATTATTTGCATGGAAATGGCTGCCATTGAATCTGTACTCATGCTCAGCGTATCATAAAAGGTAATGTATGTGGTGTCTGAATTGAAATAAATTGAATCCACAGTGTTGCCGTCAACAGTAAATCCGGGTGCCTGGTTCAGGGTTGAATCAATTATTCCTGTATGATGACGCGCCTCCACCTGCACGGTATAATCCCAGTCGCTGCAGGAGCTTGCTATGTTAGGGCAGCCTAATTTAAAATCCATTAATATTTTGCGATATGTAGTTCCTGCCGGGGGAAATGCAGCGAATGCATTGTACTCGCCCCACCATGACATGTGTGCTGCATTTTGCGCCTGTACAAACGTAGTATCGCCAACGTTAGCTATTGCATTTACGGAGAGGAATAAAAGCGATAATAGTGTAATTGTTTTTTTCATCTGTGACTGGATTTGGGAGGACAAAAGTACGAAAAAATGCAGTGCCGCTCTGAATTTGAAAAAGAGGACTGAACTTGTTTTTAAATTCCCGGAAACTAATGCACAATTATAATTTTCCGATTATAACTTTCCTGTTTGCTGCCTGTGATGCATATAAAATAAACTCCGCCAGGAAAATTTTCACAATCAATTTCTTCTTTTTCAAATAGGTTTTTGCGCGAAAAAATTTTTCTCCCCGGAAGATCACTGATTACTAAATTAAAACTATTGCCGGGCGCTTCCACTGTTAAAATGTTGTTTGCAGGGTTTGGAAAGAGATTTATCTTATCATCCAAATCACTTTCTGAATTAATTCCTGATGCAAATCCAACCAATGGTAAAGTTATGTAGGAAGTATTTACACTGCTGGTATAAACAGTGTTGGCGGCAATAACAGGATTTACCAGTGTATCAAGATTGTTTGCCGGGTACATGGATCCACCTGTATTCATGTTTCGGTTAAAGCGCGGGTAGTTGGATGAAGTAATATCCACTCTTATTTTATGTCCGGCAAGGAAAGTGATGGCTGTGTTCGGCAAAGCGATAGTGCAATCATACACCGTTCCGGGAATCATTGCAGCTGTATCATTTGCTGTGTTTCCGTTGCGAAATCTCATGCGCATCACACCATCATTCACCAGCATGGAACGCCCGTCAGGATAAACATCCGTTAAACGAATATCAAAATCAGTGTCTGTTTTATCCGATGAAACTTTTAAATGGATGGCTGCATTTCCTTTCATTACGGCATTTTGCGTAAGACTACCCGTTGTGAAAATCAAAATATCATTCCTGCTTTCCACCGAATCCGCCTGGTCATAAGGTCCCTGTTCAAGGTCTGTTCTCAAAGTTGGTCCCCCGGTAGTGGGAGAAGGATCATTCGGATTGTAATTAAGAGTGAGGCTTCCGGTACTGCTTGCAGGAATTGCATTATCCAATGCCCCGTTCTGATGAAGATAAAAATTAACAGGTACTGCACTAACCGGAGGCCATACGGGGCTGTTTTGCCAAGCATCATTTCCCATCTGGTAATATTGAACAAACGGAGTAGCGCCCCAGCCATTAGCAATGCTGCGCAAATGGTAATCGAAAAACATCAGCGCAAGCGAATCATTCCAATTAGCCGCATTATTATAAATTAATTCTCCCTGCACAGCGCTTCCTACCTGTGCAATGCCGCTTCCTCCGTGTACCCAGGGCCCCATTAACAGCCTGTGATCATCCTGCACATTAACAGGGGACTGTGTTCTGATGGCATTAAAAAAAGGAATCATAGATTCGACCGTATGATCGTACCATCCTCCTATCATGAAGCAGGGAACCTTAATGCTATCAGGATAAAAATTTGCATTTTCTGCAAATGCCCAGGTTAAATCATGCACCGGGTGTGCAAGAAGGATCGGGGAAAGACCAAAACCCAGGACATCTAATTGCTGTACATATTCTGTTCGCAGATCACCATGCGGATAATATTCTGTGTAATCATATTGTGGTCCTGCAACGAGCGGGCAGATGCAGGTAAGATGCGGAGGATTTTCTCTTGCTGTTTGAAACTGCACTCTTCCCAAAGCCGATGGTCCCCATGTTCCGATCAATCCATTACTCCATGTTTGTTGTGCAATCCATTCCACGCAATCATAACCATCTTGTCCGAGGGAAGGGCTTCCCAAATATCCGGCAGCAGCCGAACCATAAAATCCGCGCCAGTCAAGAATCACGAAAATATAATTGCTCGTATTTACATTCATTCCTATTTGCAACGGTAAGCCGGTGAAATGATAAAACAGGCGGTTATAAGGAGTTTGAATAAGAATAACCGGACCTTGTGTAATACCGGCAGGAATATAAATATCAGCAGCTAATTTTTTTCCATCACCCATCGGAATGGAATCAACCAATGGTGCAAGCTGTGCAAATGAGCTTCGCACAAAGAATGAAAACAAAATAAAACAGGTGGAAAATTTAATAATTGATTTTTTCATTTGACAACAGGTTTATGTTAAATTATTTTCTTCTTCACTCCAATTATACAGATAAAATAAATTCAGGATACATTATGGACGCAATTTCCTGTTATTTGTTTAATCCTGCAATTGTAAAAAGCGCATTCGTAAACCTTAACTTTTATCTTACTTTTGCTGCGGAAAAAGACAATCGGAAATGAAGCTTCAAAATTATGCCCGGGGCAAATGGGTAACGGGCAAAGGCAATGGACAGGTTTTGTTTAACGCCATCAATGGCGAGGAAGTAGGGGTTGCATCAAGCGATGGTCTTGACTTTGCAACCATGATGGAATATGCACGCAAAACGGGTGGGCCTGCTTTGCGCAAAATGACTTTTCACGAGCGCGGCAGGATGTTAAAAGCATTGGCATTTCACCTGCTTGAAAAAAAAGATTCTTTTTATAAAATCAGCTGGGCAACCGGGGCGACCAAAGCCGACAGTTGGGTGGATATTGAAGGAGGTATCGGAAACTTATTTTCGTATGCCAGCCTGCGAAGGCAATTTCCTGATGAAACTTTTTGCCTTGAAGGCGATGTGGCAAAGCTTTCCAGGGGCGGATCGTTTATTGGTCATCATATCTGTGTTCCGAAAGAAGGGGTGGCAATCCATATCAATGCCTTTAATTTTCCTGTTTGGGGAATGCTGGAAAAAGTAGCCGTCAACTGGCTTGCAGGCGTTCCGGCAATTGTGAAACCTGCTACGATCACTTCTTTTCTGACGGAAGCGGTAACCCGTGAAATCATTTCATCAGGAATTTTATCTGAAGGTGCGCTGCAATTGATTGTAGGCTCCGCAAATGGAATATTAGACCATGTCATCAGCCAGGATGTGGTGACATTTACAGGTTCAGCTTCCACAGGAAAAAAATTAAAATCGCATCCGCGCTTAATTGAAGAAACTGTTCCGTTTAATCTTGAATCCGATTCACTCAATTGCTGCATTCTTGGCTCTGATGTAAAAACATCCGATCCGGAATTTGAAATATTTATTAAAGAGGTGCAGCGTGAAATGACCACCAAAGCGGGGCAAAAATGTACTGCGGTGAGAAGGATAATGGTCCCTGCCAACATGCTGGAAGATGTGCAGATTGCTCTCGGAAAACGATTATCATCCACCACCATAGGCGACCCTAACGTGGAGGGAGTACGAATGGGAGCACTTGCAGGCAAATCACAGGTGGAAGAAGTAAAGCAAAAAGTTCTGGAATTAAAGAAAACCCAGCAGATTGTTTTTGGCGATCTTGAAAATTTTAATGTCGTGGGTGCAGATAAGAATAAAGGAGCATTCATGTCACCCATTCTTTTCATGAATGATAATCCCTTTAAAAATACTGATGTGCATCAAATAGAAGCATTCGGTCCCGTCAGTACGCTCATGCCTTATAAAAATACGGAAGAAGCCATTGAGCTTGCAAAAATGGGAAAAGGTTCTCTCGTAAGCTCGATTGTAACTGCTGATGATAAGATAGCAAAGCAATATGTTCTCGGTGCAGCCTCTATGCATGGAAGAATTTTAATTCTCAACCGTGATTGTGCAAAAGAAAGCACCGGTCATGGTTCCCCATTGCCTATGCTTGTACATGGCGGTCCCGGAAGAGCCGGTGGCGGTGAAGAAATGGGCGGGAAACGGGGGGTGTTTCATTACCTCCAGCGTACTGCCATTCAGGGATCCCCATCTACCATAACCAATATCACCAACAATTATCAATATGGAGGAAAATATATCGAGAAAGATGTGCATCCTTTCAAAAAACATTTTGAAGAACTGGAAATCGGTGAAACATTAATTACGGCTAAGCATACCGTTACGGAAGCAGACATTGTAAATTTTGCAAACGTAAGCGGAGATAATTTTTATGCGCACATGGATGCTACTTCGCTGGAAGGAACCATTTTTACTCAGCGTGTTGCTCATGGATATTTTATACTCAGCAAAGCAGCCGGCTTATTTGTGGATGCAAAAAAAGGTCCCGTACTTTTAAATTATGGCCTGGATGAATGCCGTTTTATAAAACCGGTTTATCCCGGAACCACCATTGGAGTGCGTTTCACCGTAAAAGAAAAAACTGAGCAGGAGAAGAAAACCCCGGAAGATGTCGCAAAAGGCATTGTAAAGTTCCTGGTGGATGTTTATGACCAGGCGGGCGAATCGGTGGCAATTGCAACAATTTTAACAATGGTAAAGAAAAAGAACCAACAATAATTTTTAAATTGGTAGCCTAAAACCAAGTCAATGAATCGTAAAGAAAAAATTTCTACTGTTACTTTATTCTTTTTATACGTATTTAATTTTGGAAATTTTACTTATGCCCAGGTAAAAAATCCCGTTGTCAAAACGTCACTGGTTTCATTAACTAAAGCCGAAGCAGAAATAGACAGTTTGAATAACGTCATTGTTCAGATCAAAGAAGGATATGAAAAAGCGCTGAAAATTAACCAGGGAAAGGATTCACTTATTGATGAGCTGGATGGCAAAATCCTTAAAACCCAACAGGTAAATAATGATCTTGAAAGAAAGCTTGCCGGCTACAAAGGAGACAACCTGAAACTCGATCAAAGCAACAGGATTTTGATAATTTTTAATGCTATTGTTGGAGTGCTTTTACTAACCACCCTGATCTGGTTTTTAAGAAATATAGGACGGAAAAAATCACCCGGTACAAGCAAACCTGCTCCTTTCAATGAAAGTTCCTCTTCTTCAAACCTGAAAACTCCAACCTCATCAAAAAATGATCATCAGTATTTTGATCTGAAGCTGGAACAATTGGAAAAACTGGGAGCTTTAAAAGAAAAAGGAGTTTTAAACGAAGAAGAATTTAACAGGCAAAAACAGCAAATATTGGGAAATGGATGAAGGGATGGATGATAGACCATAGACGATGGTCAATAGATCATTGAATATTATGAACGAACAGGGACGCGTTTCAACTGAAATAAAAAACAGCATTGCTTTTATTACCTTTTATCATCCGCAAAGCAATTCTATGCCCGGAACATTATTGCGGGAACTTGCGAATGCAATTACTAAGGCAGGAGAAAACGAAAATGCAAAGGTAATCGTGCTGCAAAGCGAAGGCGAAAAAACTTTTTGCGCAGGCGCTTCATTTGATGAACTGGTTACTATTCATGATTTTGAAACAGGCCACTATTTTTTTTCAGGATTTGCGTCTGTAATTAATGCCATGCGAAAAGTGCCAAAGTTTGTTATAGCGCGTGTGCAGGGAAAAGCTGTTGGCGGTGGAGTGGGAATTGCAGCTGCAGCGGATTATACTATTGCACACGAAAGCGCCTCTGTAAAACTTAGCGAACTGGCAGTCGGTATCGGTCCTTTTGTAGTGGGCCCTGTTGTGGAAAGAAAAATCGGGAAAGCGGCTTTTATGTCTTTAACAATAAATGCAACTGCCTGGAAAGATGCAGGCTGGGCAATGAATAACGGCTTGTATGCTGAAGTATGCTCCACTCATGAAGAGCTTGACAAAGCTCTACTGGCATTGAGCGACCGTCTTGCAAAAAGCAATCCGGATGCAATGATGTTTTTGAAAAAAATATTCTGGGAAGGGACGGAACATTGGGATGCTTTGCTTTCAGAACGTGCTGCCATGAGCGGGAAGTTAGTGCTCTCAGATTTTACTAAGAAAGCTATAGAGAAATTTAAAAGCAAAGGGTAGGCAGTTTCCGGTTTCAATTTAAAAATTTTGAGATGTTCCTGGGAGTATAAAGTAACAGGGCTGCACGTCCCGATAGTTATCAGGATCATGCAGCCCTGTTTTTTTTAGAATATGGATTTTACTCTTTTACCAATTGCAGGAACACAGTTTCAGATTTAGCTTTCACCTGTAAAACATAAATACCCGGAGAAAGAGCTGACATATCCAGGTCTGATCTGAATAAATTACCGGATGGATATATTGTTTTGTTTATTACATATTGTCCTGTTGAGTTCATCACAGATAGTTCTGCAGATGACTCATCATAAGTAAATTCAACTGTTGCAATATCAGAAGCCGGGTTGGGATAAACCTGCAATGCCGATCCGTTCGACAGAATATAATTTACTGATACAACTGTAATAGTTATAGTGTATGTGTCACTGCACATTCCGTTTGATACGGTGAGGGTTATGGTATAAGTCCCCGCAAGAGCATACGTGTGAACAGGATTTTGAGTAATATCAGTACTACTGTCCCCAAAATCCCATAACCACGATGTTGCACCCGCAGAGGTATCTGTAAACGTGTACGTCAGGTTATTTACAGAGAAGGTAAATCCGGCAACGGGGCTTGGATTAACCACAACTTCTATTGAATCGTAACCCGTACAGCCGGTCGTGCCTGAAGTGGCAGATACTGTATAAACGGTAGTTGCAACAGGGCTTACAGTTTGATTTTGTCCGACCAGGTTTCCCGGCTGCCATACATAAGTAATTCCGAAAGGGGGTCCCTGTACAAAGGCATGCAGGTTCACAGATTGACCGCTGCAGATGGTATCGAAGTTTACAGTTGCAGTAGCAATAGGGGAGGCGACAACATTTACAGTAATGTTTGCTGATCCTGAGCAACCCGTTGTATCCATTCCGATCACAGTGTAGGTAGTGGAAACAAGGGGAGCGGCAAGTGCAGAATCACCAACCGTGTTAGTTGCAATGTTTGGCGTCCATGTATATGTTGTTGCTCCGCTTGCCACGAGAACCAGGGGATCACTGCCTGAACAAAAGTTAACTGTCTGCCCGGGATTGATAGTTACAACAGGAACAGGATTCGGGCTGACTTCAATGAATAAAACGGAACTTGTATCCGTAGCACCGCCATTAGAACAGGAAACATAACACCTGAACCAGGTTGATGTGGTAATAGGCCCTGTATTAATTGTACCAGCGCTTATTCCAAAATCAGTCCAGGGGCCTGTATTAGTTGGCCCTGATTGCCACTGATAGGTGAGCCCTCCGGCATTTAAACCGGTTCCTGTAAGGCCTAAGTCGGCATCCCCTGAGCCGCCACAAATGAGTGTGTCGCTTGCAGTGACATTTCCTGCCGTAAAAGCGCTTGTACACGCTACAGGGTATTCATCCCAGCTTACGTCATCTATAAAAATATTTTCACCTCCGCGGGCTGTGCCATTTAACAGGATGTAATTAGTGTCTGTATTAAATGAAGTTGGCACATTGAACGTGTATTGATACCATCCGTCAGCCGGCTCGTTCTGGGGCAGGAAAAAAAACCTGCTTCGGGCAACCGCGCCAATGTGTACAGCCGCGGTAAGTGTATTTGCCGTATTAACAAAAATACTAAGGCTGTCACCGGCAGTGGAACCGCCATCACGGTATATCCATAAACTGACAGTGGGTATAGAACCGCTTGCTCCTGAATAATCAATAACAGGAGTTGTCATTAATTCCTGGTCACCCGGAGGGCCCATAAATACGGTGAACCGCGCCATTGCTGCACCGCTGTGAGGGGTGCATGTAGGGTTGTTTCCTGTAGTCCTTCGAACCCACAAACTGCCAGCGCCACCTGTAATAGCCCATCCTGCAGGCGGAAATGTAATACTGTCAAAACTTTCTGTGTTTACTACCTGCGCTGAAGCATCGGGTAAGTCAATAAATTGAGCAAGCATTAGCGTGCCCGCAATGATAAATTTTAAGAGAAGTCTTTTCATTTTTATATAAATTAAATTTATATTAATTTGTGTCGGTTTATATTTTATTTATTTTCAATCTGATTTATTTATTTCTGATCATGGTAACTGTTCCATTAAAAGATTTGTCAGCAATTTTAACAATTATATAGTAAGTACCTTCAGGCATAAACTTACCGGTATTGTCTTTCATTCCATTCCAATGATCCATTGACGGAGTACTTTTAAATACCCTTTCCCCCCAGCGGTTATATATTTCGTATTCACTGCAATCTGCCAGGTGAATAGTCGTTCCGAGCTTAAAGCGATCATTGGAACCATCTCCGTTAGGAGTAAATACGTTTGGCATAACGCTGAATAACTGCGAAATTGCTGTAGACATAAAATCTAAGGTGCTGGTATCGGAACACATCTGGTTATAGGCTATTAAAGTAATAGTATTATTCCCGGATAAATTCAGCTGCACATGCGGATTGTCAAAAATCGAAGTTGTTCCGTTCGGAAAAATCCATTGGTAGTGATTAGCATCAATACTTGTATTCGTAAGGGAACCTTTGTATCCTTCGCAGGTTAAGGCATTGAGAGTACCATCCTCAACAGTAAATGAAGCCTGCGGCACCACGTGAACATGAACAGTTACCTTATCGGTATTAGAGCATCCGTTAGCATCTGTGCCGGTAACCGTGTAGGTGGTGAGTGAAGTTGGTGAAGCAACCGGGTTGCTCACAGTACTGTTATTAAGCGTTCCTGCCGGTGTCCAGTTGAAAGAAATTCCTCCGCTTGCCGAAAGGTTTGCATTGGTTCCTTCACAAATAGTTGTATCACCTGATGCAGTAATAGCCGGCAAGGCATTTACGGTGATAGTAACCGTGGCTGAATCAACACACGTGTTCTGATCCATGACAATAACGGTATAAGTTGTAGTTGTTGTCGGGGTGGCTACCGGGTTATTAATATTCGGATTGTTAAGAGTGCCGGTTGGCGACCATTGATATGTGCTGCCGCCACCTGCAGTAAGCTGGATAGAACTTCCTATGCAAACGGCTGAATTCGGAGTAAGTGTAATTACAGGCAAATTATTTACAGTAACCAATACACTGTCGCTGTTTTTACAGCCGAAAGTATCCGTAACAAAAACAATATATACCGTTGAAGTAGCCGGGCTGGCTATAGGGTTGGAAATAGTAGTACTGCTTAAGCCTGCCGGAGGAGACCATATATAGCTGACTCCACCGGATGCATTAAGCTGAACTCCCTGGCCGGTACAAACATCAACATCAGAACCGGCATTGGCTGCCGGAAGTGTATGCACTGTTATAGTCAGAGAAACAGTATCTCCGACACATCCATAAGAATTTGTTTCTATTACAGAGACAGTTACCGTTCCACTTGCTGTCCAGTTGGCAGTTATAGCATTGGTGCCGTTACCGGATAAAATAGTGCCCCCGTTTATCAGCCAATTATATGTAGAGCTGCTTGTATTAGTAACGGAGAAACTGCCGGAATCTGAAATGCAAACATCTATAGGTCCTGAAATGGGGCTTGTTGCAGGGGCCGGATTTATTGTAACATAAAGCGTATCAGAAGTTCCAAAACAAGTATCTACAGCCGTAACGCTCGTTTCTTCGTACCACAAAGCAACCACCTGGGGGCCGGAAACAGTCCAGTCAACGGTGGCAACATTCGTCCCGTTTCCTCCAACGATCACACCGCCTTGTGCAAACCAATTGTAAGTGCTTCCTGCGGTATTCAATAAAGTATAAATTATGCCCTGTGCTTCATTGGCGCAAAGCGTTGTGGGGCCGGTTGGTGCAACTGGTGTTAATAATGTATTTATTGTTATCGGCAGGACTACCGGATCAGACTGGCATCCGTGGTCGGTTACTTCAATAACTGATACTGTGCCGCTTCCTGAAACAGTTGACCAGTCAACCGTGATTGTATCACTGTTCTGACCGCTTGCAATAGTTCCGTTAGTAACCGTCCAGACATAAGTTGAATTTGGATTCGGGTTGTTTACCCAATACTGAACACCCGTAACCCCGGGGCAAACTGATAATGTTCCGGATATGCTGCTGAGAGTCGCTGCCGGGTTTACTATAATTGTAATGGTATCCGAATTAGTGCATAAACTTCCGTCTGTACCAACTACTACATAGGTAGTGGCTGTAACCGGGGAAACTTGTATGCTTGAACCGGTCCCGATGTTTGGGCCGCCTAAAATGCTCCATGTGTAGTTTGTGGCCCCGGTTGCTGTTAATGTCAAAGTATCACCAACACATATTGAATCAAGAGGAGCAGCAGTAATCTGAACAAGCGGCAGCGGATTCACAGTAATTGTAATGGTGTCGGAATTAGAACAGGAGAACCCGTTGGTGCCGGTTAATATATAGGTGGTTGTTACAGCAGGGTTCACTACAAATACTGAATCGGTGCTGACAGGGTTTCCGGGTGATGTTGCAAGCGCCCAGCTGTAGCCTGTTGCTCCTGTTGCTATTAAGGTAGCAGAGCCGCCAATACAAATTGAAGTTGGATTAGCTGAAGCTGAAACATTAGGTTGCGGATTAATCGTGATAGTAACATCATCAGTTGTTATACAGCCATTAAGATTGGTTGTAACCGTATAAGTAATAGCGATTGGAGTGGAGCCTGTGTTACTAACTATCAGTATCGGATCGGAGATAGTGGTGTTGCTCAAACCCGCTGCAGGAGTCCATAAATAAGTATATCCTGTTGTTGAAGATGTTCCCAGCTGTATTGTATCCCCACTGCAAAGCGTGACATCAGGCCCTGCATTTGAAACAGGGTTTGGATTTACAATAATCATGATAGTGTCGCTGTCAACACAGCCGAACAAGTCAGTTGATACAATGTAATAAACCGTATCAGGCACCCCGGATGTATTAATAAGGGTTAGCGTAGGGTTGCTTACAGTAGTGCTGCTCAGCCCGGTTCCCGGTGTCCAGGTATATACATAGTTGGGTGTTGAAGAGGAACCGATAACAACACTGTTGCCGCTGCAGATAACTGTGTCAGGACCGGCAACTGCTGTTGGTTCGGGCCCGGAGATGATCAGTACCGTATCGGTCGTAACACAACCATTTAAAGTTGTTGTCACTATATAAACAAGCGTGTCCGGTGTAGTTCCTGAATTACTGACTGTCAGTATCGGATCAGAAATAGTAGAGTCGTTCAATCCTGCAGATGGTGTCCAGGAATAGGAATAGCCTGTTGTGGATGTTGTGCCTAACTGAATCGTAGCGCTTCCGCAGACTGTCTGGTCAGGCCCTGCATTTGAAACCGGGCTTGGCCTTACAATTACCATTACAGTGTCCTGGCCGGTGCAAGAGCTGAGTGAAACTGTTAATATAAAATATAAAGTATCGTTTTGCCCTGAAGTATTAACATGCGTAACTATAGGATCGCTGATTGTATTGCTGCTGAGCCCTGCAGCAGGTGTCCATAAGTAAGAATAACCTGCAACGGGAGGTCCGCCTATAGTTACGGGATCACCACTGCAGAATGAAGTGTCATTTCCTGCCGCAGCAACAGGTATAACGTTTACAGTTACATTAACAGTATCTGTGGAAGAACATCCGTAAATATTTTGTGTTACCACAACATATTGTACAGTGTATGGCAAACCGGTGGTATCTGTCAGTGTAACGGTCGGATCAGAAATTGTAGTGCTGCTGAGTCCTGTCGGGGGAGTCCATGTATAAGTATTTCCGGCAACGTTAGGAGTACCTATCTGGACTGTATCTCCCGAACATAAGGTAACATCAGGGCCGCCTGCAAGCGCAGGGCGCGGATTGACAGTGACAACCACGGTATCTGAATTTGTGCATGCGCCAAGAGTCGTGGTAAGAATATAAGTAGTAGTGGTGGGTGTGGTTCCCGTATTGATTAATGTAACAACAGGATCGGAAATGGTGGCGCTGCTGAGGCCTGTGGCAGGAGTCCATAAATAAACATAACCGGGAGTTGAGGGGGAACCAATGGTTACCGTATCACCTGAACAGATTGTTACATCCGGTCCCGCCACGGCAGAAGGATTGGGGCTTATAACAACCTTTTGTGCAATGGAATCTGATACGCATCCGTTATGGTTTACGGATGATACCGAAATGACTGTCGTCCCTGTTCCGTTGAAATTAACAAGAATGCTGTCCCCTGTATTGGAGCCGATAATAGTTCCGTTATCAATGACCCAGAAATAGGTGTAATCCCCCGACTGGAGGACACTGTATATGATGCCAAAGCTTCCGCTGCTGCACAATGTATCGGGCCCGATGATGGCAGCAGGCGGTATTGTATTCTGAACATTAATCGTGTAAACTATATTGGTAACTTTTGCCGGGCATCCGTTATCAGTAGCAATAACGCTGAATTGATAAGGGACGGCATTTCCCTGGTCACAGGAAGTTTCCCAGCAAAACTGCCCTGAAGCTATCCCTGCCCCTGAGCTGTCAATGAATGTAGCAGCAGGATTGGTAATAGTAGTATCAAATATAGCACCAATGTGTGCAATATATATACTGTCACCATTGGGATCATCGAACTGCATATTGAAACACAACGTGTCTCCTTCTTCAATGGTATAAGTTGTTTGTGAGGTGCTGGACGATAATACAGGTGGCGGATTTATCGGGCACGGAATTACAATAACCTGTATGTCTCTTCTTGAAATGCCAATCAGCACCCCGTTGCGGTATTCTGAAATTTCAACCGCTATTACATAAAAGCCCTGGTTAGGCGCGTAATACTGTGCAAGCCCGGTTGCGCTGTTCATGCTGATGTAGCCGGTTGCGCCAAACGGATCGGTCAGGCTGTAGCCGGGGGCATATTGCACTAATGGAACAGGATAGGGATAAATAGCAGGAGGATTCGGATTCGGATTGCCACCGGTAGATATACCGTTATATGGAACCACAAAATTATAGGCAAGCGAATCGCCATCGGGATCAAATGCCTGGTTAAGCACGGATACTGTATCGGTGTTGCAGATAAACGGAACGGGATCCACTGCGAAAGTGGGGGAGCTGTTTACCATGGACGGCTCCGGTGCATAGGCAAAATATGCTTCCCCGGCATTACCGGGGTTATCGAGGTTTATAATGTTGTTGTTGCGGCAGCAGCGGTCTGAAATAAAATAATAACCGATGCCGTTTGGCGGCACGGAAACAGTATCCTCGTAAATACCTTCTTCCACACACACGTTGGGAGCAAAGGTGCAGGAATCGTTTGCATTGGGAGGTGTAATGGCCTGCTGAAGAACTAACGGAATGACAGTGCTTACGACAAGCAGCTTGTCGCCACCGGGGTTGAGCGTATCGTCTTCATATATTCCCAGGTTCATATCAATAGGCAGCAGCGAGGAGCCTGCATCGCATAACCTGAAAAGGTAAATGTTAACGAGGTACCTGTAATTGCCGGTGGCGGAATCCAGCCCGAGGTAGGTGTAATTGATGCTTCCTCCCATGATGTGGGTGGCGCGGGAGACGGTGGAAATACCGAGAAGGGAAATGATTAAAGCAATACTGCAAAGTAGTCTTTTATTCATGGTGAGATGGGTTTTAGCAGGAGCAGGAAACGGGTTAATTTAACTTTAATTGGGACTGTAAAAATAGAATTAAGTTTAACTTATGCAAATATTCCTGTGTTTTTTTTTGTGGTGATAAAGAATTCAGGCAAACTGCCTGGGTGAATTTTAAAAAGTGTTCTGTAAAAAGTGTTCAGGGGTTAAGAATTATTTAAAACTTTTTTTTATTCAACTCCGTAAGAAACTATCAAACTTCAGAGCAATTACAATGAAAACTCAGCAAATCTCCAAAGGAAAAGCCACCAGTGCATCAAATGAAGCCCTGTTAAAGCTCCAATTAAGCGAAGCAATGCGCCTTATCGGTGAGCTGCAACGCAGCAATGCAGAGCTGATGCGTCAAAATGCCAGCCTCATGCAAATAAACAGCACCGTATTGCTTGGAAATAACGGCAAGCTTCATTTCAAAAGGAATAATCTTCAGGTAAATGAAGATGACCGCTTCATCAATGATGTTTTATCGCTCATCACTGATAATAGTGTCCGGGTAATTGATAATAATCTTTCTGTAATTAACAGTTTCCCTTTTGTCATTGATGGTAATCTTTCGGACTCTGATAATAATACTTCTGTCATTGATAACAATACGAAGATCATTGATGATAATTTGCCTGTGCCTGATAAGAAGACATCCGTCAATGATAAGAGCAGGAAGAAAAAAGACAATAAACTTTCTGTAACTGGAAATACTAAATCACTTGCGGATAATAATGCTTCACAGATTGATAACAGCAATGACGAGATAGAGTGCAATGGTAAAATGATCAATAAGAAAATTTTACTTGAACGTTTGCATTACCGCTATAATTTAACGCACAATAGAAATTTTAATGAGGAGGAATTGATAAAAATATGGAGAGATGAAATTAATCATGTAAAAGAATTAAACAAACGGATTATAGAAAACAGGATGCGTAAAGTTCCTGCCTTGTTTTTTTTAAACAAACAAAACTTAAAAGAAGAGCACTGTTACAAAGAAGCTTTCCACAAAATTTATTATGCTTATAAAAATTTGAAACAAAGAAACAGGAAAAATTTACCTTCTCTTAAGCGCCAGGCAAATATGTTAATTCATCTTTATGAAAAAATTGGTTGTAAGCCTGATGAATTATTTGCAGCATGTGGCGTAACTGCCGTTTCGGGGTTCAGGTACGTTGCAAAGCTTACTGACTTTGGGTTTATGACAAGCAGTGGCCGCGGTACGGGCTGTCATTACAGCATTACTCCAGAAGGTGAAAAATTCCTGGAGGAGGCAAGCAGTGCAAATTTTGTTTTTACGGGATAAGAATGCAGGATTGAAATTGGAAATTTTACAGGAAAGATTGTTAGATTAGGATTTTCAATTTATGTCTTAACAAAGTTTCAACGCTCCATTCTCAACTGAATTCATTTCAGCATTAAAAGTCGTTCAATGACCATTGAAATTTTTGCTAATAAAACTTCGCTGATTGGTTTATTTTCTTTGTTTAACAAATATGTATCGATCAATTTTTTCAATTCTTGAAAAAATTGGCTCTCATCACGGATTGTATCGGATATTGTTTGGTAGTTATACCTTTTCTTTAAGCCATCATGAAAATGATTTAAACAATTATTTGAGCTATGTTTTAATAAATCAAAAAAAATCTTTGCATCAACTTGCATAAAATAAGGATTGAACTTATCAGCTTCAGAAGCAAGAAAAAATAGCAAGTCATTACATTTTTCATTTTTAATTAAATTCAGAAGATTCTCTGACTTGTCCTTTAGAATATTATCATGAAGTGATTCATTTAATTCTATTGCTAAATGCTTTATTCTATCATACTTCGCATTGCCACCACGAATATCTGGAATCATAATTTGAAATTGTTCATAATAGGTTGATTTATTCAATGACGCTCTCATTCCTGCCTCAAAAATATCAAATATTGAATCGTCAATTTTGAATCCATTTATTCCTTGACTCTCTATATGAAGAAGTTGTATAAAAATGTTAGGATAAACTGTTAGCAGAAAGCTTCCTTTTAGCACTTCCTCTTTTATTTCTTTAATTAAAGGATCAAATTCTTCATCTTTCAGTACTAAAATATTTGTAAGTCTGGATATTAAAGAAGCTTCATGGCTTGCTTCTTTAGATTTAACGGTTTTCTGAATTTCTGATGAGAGGGCAACTAATGCACTTTTATTTAAAAATCCTGTATGCAAATATGTTGCAACCATATCATAATAATCATACAATACATCATAAAATGGTAAATACTTTTTTCTGAATATTTCATAAAATTTTGGACTTTCTTCACTTTCTATTTCTTTGCCCTTGCCATACTTTTGTTCAATAAGTTTTTCAAAATCTATGTGAATACGATTTACGATATTCTCACTACTTAAATTCGATAAACTCTCCAAAACTTTATCATCCTCATTAATTTTATATTCAATAGTATATGTAGTGGCAAACAGTAATAATCTATCAAGTATAAAGTCATAATAATTATTTTCAATCACTGGATCATTTTTTATTGTATAATAAATACTTTCAAAAAGATCTAAAAGAAATTTCAAGCTCCGAAGATTAGAATGGTTTCCTTTTTCAAATAATTCACAAATAAAATCTTTTTTTGTTTTTAGATACTCTAAATAATTTTGGGAGTACCCTTTAACAAATTCAGAAAAAATATCCCTTATAATTGGTTTGAATTCATAAGTAAATCTTATCAGTTTTTCTTTTATACTTTTATAATTATGTAGTGCATTTTTTAATTTTAATTCATCACCAATAACTATAATCTTTAAATTATCATGTTCCGTGAATAAATTAATATACCCGAATACTTCATTTAATAATTCAGTGTCCAACCTTTCTAAATCATCAAAACATAAGATCTTATCTTTAGACACATTCATTAATTTAATAAATTCATCCTCCTGCTCCTCACTAAGATTAATAATTTTATTCAGTGCAATTTTTGCAATATTGGTTATAACTTTCACACCTTTCTTTTTCCAAAAAGGATTTAATTCAACGAATATTTTTTTATCAAGTTGATCAATTTTGGATAAGCCATTTAAGCTGACATACAATGGTGAATACATAATTGATGATCCTTCATCACTTTTCCCATACTCCATTTCAGAGATTGCTTTTGCAATTGTATTTCGCCAAAAAAAAGTTTTTCCGCTTCCCCATGCTCCATTGATTAGGATTGCATAATCGGTATCTTTTTGTGTAATGTATTTTTTTATTATTTCTATTAATTCCATGTATCAAAGGCTTTTAGTAGCTAAAGAGTTGGGTTGTAATTATTATGTGAAATCACCCATTCCTCATTTTCAATACAAATATCTGAAAATAATGAGAAGCCCGCCTAAGACATAGCACAGGCTGGCTCAATCCGCCACTGGCGGATTGCCCTCCGGAGGGGAGGGATGCTTCCGCACAAGGCCATAGTTATCTTATCAAATGAACAAATCCCTTAAAATCTTTTTTTTCCGGGGTTGAACAGTTAGTGTGGAAAGATAGTATCCAGTAATAAACTCCTTCAGGAGATTTTTTACGTTGTGAAAAAGTACCATCCCATCCCTGTGAAGGAGAGGATGAGCTAAAAGTGTCCGAAGCATGAGCTGAAAATGCAGGATTGAAAGGAGGAATTTAAGCCGTGTATTAAAAACTCAATCTTCCCCTCTTAATCTTTTTTCATTTCTTTGCTTTATTTTTCTTTATAAATAAAATGATCACTGAAAAAACAAGGTTGAATTTACCGGCAGAGGAAAAAATATTATTCAAAGCTTTTGAACTGATGTGCATTGCGAAGGCGATGACCGAGTTGTATGAAGCCAATGCATCTTTTACTTCAAAATATGTACATGCCACTTCGCGCGGGCATGAAGCTATCCAGCTTGCAACGGGCCTGCAGCTGAAACCGCAGGATTACCTTTCACCCTATTACCGTGATGACAGCATGCTGCTTGCCATCGGCATGAAGCCGTATGAGCTGATGCTGCAGCTGATGGCAAAACGTGATGATCCTTTTTCAGGAGGGAGGCTTTATTATTCGCATCCGAGTTTGAAGCGTGATGACATGCCTAAAATTCCCATGCAATCATCTGCAACCGGCATGCAGGCGATTCCTGCCACGGGTGTCGCCATGGGAATTCAATATCTTGAAAAGCAGAACATTCATCCTTACCAGGGTAGTGACAGGCCGTTAGTGGTGTGTTCGCTGGGAGATGCCTCCATAACGGAAGGCGAAGTGGCGGAAGCTTTCCAGATGGCAGTGCTTAAAAAATTTCCGGTCATTTACCTGGTGCAGGATAATGAGTGGGACATATCAGCCAATGCAAAAGAGTTTCGTGCAATGGATGCCACGGAATATGCCCGCGGTTTTAAAGGGCTTGAAACACGCACAATTAATGATGGAAATGATTTTATAAAATGTTTTGAAGTGGTAAAGGAGGTGATTGAAATAGTCCGCAAAGAACGCAGGCCGTTTTTAATTCATGCAAAAGTTCCGTTGTTAAATCATCACACTTCAGGTGTAAGAAAAGAATGGTACCGTGACGATCTTGAAGAACAGGCAAAGCGCGATCCGTTTCCTTTTTTCAAAAAACAATTGATGAGTTTTGGTTTTGATGAAAATGAGTTGAATGAAATGGAAGCAGCGTCTAAGCAAATGGTGAATGAAGACTACCATCTCGCTGCAAAGGCGGAGGATCCAAGACCGGAAGATTTATTCACCCATGATTTTGCCCCGACACCGGTCACTGAAGAAAAGGG
>DATEMK010000313.1:0-12075 GCA_035275625.1 Bacteroidia bacterium
GACAAAATAAAATCGGGCATAATCTTGAGCAATTGGAAAAATTAGGCAAACTCAGGAATGCCGGAATATTATCAGAAGAAGAATTCATTTTTCAAAAACAGTTGATTTTGGGAAATTCAAGCTAAGATGTTGGTTTTTATCAACCAATAAGAGATACTCCATTTGCATCCGTAGTCAGCACTTCACTCATAAAATTAAAATACGGGCGCATTTTTTTAAATACATCATTTGCTTTACTTACAAAATCCGGGCTGCATACTTCTTTATCAGTAAACTCATGTTTCAAAATAAATTGTTTATATCGCAACAAGTCAATAGCCGGATGGTCTTTAGCATAGCCGCGCGGTGCTGAACTTAACCGGTCACCGGTCAGCTTTCCAAATGTTTTTATCAGCGTTTTGTTTGCAAGCATTTTTTTCCAGTCCTTGTAATTTGATTCAATATCCTGTCTTATTCTTTTTAAATCGCCCGGTTCAGGACCCCAAAAACCTCCTGCTAAAAAAGAATTTCCGGGCTTGATATGGAAATAGTAACCTCCCCTCAGCTTTTTTGTCGCTCTTTTATAAGCGCCACTCCAATGTGAGTTATAGGGTGTTTTATCTTTTGAAAAGCGAACGTCCTTATAAATCCTGAACAAACTTTTTTTACCCGAAGGTGTTTCTATTTTATCATGCCTGTTCATTTCAAACAACAATGCATCTGCAAAAGCAATCATATTTTCCTGCGCTTCCATGTACTTGTCTTTATGCCTGTTAAACCAGTCGCGGTTATTGTCTTTTGAAAGTGTTTTCAAAAAATCAACGGATTCCTTTTTTATAACAATCGTTGCCATATTTTCTTCAAATAATTTTATTTTCTTATTCCCGGCTGCTTTTTTATTTTTTTCTGAAAATTAAATCAAAAAAGCTTTATTTTTGTTAAAACAAAAAACAAAAATGAAAAAAATAATTATACTCGTTTGCGTAACATTCTTAATGGCATGCGCTGCTTACAAACCCCTTGCCCCTTCACAAACTGATGCCGAACGTGCTGCACAAAAATTCCCGGGAACTACGCTTGCAGAGCTCAACGAAGGGAAAGCAATTTTTGAAGGGAATTGCAACAAGTGTCACTCACTGAAAAGGCCTTTTACTAAATCCGAGGAGGAAGTAAGAAATGTGTTGCCTAAGATGGCGAAGAAAGCAAAAATTGACAGCAAGCAGGAGGAGTTAGTTTTAAAATATTTGCTGACGATGAATACAGTTCAACAACCAAAATAAGTCATTTCTGATTTTTTGCTCAGCGTTCTTTATTATTGTTTTGCAGGAAGACGGACTTCACTGCACGCTAAAAAATAATTAAGGAATTTTCTGAAATCATATTGCCATTATCAGTAAGTGTCATTTTTTATACGGGCGTTTTATGGTGTTAAATAGTTTCCTTTTGCAAATACTATTTTTAAACATTTTAAGTTCTTCAGGCATCCGTTTGTAATTAAATCCATTGCTTTCCGCCAATTCTTATTTTAATAACTTTGCCATGATGAAAAAACAGCTATTTAAAAAATATTTTATTTGCCTGACCCTGCTTGCATCCTGCAACGCAGCGTTCTCACAAACAGACGATAAAAACCTTATCCAGTTTTCAGGAGTGGTTGTAAACCGCGACAGCCTCCACCCCATTCCCTTTTCGAACGTAATGATAAAAGGAACCTACCGGGGAACTATCAGCGATTATTACGGATTCTTCTCCTTCGTTGCACGGCTGAACGACACCATCGAGTTTTCTTCCATCGGCTACAGGCGAAATTTTTATATTATTCCCGATTCGCTCAAAGAAAACCGTTATTCGCTCATCCAGGTTTTAATTCCTGATACTATTCAGTTAAAAGAAGCCGTTATCTTTCCATGGCCCTCAAAGGAACAATTCAAGCAGGCATTTCTCAATGCAAGTGTTCCGGATGATGACCTGGTTCGCGCAAGAAAAAACCTGAGCGACCGCAACATGAAAGAAATTGCTGAATCACTTCCCGTGGATGGAAGCCTCACATTCAAATACCAGATGCAGCAGCAATACAGCCGCCTCTATTCGGCAGGGCAATTGCCGAAAAACAATTTGCTGAACCCGATTGCATGGGCGCAATTCATACAGTCATGGAAAAACGGAGATTTCAAAAGAAAGAAAGACAAGTATGATGAGTAACATTAACATCAACGAATCCGAATATGTACGAATTTACGAATAGTATATTTGCTGACTACTGACTCCTGATTATAAACCGCGTGCATTTCAAAAAAGCTTTTAATGTATTTTTAATTTTATTTTTTTCATTCTCTGCATTTAATTCATTTGCTCAGAGAACTGCAACTATTTATGGCACGGTAAAGGGCAAAAACGACAAAGTACTTTCACAGGTTAACGTTTCGGTGTTTGGAGAACCAGGCGCTGCTGCTACGGATGATAATGGGAAATACACCCTGACCGTTCCGGCAGAAAAAGAAATCACAATTGTGTTTTCATATATAGGATTTAAAACCGAACAAATAGCGGTCACCCTGTCGGCAAATGAAAAACGCGAGCTGAACAAATCAATGACCCTGACTCCTGCACTGCTCTCTCCCGTTTATATCATTGATGAAAAATCCAGGCAGGAAGGATTGACCCGGATTGATATAAAGTCTATCAGCCAGCTGCCAACTGTATCGGGAAATTTTGAAGATGTTTTGAAAACACTTCCCGGTGTTATTTCAAATAATGAATTAAGTTCGGCTTATTCTGTCCGCGGTGGAAACTATGATGAGAATCTTGTGTATGTAAACGACATTGAAATTTACCGTCCGTTCCTGGTGCGCTCCGGCCAGCAGGAAGGGTTGAGCTTTATTAATTCCGACATGGTTTCAAATATTTTATTTTCCGCAGGCGGATTCGATGCTGTTTACGGTGATAAAATGTCATCCGTCCTTGATATTAAATACCGCAAACCGCGATCGTTCGGAGGATCCTTCAATGCCAGTCTTCTCGGTGGCGGATTGCACCTGGAAGGCGTTTCAAAAAATAAAAAGCTCACTTATCTTACCGGCATCCGGTATAAATCGAACCAGTACCTTCTGAAATCGCTTGATACAAAAGGTGAATACAAGCCATCGTTTGCGGATGGACAAGCTTACCTCACTTACCAGCTTTCCAAAAAAACAGAGCTTGCATTTCTTGGCAATTATTCCAAAAATAAATACAATGTTGTACCCGTTAACCGGGAAACTGATTTTGGTAATATCAACCAGGCATTGCGCCTCACTGTTTATTTTGACGGCCAGGAAGTGGATGAATATACAACAGAGATGGGAGCGCTTTCGCTTACGCATTATGTAAATGACCGTTTGAAATTAAAACTCATCACCTCTGTATTTCATACTGTAGAAAGTGAAAAATTTGATATTCTCGGGCAGTATTATCTTGATGAACTTGAACGCGATCTCGGATCTGACCAGTTTTCAGAAGTAGCATTTAACCGGGGCGTTGGCTCTTACCTCGATCATGCGCGAAACTCACTGGATGGAATTGTTTACAATGCCGAGCATAAAGGAAGTTATTCCTATCATACTTCTGAATTAAAATGGGGGATCAAATTCCAGCATGAAGATATTGCTGATGAGCTGAGCGAATGGAAATATGTGGATTCAGCAGGTTATTCTCTTCCGCATCCCCGTGACAGTGTCGGGCTGCCCGGTCCGTATTTGCAAAATGTTACTTTGCAAAATGTTTTGAAAACAAGAATCGGGGTAGTCTCCAACCGTTACAGCGGATATCTTGAAGATAACTGGACGCTTGGCGCTGAAAAAAAAGTAACACTATCTGCCGGCATACGTGCAACATATTGGGATTTGAATAAAGATATTGTCGGTGGCCCCCGCGTTTCGTTTTCTTATAAACCAAAATGGAAAAAGAAACACAACTTTGTTTTTCGTGCTGCCACCGGGTTTTATTACCAGCCTCCCTTCTATCGCGAACTTCGCGACCAGGACGGAAAAATCAATGCTGATTTAAAAGCCCAGCGTTCCATTCATTTTGTTGCAGGAAGCGACTACCAGTTCCTTGCCTGGGGCCGTGAATTCAAATTTGTCTCTGAAATTTATTACAAGATACTGGACGATCTTGTTCCTTACAAAATAGAAAACCTGCGCATAAGGTATATGGCAAATAACAATTCAAAAGGATATGCAACAGGAATTGATCTTCGTGTGAATGGTGAATTTATCGAAAACACTGAATCATGGATCAGCATGTCCATTCTTCAGACTAAGGAGGATATTACCGGTGATTTCTACTATGATAAATATAACAGCGATGGCGAAAAAATTATTCCGGGTTATACATTTGATCAGGTGGCGGCTGACAGTATCCGTCATGAACCCGGCTACATTGCGCGCCCCACTGACCAGCGCGTTACTTTCAGCATGTTTTTCCAGGATTATCTTCCTAAGTTTCCGTCCTACAAAATGCACCTGAGCTTAATATATGGAACGGGATTACCTTTCGGCCCCCCTGGCCGGAACCGTTATAATGATATTTTGCGTTTTCCTGATTACAGGAGAGTGGATCTTGGTTTTTCAAAAACTTTTATTGATGAAGACAGCCCTAAAAAACACCGGCTCAAATTTGCAAATCACATACAATCGCTTTGGCTGAGCCTTGAAGTTTTTAATCTTTTACAGGTTAGCAATACGGTTTCTTATTTATGGATTGCTGACGTTACAAACCGCTATTATGCCGTACCGGAATACCTTTCAGCCCGGACCATCAATTTTAGACTGAATGTAAAGTTTTGAATAACTACCTCCGTTTAAAGTTGAAGGCTTTTAACATTTTAAAAATGCCTTTTTAAAAATTGGTTATTCGTAAATTCGTACAAATTCGTTATTCGAACCTATGCGTTTCAGAAGAAGAAAAATTTCGTCAGCTTATAATCCCAATAACAAAGTTAAGTTAATACGCGGAGGAAAAGATTATTTTGATTTACTGGAACAGCTAATTAATAATGCTGAAAAAAAAATTCATTTTCAAACCTACATTATTGATGATGATGACACGGGGAGGAGAATTTGCAATGCATTGCTCAAAGCTGTAAAACGAAATGTAAAAGTTTTTTTGTTATTAGACGGCTACGCTTCCAATTCTTTGCCGGAGGATTTTATTAAACGACTTACAGAAGGAGGTATTTCATTCCGTTGGTTTGAACCTTTTTTCAGCAGTTCAAAATTTTATTTTGGAAGACGACTGCATCATAAAGTGGCCGTGGCAGATGAAAAGATCGGGCTTGTTGCAGGATTAAACATCGCAAACCGGTATAACGATATTAACAATACTCCCGCATGGCTTGATTTTGCAGTGCTTGTGGAAGGACAGGCTTGCATTACCCTGAACGAAACCTGCGTTAAAGTTTGGGGCAGAAAATCACGCGATAAAAAATTAGTTAACGAAGAAAAAAAAATATTTTTTAAAAATTCAAAAAACAATGACCATACATTAGTTCGTGTACGAAGAAATGACTGGGTGCGCGGTAAACATGACATTTCAAAAAGCTATATTGAAATGTTTAACAAAGCGAAAAAAAATATTACGATCATGTCAAGCTATTTTTTACCCGGGAATATTTTCAGGATTCGCTTAAAAGCAGCTTTAAGGAGAGGTGTCAAAATAAGGGTGATTCTTGCCGGAGTTTCCGATATTGCCTTGTCTAAATATGCTGAGCGATATTGGTATGCGTGGATGCTCAGGAACAATATTGAAATATATGAATATAAGAAAACAGTGCTGCATGCAAAAGTTGCCGTTTGTGATGATGAATGGGCTTCCATCGGTTCTTATAATGTAAATAACCTGAGCGCTTACGCAAGCATTGAACTTAACCTGGATATAAAAAGTGATCACTTTATAAAAACTCTGACAAGTGAATTTGATACTATCCTTAAAAATGATTGTGAACAGGTAACCAATGAAAATTACGAAAAACAAAAAAATATTTTTTGGAAATTCACTGCCTGGGCTTCTTATATAATCACACGAATGTTATTATTTTTTTTCACTTATAGCCAGAACAGGAAAAAAAAGTAGCAAAAATTAAAATCCGCTGCAGAACTCTTTAAAATATCAGGCTTCTGCCAGCCTCTTAAACTGTATTTCATAAAGCTGTTTATACAATCCGCTTTTTTTCAAAAGCTCCTGGTGCGTTCCTGTTTCTTTTATTTCACCATGATCAAGAACAATTATTTTATCGGCATTCTGAACGGTGGCAAGACGGTGTGCAATTACAAGCGATGTGCGGTTCTCTGTTAAAACTTTTGTCGCCTTAATAATCAATTCCTCCGATTCTGAGTCAATGGAGGAAGTAGCTTCATCAAGAATTAAAATTCTGGGATCGTAAACATAGGCTCTTATAAAAGAAATCAGTTGCCTTTGCCCCATAGATAACATGCCACCGCGTTCCTGAACATTGAAATCATAAGTGCCGGGAAGTTTTTCAATAAAACTTTCCGCTCCTACTCTTTCCGCACCTTCCCTGATTTGTTTCATGGTAATGCCGGGATTATTAAGTGAAATATTATTGGCTATAGAATCAGAAAATAAAAATACATCCTGCAGGACCAAACCGATTTTGCTTCTCAATGAATACAACTCATATTCTCTTATATCCACTCCATCCAGTAAAATAGATCCTTTTTTAATTTCGTAAAAGCGATTAAGCAAATTAATGATGGTGGTTTTTCCAGCACCTGTAGCGCCCACAAAAGCAACCGTGCTGCCGGCATCAACTTCAAAGCTTACATCCTTTAAAATCCATTCTGCATTTTCATCATCATAAGAGAACCATACATTTTTAAAAACAATGCTTCCTTTCACTGCGTCAGCCGGTATGGTTCCTTTATTATGAGAGACTGCCGCAGGTTCATCAAGAATTTTAAAAATCCTTTCAGAGCTTACCATTCCCATTTGCAGCGTATTAAATTTATCCGCCAGCTCACGAATGGGGCGAAAAAGCAAATTGATATACATAATGAATGCAACCAGGTTACCAAAACTCGTCATCCCTTTAATAACACCATGCGCGCCCCACCACACAAGCAAACCGATAGATATGGCGGAAAGGATTTCTACTACAGGAAAAAAAATGCTGTAATACCAGACGGAGCGGATATTAGCATCACGGTGCGCTATGTTTATTTTATCAAACCGCTTCATTTCTTCTTCTTCCCTGTTAAACATTTGAACGATTTTCATTCCTGTAAGGTGCTCCTGGACAAACGTGTTCAGATGCGCCACTTGCGTCCGGACATCCTTAAAAGCATCTTTGATTTTGTTTTGAAAAATGCGCGTGGCAATTACTAAAAAAGGGATTGCGCTAAGGCTGATGAGTGTTAATCTCCAGTCTGTAAAAAACATGAATGCAATAATTACAAGAAGGGTGATGATGTCACCAATGATAATGATCAGTCCTTCTGAAAAAATATCGGCAATCGTTTCCATGTCTGAAATTTCTCTTGTTACCAATGTGCCAATGGGAGTGGTGTCAAAATATTTCAAACGGAAATTCAAAATCGTGGAATACAATTTTACTCTCATATCTTTCACTACCTGCTGTCCCAGGAGATTGACCATGTAATTATGGTAGAATTGCATGGCTGACTGAAGCAATAAAATTCCGAACATCAGCAGGGTCATCCATAACAACATTTCACTGTCAGAAACAGCCACATACTTATCGAGTGTAATTTGTGTAAGCCACGGGCGCAAAGGGGAAATCCCCGCTATTAACAAAGTGAGAAAAACGGTTAAATAAAAAGTTTTCCTGTAAGGCGCTACAAATGTGAAAACTCTTTTTAAAATGGGAAAATCAAATGCTTTGCCGGTAATGGTAGCCATCAACGAATAACGAATTAATAATTTTTTATTTCTGATTTCCGATCTCTGATTTCAGACTTCTGACTTCTGACATCAAACGGAAATTCAAACTCTCTGTCAATTTTTAAATACGGATATTCAATTTTTGAAAGATACAATCCGCATGCATCCACTGAAGCACCTGCTGCGGACCGTTCTTTGTTTTCAATTATTTTTTTGAAATCTTCCAGTGTTAAATCCCGCTTTCCAATTTGAAGCAACGTTCCTACTATCGCTCTCACCATTCCTCTCAGAAACCGGTTTGCTGAAATAGTGAATTTATGAAACCCGTTTTTCTCTTCCCATTTTGCTTCCGATATTTTACAGATAGTATGTTTTACCTGCGTCCTTGACTTGCTGAAACATTTGAAATCGTTATATTCTGAAAGAATTTTACATGCTTCATTCAATGCAGGAACATCCACATCATAAAACATGGCTGCAACGTATTCTTTTAAAAACGGATTTTTACCCCGGCATAAATAATATTCATACGTCCGGGAAATTGCATTGAATCTTACACTTGCAGCTTCCTTTACAGGATAAAAATCAAAAATAGAAATATCATTCGGAAGCAGGCTGTTCAGCTGATGCACAAATTTATATTTATCGTTTATTTCATTCGCTGAATCAAATTGCGCAAAGAATTGTTTTGCATGAACCCCCGCATCTGTTCTTCCACAGCCGATGGTTTCAATTTCAGTGTTAAGCAGAACAGATAATGCACGGTTAATTTTTTCCTGGACAGAAACTGCATTGTCCTGGATTTGCCATCCGCTGTAATGCGTCCCTTTAAAGCAAAACTCAAGAAAATAACGGGGCATAATAAGTTCAGAATTTTAATTTTAATTACCTGGCAGGACACTGAAAAAGCGTTCTGACAGGAATTTTCAGTTTCCAAAAATAAGACTTTGCGTTTTCATTTTAACTAAACATTAACACTCACATTACTTTACTGAGTTTAAATTTGCACCTCGAAAAAATTTTAACAGAACATTAACTTGCTGTTTCACTTTGTATTCATTCATTTTACGAAAAATTTGCAACATACAATTTCACAGACAAAATTATGATGGACATAAAAGAAATTAACGAAAAAATTCAGCGTGAAAGCGCTTTTGTTGACTTGCTCAACATGGAAATAGGAAAAGTGATTGTCGGGCAAAAATATATGCTTGAGCGCCTTTTGATTGGTTTACTCTCGAACGGGCATTTATTACTGGAAGGTGTTCCCGGTTTGGCAAAGACGCTCGCAATAAAATCTCTGGCTTCCTCCATCCATGCAAAATTCAGCCGCATACAATTCACGCCTGATTTGCTGCCGGCTGATTTGATCGGAACAATGATTTACAACCAGCGAAAAGAAGAATTTACGGTGAGGAAAGGACCCATTTTCGCGAATTTTATTTTGGCGGATGAAATCAACCGTGCTCCCGCCAAAGTGCAAAGCGCTTTGCTTGAAGCGATGCAGGAAAAGCAAGTTACGATAGGTGATCAGACGTTTAAGCTGGAGGAGCCTTTTCTTGTCCTTGCCACTCAAAATCCATTGGAGCAGGAAGGAACTTATCCTCTACCTGAAGCGCAACTGGACCGTTTCATGTTAAAAATTGTAGTCGGTTACCCGAACAGGGAAGAAGAAAAATTAATTATCCGGCAGAATCTTGCTCCTGATGGAATTACCATCAACCCCATTCTGAAAACAGAAGATATTATGAATGCACGAAAGGCAGTGCGCGAAGTTTACATGGATGAAAAAATTGAAAAATATATTCTTGACATTGTTTTTGCTACCCGTTCTCCTAAAGAAAATAAGTTGCCGAAATTAGATCAGCTCATTAATTATGGAGGATCACCGCGCGCAAGCATTAATCTTGCCCTTGCTTCAAAGGCTTTTGCGTTTATAAGGCGCAGAGGATATGTCATTCCTGAAGACGTCCGCGCTGTTTGTCATGATGTACTGAGACACCGGATTGGCCTGACTTATGAAGCCGAAGCCGAAAACATTACACAGGAAAATATTATTAACGAAGTATTAAATGCAGTGGAAGTTCCATAAAAAATGGAAACACAGGAACTATTAAAGAAAGTCCGCAAGATTGAAATTAAAACACGGGGATTATCCAGCCACATTTTCTCCGGTGAATATCATTCTGCTTTCAAAGGCCGCGGCATGGCTTTCAGCGAAGTGAGAGAATACCAGCCGGGCGATGATATCCGGAGCATTGACTGGAATGTCACCGCCCGGTTCAATCATCCGTATGTAAAAGTCTTTGAAGAAGAACGTGAACTTACCGTAATGCTGCTTGTTGACATCAGCGGTTCGGGTTCATTCGGAACGAGAAAACAATTTAAAAAAGATCTGATTACGGAATTATGCGCTGTTCTTTCTTTTTCTGCCATCCAGAATAATGATAAGATTGGTGTGATTTTTTTCTCCGACAAAATTGAAAAGTTTATCACTCCGAAAAAAGGAAGATCGCATATTCTGAGAATTATCCGTGAGCTGATAGATTTCAAATTTGAATCCGGAGGAACTAACATCGGGGAAGCCCTCCGTTATTTTACGAATATGATCAAGAAAAGAAGCATTGCTTTTGTTATTTCTGATTTTATGAATGAAGGTTACGCAGACGCTTTAAAAATCGCTTCTAAAAAACACGATACCGTGGCCATCAGAATTTATGATCACCGCGAAACCGAGATGCCTGATGCCGGTCTCATTCATTTCAAAGATGCGGAAACGGGAAAAACTATCCTGATAGATTCAGGCAATCCTGGAACGCGTACAAAATATGCAGCAGGATGGCTGAAAAGAGATAAAGAATTATCCAGCCTGTTTGCGAAAACAGGAGTTGATTATGTCAACATCAGTACAGAACAAAATTACGTGCAACCCCTGATGAATTTATTTAAGAAAAGAGAAAGCAGGTTTTAAATGATAATGGTTGAAATTTTTTTTGAAAATAAATTGAAGGAAATGCAAAAGTATTTTTTCTTATTTGCAATTTCTATTTTTTCATTTATAAACGTTTATTCGCAGAACTTTTCTGCTGTTGCCAAAATTGATTCTGCTGAAATACTCATCGGCAAACAAGCGCGTGTTACGCTTGAACTGACACATCCGAAAAACCAGAAGATTCAATGGACGGAAATCCCGGATACACTCGGAAAAGTGGAAATTATTGAAAAAACAAAGATTGACACCGCCTTTGCCTCCGACTCCATTTCGGTCATTAATAAACAAGAACTTATTCTCACTTGTTTCGATTCGGGTTATTATGTGATCCCTCCATTCCGCTTCATCGATGCTTCCGACCCGGATACCAATAAAAATTTTGCAGAGACCCTGCCGTTATTGCTTACTGTAAAAACAATTCCTGTTGACACAACAAAAGCGATAAAAGAAATTAAAGCCCCTGTTGAAGTTCCCTTTTCATTTGAAGATATTCTTCCTTATTCGCTCGGAGTTTTGATTTTAGCGGCAGCCGTTATTGTTGCCATTTTGCTTTATAAAAAATACAAAAAGAAACCTGTTACCAGGGTGTATGAGAAACCAAAGCGTCCTGCTCATGAAATTGCGATCGAAGAATTAAATAAACTGCGTGAAGAAAAGTTGTGGCAAAAAGGAGATTTCAAATATTATCACACACGGTTAACAGACATTATACGCCTGTACTTATGGCACCGTTATGATGTGAATGCAATGGAAATGACAACAGATGAAATCCTGGCAAATCACCCCATTAAACAATTGAACGGAGAAAGTTTTTCAAAATTGAAATACATGCTTGAGCTTGCCGACTTTGTAAAGTTCGCAAAAGTGATTCCTGTTGCAAATGAAAACGAGCAATCTCTTTCTAATGCATTTGAATTTGTCAATGGAACAAAGTTAGTTGTTTCGCTTACCGCGAAAGCGCCCGAAGTTAAAACCCAGGCAGTAAAGGAGGTAACACAATGATGAATGACATCACTTTTGCTTATCCGAATTTCTTTTACCTGCTGCTGCTGATTCCTTTGATGATCATCTGGCATTGGAAAGTGAACCACGGAAGAAAAACACAGGTTCGTTTATCTGACATCTCTGCATTTAAAAACAAAAGGAAATCTTTTAAAGAAAGCATTCATCCGGTACCCGTATGGCTAAGAATAATTGCCGCCATA
>DATEMK010000314.1:0-4032 GCA_035275625.1 Bacteroidia bacterium
TTTTTGATGATGAAGTGGGTCCGGGCCTTCCGCTGTGGCTTCCCAATGGCGGAGTTATAATTGAAGAATTAGAACGGCTTGCGAAAAGAACTGAACAGGCGGCAGGTTACAAGCGTGTCCGCACTCCCCATCTTGCAAAAGAATCCATGTATAGAACAACCGGGCATATTCCCTATTACCAGGAAAGCATGTTTCCTCCAATGGACCTGGATGGTGAAAAATATTATTTGAAACCGATGAACTGTCCCCATCATCATAAAATTTTCGGAAGTCTTAATGCCAGCTACCGTGATCTGCCTGTTCGTCTTGCTGAATATGGAACCTGTTACCGCTATGAGCAGTCAGGTGAATTATTCGGATTGATGCGCGTGCGTTCTTTGCAAATGAATGACGCACATATTTATTGCACCGAACAACAATTTGCACAGGAGTTCCAGGCGGTAAATGATATGTACCTGAAATATTTCAGGATATTCAATATTGAGAAATACGTAATGCGTTTTTCAACCCATTCTCTTGAAAAGCTTGGAAAGAAATATGTTGACAACCGTGAATTATGGCTTAAAACGGAAGACATGGTTCGCAGGGTTCTGATTGATTCAAATATCCCATATATTGAAGTTGCCGATGAGGCAGCATTCTACGGACCGAAGATTGATGTGCAGGTTTGGAGCGCTATCGGGAGAGAGTTTACGCTTGCCACCAACCAGGTTGATTTCGCAATTCCTGCCCGTTTCGGGTTAACTTTCCGTAATGCAAACAATGAATTGGAAACGCCTATTTGCATTCACCGTGCACCGCTTGGTACTCATGAACGTTTTATCGGCTTCCTCATAGAACATTATGCCGGTAACTTTCCATTGTGGCTTTCACCCCGGCAGGTAATCGTGCTTCCTATCAGCGATAAATTTAACGGATACGCCAAAAAAGTTTCACAATTACTAAATAATTCCGATATTCGCACCCTCGTTGACGAAAGGGATGAAAAAATAGGCAGAAAGATTCGTGATGCAGAGTTGAAAAAGATCCCTTTCATGCTGATTGTCGGGGAAAAAGAAGAAAAAGAAAATACAGTTTCAGCGAGAGAACATACCAAAGGAGATAAGGGAACTTTCAGCATCATTGAATTTACTAAAATGATGCATGAAGAAATTAACAGGCAAATAGAAATAAAAGAGCAGTAGGCAGCAGCAGTTGGCAGTAAGCAGTTCGGAGAAAACAATTCACAAATAACCGGATTAACACAATTAACTATTTAACACAATTAACTAATAACAAATAACATTATTAACCAGCAAAAAAGGAGGATCACATAGCAACGTTTCACAACAAAAAGCCATTTAACCCGGGCGGACGTCCTAATCAAAGCAGACCATTCAATCGTTACAGGGGCCCGGTAAAAAGAGAAGATGAACATAAGATCAACGGTAAAATTACCGCACAACGGGTAAGGTTAGTAGGAGATAACATTGAGTCTGATGTGTATGATTTAAGTGAAGCGTTAAGAATAGCAGATGAGTTGGGTCTTGATTTGGTTGAGATAGCTCCTAATATTGATCCACCGGTTTGTAAAGTAGTAGAATACCAGAAATTTCTTTACGAAAAAAAGAAAAAAGAAAAAGAGCTCAAAGCAAAGACTGCAAAAGCAGTATTAAAAGAAATCCGTTTCGGGCCCAATACAGATGACCATGATTTCAATTTCAAAGTGAAACATGCCATTAAGTTTCTTGAAGACGGAGCTAAAGTAAAAGCATTTGTTCATTTCAAAGGACGTTCCATCGCTTATAAAGAACAGGGTGAAATAATTCTTTTGAAATTCGCCCAGGCGCTGGAAGAATACGGGAAAGTTGAAATGCTCCCAAAGCTGGAAGGAAACAGGATGTTTTTGCACATGGTGCCGCTGCCGAAGAAGAAGAAGTGATCAGTGGTCAGTGGTCAGTGGTCAGTGGTCAGTAATCAGTAATCAGTAGTCAGTAATCAGTAAATAAAATAGAAAATGCCAAAAATTAAAACACATTCCAGCGCCAAGAAGAGATTCAAGCTTACCGGCACGGGAAAAGTAAAAAGAAAACACGCTTTCAAAAGCCATATCCTCACCAAAAAGGAAACCAAACGCAAGCGCAATCTTACTCATTCTGCACTGGTTGATAAAACCGATATGAAGAGAGTACGCAAGATGCTGGTAATGTAAATTATTTAGGATTTGTGATTTAGGATTTAGGATGTCAAATAAATCCTAAATCCTAAATCCCAAATCCCAAATCCTAAATCCTAAATCCTAAATTAAAAATCAAACCAGGTACTTAGCTTTAAGATCTCCGCAGTGACGGGGGCGCTAACGCCAAAAATCAAATAATAAAATGCCACGTTCAGTAAATTCAGTTGCTTCAAAAGCACGAAGAAAAAAACTTCTCAAACTTGCCAAAGGCAATTGGGGGCGCAGGGGAAATGTGCTCACCGTTGCAAAGCACACTGTTGAAAAAGGTTTACAGTATGCTTACCGCGACCGCAAAACCAAAAAAAGAAATTTCCGCTCTTTGTGGATTCAGCGCATCAATGCAGGAGTGCGCGAACACGGAATGTCTTATTCTGAGTTCATAGGTAAATTACAGAAATCCGGCAACACGATGAATAGAAAAGTACTTGCGGATCTTGCCATGAATCACCCGGATGCTTTTAAAGCAGTGGTGGAATCGGTGAAATAAATATTTGTTTAAATATTTAAGGAAAGGGAAACCAGAACAGGTTTCCCTTTTTTATTTTCTATTACCTTTGGTGGAATAATAGAACCTTTTGAAATAAGAGGTGCAATTATTATCCGTTATGCGTCATGCTTATGCGACTTATAAACTTAAAACTTTATTGCTTTTTATAAACATCTTTTTATGGCAAATAGATAAAGGGAAATGACAAGATATTATTTTCACCATCCAATTTACATTTTGCTTTTAGCGGGGTTATTTATAAATTCTTGCTATGGCCAGGTGAACACAAGCTCGCCTGGGGACAAGGCTGATACCTCAAAACCGATCCCGGAAATTATAGGAACCCCGCCCCCTTTAGTTTTCCATCCTGGCCTGGCTAATGACCCTGATCTTGTAAGCCAGTATATCAGAAGTATTTTCCAGGATTCAAAAGGGAATTTCTGGTTTGGGCCGGCTGGTCAAAGCGTAGCGAGATATGATGAAAAAACTTTAAGGTACTACAGCAAAAATGAGTTTTTTCATGGCAATGATAGTATAGTACATGATTATGGTAATAGTGTACATGCTATTGCTGAAGATAAGAATGGTAATATATGGTTTGGAACAGACTATGGAGCTATTAAATATGATGCCCGCCTGCCTGACGGGCAGGGAAAAACCTTTAGAAGTTATACTGAAAAAAATGGACTGAGCAATACCAGGGTTGGCCGAAAAAGTATTCTTGTAGACAAAGCCGGTACTATTTGGGTAGGCACTGCGGGCGGTGTTTTTCGATATAACCCGTCTGCCGACAGCACAGGTGGCAAATGCTTTTCGCTATTTAATTTGCTTCCTCTTATAAAAGTTAAAGACATAATGGAAGATAAAACCGGAAACATCTGGTTTGCTTCAGAAGACAGTGGGATCTTTTGCTATGACCCTTCGGCCTCGCTCAGGACAGACGGAAAAACGATTAAAAATATTACAGGGAAAGAAGGCCTGGGTGATAATTATGCAGGCGGCATGATACAAGATAAGACAGGAAATTTTTGGTTTATTATGAATGGTGGTATTGGTCGCTATGATGGAAAGACCTTTACAGATTTCATAACCAAAGACAGGTTAGGCGGAAGTGAAGTTTTGGGTATATATATGGAAAAGTCGGGTATCATTTGGACTACAGCGAGAGGCCGCACTACGAGATACGACCCTTCTATCCCCATTTCAGATCCAAAAGCATTTACCGTGTTTACTGAAGAAGACGGAATTAACTGTTGTGTTCAAAGTATGTACCAGGACAGGTCAGGAAATATGTGGTGGGGTGCCGGAGCCGGACTCTACCGGTTTG
>DATEMK010000315.1:0-6196 GCA_035275625.1 Bacteroidia bacterium
AAAGCCAGTCAGACTTTATTGAAAAATATGAGATCAAATATTTAATTGTTTCCGAAAATGCGTCTGTCAGCAAAGGAATTTCGAAGAAAATTGACAGAATAATTTCTGATTCAAAATCAAAGCAGAAATTTATTTTGCTGAAATAAGGAGGTATTTTTATTACTCATTTGTAATAATTATTTTTTTCACCACTTCTGTTTTGCCTTCTTCTTTGATGGAAAGAAAATAAGCGCCCGGAGAAAGCCTTCCAACATCCAATGTTTTTTGAAGCGCTCCCGGTGCTATGTTTTCTTCCATCACTTTTTTGCCTGTTACATTGCACAATGAAATATTCACAGGATTTCGGAAAGGAAGATCACGGCTGATGTGAAGATAATGCTGTGCAGGATCAGGGTAGATACTGTAAGTTATATCTTCCTGCATTGAATATATTGATATAGTACCGGGGTTCAGGTTAATAGTAAATGTATTGTTGAAATAACATGAATCAATTAATAAAGGTAATAGGTTGGATACCCAAAGCTGAAAAGTAACCGTATAATTCTGGGGAAGCGGCAAAGTCACATCATAATATATATTAACAGGCATAGTATTTCCCGGATTCCATGAGGAAGCAAAAACATTCCATCCTGCACTTCCGGCTGTCAATGTCATTCCCGGAGGTAAGGGATTTAACGGAACAATCTTCGCCAAAGGATAAGCAAATCCCTGTGTCGGGTGATTATTGGTGATTTGAAATGTAATCATCGAATCACCAAAAGAAGCCGGGATAGCTGTGGTGAATATTGAATTATTATAACTCAACGGAATAGAATCACAGGCCGTCACCTGCGCCTGAATTTTCAGAGTGCAGCAAAATATGAACAGCAGTGAACTCAGTAATTGTTTTTTCATATTTACTTTACAATTGATAATTTTTGATAATAATCTTTTCCGTCAATCACCGCATGAACCATGTATATACCTTGTGATAATCCAAGTGTATAGTTGTTGAAGACCTTTAAAACTTTTCCTCCGTCACTTATTTCATTCAATAATTCCTTCACCCTCTCCCCTGCACTATTATAAACAGCAATATTAATCTCAGCTTTGTTTTTTAAAGACATGCTTATCGTAAAATTACCTTTAGCAGGATTAGGATAAACATTGAAAAATTCTGACTGTACCCTGTTTTCAACTGCTCCCGTAGGCAGCACCCTTATACTATCCTGGTAAACAATGCTTGTTACGGTTTCCACTCCGAATAAATCTGTTGTGTTTATCTGCAAAAGCGGAATACTTTTATTATTTCCGATCCATTTATATTCAGTCGTCAGCAGGCGGTCAAATCCGAAACCTGTACCTGTAGCAAGAAAATTTATTGAATCATGTGCGGCAATTGTTGACTTAATACGCAATACATCAAATGTCCCGTAAGGCGTTATAAGAGTTCCCCATCCGTCAGCAAGATTTACCCGGTGAAGGGTATAACCATAATAAAGAGTAGCCGGTAGTGTTAAAGAAAAATCAGCATCGCATGAATCGTTGTCATTATAATTAAGAGGAAAGTTATAGAGGATGTCAAAGTTGTTCATGGGAAGCGGTGTATCAAATCCGTTAATATTGGCGCCATAACCAACACGCCTGTACTGTGAAGAGCTTTTGTAGAAAAAATCAAATACATCACTCACCTGTATCCCGGCAATTGGCGGAAAAGTAAAATTACCGCGTGTTGCAACATTCGCTCTGTTAGGATTAAAAGCGACATCTGCAAAAACAAGCTGATACGTTGGCGCAGTCTGAGCAATAGTCAGAAAAGTGTCAATGTTCTGAGCAATCCATTGCAACTGTGAAAAATCCCATGTGTAATTTGATCCTGTTGGAACCGGATCAATCGCAGCGGTTACAAGGCCGTAACTCACCCGGATGGTATCACCCGGGCTTGGCATGTCATTCTGGTCAATAGTAATCTGGGCTTTTACTGAAGATGATGCAATAACAAATAAAAGAATTGCGCAGGTTTTTTTCATAGCAGTTTTATTTAGTACAAACTTACACAAGAAATTTCAACCGTGGAAAATCGGGCAGGTTACCCTATTCCATTATTCCCTTATTCCATCATTCCATTTCTGATAAAATAAAAAGCCCTATCTTTGCACACATAATTTCATCCCTGGAATTCTTTTTGTAACAAAAATATTTTCAGAAAAATTCTTAATTCATGCCATTCAAATCATTAAACATTATTGAACCTATCCTTAAATCTCTGCACGAAGAAGGATATACCATTCCGACACCCGTGCAGACACAGGCTATTCCTGTTGTGTTAAAAGGAAGCGATTTACTCGGTTGCGCCCAAACCGGAACAGGAAAAACGGCAGCCTTTGCCATTCCTATCCTGCAGCTCCTGAGCACAAATAAAACACACGATAAAAACAAAAAAATAAGAAGCCTTATCATTACTCCGACAAGAGAGCTTGCCATCCAGATTGGTGAAAGCTTTAAAAATTACGGCAGGCATACAGGGCTTTCATGTACGGTGATCTTTGGCGGTGTTAACCAGCACAGCCAGACAACCGCCTTGCAAAGAGGTGTGGATATATTGGTTGCAACACCGGGAAGATTACTTGATCTTATGAACCAGCGGTATGTTTCATTAAAAGACATTCAAATTTTTGTTTTGGATGAAGCCGATCGCATGCTTGATATGGGCTTTATACATGATGTAAAAAAAATCCTCGCTGCGCTTCCGCATAAGCGGCAAACGCTTTTTTTCTCCGCAACCATGCCGCCTTCAATTATAAAACTTGCAGGCACTATTCTGCACAACCCTTTCAAGGTTGACATCACACCGGTTTCATCCACAGCAGACACCATTAAGCAATTCATTTATTTTGTTGATAAAGGAAATAAAAACGATTTGCTCGTGAGTCTTTTAAGAGACAAGAACATAAAAACGGCACTCGTATTTACGCGAACAAAACACGGAGCGGATAAGGTGGCAAGAGTGCTTGTAAAAAGCGGAATTAAGGCAGAAGCTATTCATGGCAACAAAGCACAAAATGCAAGACAACGCGCATTAGCCAATTTTAAAGCGCAGACCACCCGTGTTCTTGTTGCCACGGACATTGCAGCGCGCGGTATTGATGTTGACGATCTGCAATTTGTAATCAATTTTGAAATACCAAACATTGCAGAAACCTATGTACACCGCATTGGCAGGACAGGAAGAGCGGGCGCAACCGGAACTGCATTTTCATTTTGCAATGCCGAAGAAAAAGAATGGCTGCGCGATATTGAGAAATTAATTTCGAAAAAAATTCCGGTGATTGATAACCATCCTTACCCTTTAACGGATCATAATCCTGTGAAAGCGCCTGTAAAACAGCAAAGCAATCACAGGAGGCATAATAACAATAACTATCACTCTAAATCAGGCAACGCAAAATCTTACAGGCGCTGATGGCAAATAAGTTTTTCTAAGCGCCTGCCATTTCAGCCTCTTTAGCTGCAGGTTTAATATTCTGATTTACCGAGAAAACATTATCCGGGTCGTATTTGCTTTTGATTTTAACAAGGCGGTCATAGTTCTTCCCGTAAGTTTCTTTGATGCGGTCAGTTCCTTCTTCCATTAAAAAATTGACATATGCTCCACCAGTTGAATAAGGATGCAGTGCATCATAATAATCCTTTGTCCATTTGGTAACAATATCTTTATTCTTCGGATCAGGATCAACACCGACAATTACTTCTGCCCATGTAACATCGCGGTGCGCCCAGGGAGTGTCAGTCGGGTTCACCCTTGAAGGTGCGCCATTGATAGGATACAGGTGCATAGTAGAATGCATGGTGGGCATAGCTTTTCCATATTGGATATGCTTTGTGATGGCTTCGTCACTCAATTCTTTTACAAAATCCGCTCTCCAGTACCATTGGTAACCGGGAGGATAAACTGCATCAAACATTCCCTGTAAAGCAGGATGCGGAATGGGTCCCACAAAATCAAGAGCAGGCTTGCGGAATGTACGGATGGGTTCTAAAGCTTTTTCTGCCTGGTCGGCCGGTCCGGTATAGCACCAAACAATGCCGCACATTTTTTTGTTATGAAGATGTTCAGGAAAAGGATCTCCGGGAGGAACGGTAAGAAATGCAAAAAAACCATTGATGTCATCCGGTGCATTGACAATAAATTCACGATACCATTTCATAATAACTTCCGAGTCGCTGATGTCCCAGAGCATAGGCCCTGCATAAAGCGTATGAACAGGATGCAGCCTGAAAACAAACGATGTGACAATTCCGAAATTTCCGCCTCCTCCGCGCACTGCCCAGAATAAATCTTTATTGTTTTTTTCATCAGCAGTTACAAAGCTTCCGTCTGCGAGAACCATATCAACGGAAAGCAAATTATCAATGGCCAAACCGTACTTCCGTGTAAGATGTCCTAAGCCTCCTCCTAATGTAAGCCCTCCTACCCCGGTGGTGGAAATAATTCCGCTTGGTGTTGCCAGGCCGAAAGCATGGGTTGCATGGTCCACATCGCCCCAGGTGCTCCCTCCCCCGACCCGCACCGTTTTTTCTCCGGGATTCACATGAGCATATTTTATTCCCGAAAGGTCAATAACCAATCCGTCATTGCAAACACCAAACCCGCCACCGTTATGCCCGCCTCCCCTGACAGCAATGAGGAGTTTGTTTTCTCTTCCGAAATTAACAGCGGCAATTACATCAGCTGCATCCCGGCATCGCACGATCGCCAACGGGCGTTTGTCAATCATTCCATTATAAACTTTGCGGGCATTGTCATAGCCCTCATCATTACGCTGAATGAGTTCACCGCGCAACGCGGCCTTCAAGCTGTCGAAATTAAATTGAGTTGTCATGGTAATATGTTTTAAAATTAATTCCTCAAAGTTCTGTTGAAAAAATCCGCATGACAGTCCCATAAATATGGTACAAGAAATACACAGGCAAGTAAGGATGGAAACAATGAAAAATTATTTTCCCCTGGCGGGAAAAGCTTTTGCTGCGGCCTCGGTGGCAGAATGAACGTGCAGCTTTTCATAAATACGTTTAATGTGCGAACGCACTGTTTCGATGGTAATGCCCATTTTTTCAGCAATCATTTTATAGCTGTGGCCGCTGACAAGCAACTGCAGCACTTCCTGCTCACGGGGAGCCAGCTTATTAATTTCCTCACTGCGTGAAGGCGCTTTCGGAAAAAGATCTAATACTTTTCTTGCTATCGAGGATGTCATGGGTGCACCACCTTCCATTACATCGCGTATGGCTTCCGGAATTTTTTCATGTGGCGTCTTTTTTAAAAGATAACCTGAAGCCCCCGCACAGATAGCATCGAAAACAGAATCATTGTCTTCAAAAACAGTGAGCATAATGACATATATATGGGGATATTTTTTTTTAATGATGCGTAATCCCTCAAGACCGTTAGTCCCTGCCATTTCAATATCCATAAGCACTACTTCAGGACGCAGTGTTTCCATGTGCAGCGAAACCTGGTTGCAGTTTTCAAAAGCGCCTTTTAAATTTAGCTGCGGTGACGCGTTTATTAAGTCTGCAATGCTGTTTCTTAAAAAAACATTGTCTTCGTATATTATAACATCGGTGGTCATTGACTGTTTAAAGTTTAAGGTTTAATAAGCCACTAATTTCACTAATTACACTAATTAAAATATTCGTGTTAATTGGTGTAATTCGTGGCATTGGTTTAAGGTTTAAGGTTTAATAATAATTAAAGTTTCAAAAGTATAGTCAGATGAAGGCATCTGCAACCCCATCTTCATGGGGATAGCGGAAATCTTAAATCAACATGGGTGCCTTCTCCCTGTTTAGAAGTGATTTTCACCTGGCCGTTTAACAACTTTGCCCGCGCCTGCATGTTTATAAGTCCATTACCGGTTGCCCCGTTTCCTTCATCCACTGAGAGGGAAGAAAATCCGACACCATTATCGGAAATAGCAAGAATGAGTAAATTGCCTGAGCAATTTATTTTTATGTGCGCTTCTCCGGCTTGTGAATATTTAGCAAGATTGTTTATTGCTTCTTTAAAGATAAGATAAAAATCTTTTCTTTTTTCAATCGGAAGAGAAAGACTATTGCACTGCTCATCCATTTCAATGGTAAATGAAATGTGCGCTGCTTCGAGCATTTCAGATGCATATTGCCTCATGCGAATAAGGATCATTTCCATCCGGTC
>DATEMK010000316.1:0-12322 GCA_035275625.1 Bacteroidia bacterium
AGTTATTAATCTACCACTAATTTCGTTTTCCAGTTCTCATCTGCTGATTGCACTTCCAGCGTATAGATACCCTTCGCGAAATTTTTAAGCTCCAGATCAAAAGTATTCAATCCTGCAACACCGTCACGATCTTCTGAAAGAATTACTCTGCCGGATATATCCATGAGTTTAAAGTTGAATTGTGCAAACTCTTTTACATAAATTCCCACAGTTACTTTATCATGTGCCGGGTTCGGATAAACGCTTATATTATCTGAACCGCTGATCCCTTCTTCCCTGCAACCCGATGTAAAGTTTTGTGATCGCACTCCGCTTATTCCGCACCCATTGCTCGCTGTTACATTCACTGTGCCTGTTCCTGTCCCCCATGTCACATCTATATTATTGCTTAATTGCCCTGCTGTAATCGTTCCCTGCGAAACTGTCCAGTTATAAATAGGCAATGGTACTACAGAAGTAACGCTGAAATTTACAAATCCTCCATTACAGAATACTGCGGGATTTGCGGTGATCGTACCCGGTGTATTTGGCTTCCCTGATATTGTGATGGTTCTGGGCAGGCTGGTTCCGGGTGTGCAGGCTGTTGTATTTGCTGTTACAGTCAGGAATCCGCTGCTGAATGCCGGTCCAACGCTTAAAAGGATCGTGGTGGTAAGCTGTCCGCTGGTGATGGTGGTTCCTGCCGGATTAGTCCAGTTATAGCTCGTTGCTCCGGGTACGTTAGGGATTGAATACTGAACGGTCGAGTTGCAAATGTTAGTGGTAGGTCCTGTCATAGAACCAGGCTGTGCAGGCAGGCTGCTTCCTACTGTCTTGCACCTTGCTATGCTCGATCCGCATGCGCTTGTAGCTGACACGCAGACCGGAGGCGCTCCTGTATATGGATTCGGGAAACTTACCTGGATGGAATTGGTATTTACGCCTGATGTGATGGTACATCCTGCAGGCACAGTCCAGCTATATCCGGTTGCCCCGGTTACTGCAGGTACAGTGAAAGTAACCCCGGTTGCTCCCGGGCATACACTGGAAGGCCCGGCAGTGAACGATCCGGGTACTGCAGGATTTTTGGAAATTGCCATGCATCTCGGTGCGCTCGTTGAGGAGCCTCCGCATGCCAGCGCTGCTGTTACGCACAATTGTCCGGAAGTGAATGCTACAGGGAAAGTGACGGTTACATTCTGTGTTCCCTGTCCGCTGGTAATGGGCGTTGCCGATCCTCCCAGTGTCCAGTTATAAACCGTGGCTCCCGCTGATGTTCCGCAACTATAGTTTTTAACATCATTCGGGCAAGCGACCGGATTGGCAGGGCTGATAGTGCCCGGTACGCTTACCACTCCTCTTATCCAGGTGCATTTGTTACTGCCGCTTCCGCAGCCGTTTACTCCCTGTACGCACACGCTATATCCTGAACTTCCTGCCAATGCACCGAATTGTGCATATACTGTTGGGGAAGTGGTCTGGAAAGGCGGTAGTGAAAACGGTCCCCCGATGTTGGTACTATATAATACCGCACCTGAATTGCTGCCTGTATTCCATGAATAACGCACGTTTTGTCCCGTGATGGTGGTGGTGTTTATAAGCAATACAGTTCCCGAGCAGGCTTCCGGTGAGGAAGGAGTCACCGGTCCGGCATTGTTTGTCGGAGGAGCGGTGCTTACATTAACTGTGGCTGAACCCGTTGAAGTTCCACCAGTACCGCAGTTTGCATCACTGACTGAAGTAACTGTGTAAACGTGTATTCCCGCAGATGGTGAAGGAATACTGACATTAACAGGACTTGTCGGTGTTGATCCGGGTACATTTTGACTACCGTCAGAAACCACATAGCTCCAGGGGCCCACTCCCGTAAATGAAAGGGTAACTGTTGCATTTTGCGGAGAGCAAATACTCTGATTCCCGCTTATGTTTGCTGTTGGTCCTGTTGTTACACTGACCGTTGTGCTGCTTGTGGCAGTGCATCCGTGATCATCAGTAACCTCCACGTCATACTGTCCTGCAGCAGCAGCAGTAACAGAAGCGATTGACGGATTCTGCACACCGCTTGTAAATGAATTAGGACCTGTCCATGAATAGGAGAATCCTGCAGTGCCCCCGGTTGGTGTTGAATTCAGGTTAAGCGATGTTCCTGTACAAACGGGTGAATTGCTGCCTGATCCGATTGTGAGAACATCTGGTTCGGTAATAATAACATTGAGTGGGCTTGACTCGCAGCCATTGTCATCTATGACGGAAGCAGGGTAGGTCCCGGCAGCTAAGCCGGTATAAATTCCATCTGTTGAACTGCTTCCATCCAGATCAAAAAGATAAGCGGGCGTTCCGTTTGAGGCATCAAGATCTACTGTACCATCATCATCCCCATTGCAAGATACGTTGGTCTGTGATGCTATGGATAATACCGGGTTAGTGTTGATGACTACAGCATGGTCTGTTGATGCCGTGCAGCCGTTTGAATTGGTTACTGTTAATGTATAAGTTCCGTTTGCGGCTGTTGTGACAGAAGATATTGTCGGATTCTGGCCTGACGAACTGAAAGTATTGGGTCCCGTCCATGACCAACTGTTACCTGAACCTTGTCCGATGGCTGTATTGTCTCCGAATAATGTTAAAGCCAATAATTCGCAAACAGGTGAGTTGCTTGTTGCAGAAGGAGTTGGCGGTGCAAATATGGTGAATGACCATGGAGCGCAGGATGTTTCAGTGCCTACAGGTAACTGAGGAACTACTGCCCAGTAATAAGTACCCGGTGTAAGAGCCCCGGCACTGAAAGTTAAGCCGGGCTGATTGGTTGAAACCAATGTGGTGGGTGGATTATTTCCATCTAAATATACATCGTATCCCGTTGCAGTCGGAAACGCTGGCCAGGAAAGCAACGTGGATGCTGCAGGACACATAGACGATCCATTGACAGGAGCAGTAGGATTCTGATTGCAGTTTGGCAGTGCAACGAGCGTAATGTTATCCAAAAACAAATCGTTACCAAATGCCGAAATAGCGCGGAATATTATCTTGTTGGTTCCTGTAGGAACAGGAATGGTTTTAGTTCCCCATTGTGCTGCAGTGGGCACAAATTCAAGGGCTGTTGCAGGAGCTGTATTTAAATCTCCCGTTAGTCCTCCTTCTAAAATCGCCACCGTTGTATAACTGGAACCACCGTTGGTCGAAGCCAATATTTCCAGTGTATCTATGTATTCAGTGGCGAATCCGTCATCATAACCGGCATAAGCGTGATCAAAGGTTACCGCATAGTTGAATGGTGCGGCTGTAAAAACAGGAGTGCTAAGATCAGAAATGGTTCCATCAGCGACATTAAAGAAATCAAACCATGCCGAACCTGATCCGACACCATTAGCACTTACTGCATTGCGTGCCCAATCTATAGTCTGACGGGTCCAGCATTGAGGCGGGAAGGTAACATTCGTAAAATCTTCGTTCAAAGTTCCCGTTGCAGGAGTTGTAAATGTAAGGAAGCTGCATCCTACAGCAGGACCTGTAAGATTATAAGGAATAATAGACCACCCGTAAGTTGTGTTTGCAAGTAAATTTGTAAGAGCATAACTTGTAGTAAGTCCCAGATCGGTGTTGTTCTCCACGTTATCATAGTTTGGAGAATTGGTTCCTAAAGTTATCCTGTAACCAGTAGGGCCACCGCCACCGCTTGCCCATGTAAGGGATGAACCATTACACACTGTGCTTAAATTTGGCGGTGCTAAATTCGCTGCACAGGCAGGAGGCTGCGGAGTTTTATATTGCACGGTTGCGGAAATCCTGAAATTTGTTGTTCCCCCCGGAGCAAAATCCGTCCATAATGTATTTCCGGTTGGAGAGGTATAAAAGAATTGACCTGAACGAATAGGAGCTTCAGTCTGATATCCATAATTTAAATTGGTAGTCCCTGTTTGTTTAAGACCGACATAAAAAGTACCTGAAACAGGAACATCAGCTAAAGAAATGAAAAACGTTCCTGCAACGCTTGTTTGGGAAGCTGTTGAATAGATGAGGGCTCCGGGAGTACCACCGGCATCTCCCCACACTCCTACCTGGAATGGCAGACCTCCTCCGACAAAAAATACTTCGAATCCGTTTAATGTATCCGAGTTACCAAAATTATTCGGTGAAACAAACTTTGCAATAAAATCACCTGTTGCACCGGTAAAACCAACACCATTAGTAATAGGAGGTGTGTCATAACGATACGAAACAATGTTATCAGTTGTTGTCAGAGGAATAGCGAGTGAATTATTCAAATTATTATCATCCGCTGCAACAGAAACAGTTACTGTATTGGCCCCGGTTGCTGACGGGCTGAAACCTGCAAAGGTTACTAGTTGTGAAGCTCCCGGTGCCAGGGAAGTAACCGCCTGCACATTAGAAAATGAATTGGCTCCGGAAACGGTTAGCGTTACATTTACACTTGCAATAGTTGCGGCTCCTACGTTAGAAACTCTTGCCTGAACCTGGTAACCCTGTGTATAACCGACTGCCATTTTACCGAGTGAATATATTTGTGTAACAGTGGCATCATTTGCCGGCAGGAATGTGAAGTTCCCTTCATCAGCTCCAATATCCGGTGCTGTACCTGTACCGGCATACCCTCCATTACCCTGGCGGATGTCAGCATCATAATCATCGGTATATGTTGCAATATTCACTGCTCCGCTTTCAGCCTGGGTAGGAATTGCCGGATCAACGTGCAGGTAATTAGCAGAGGTTCCTGTTGTCGTATTAAGGAACGGAACAATTTCAGTTTTCGACTGATTATCACGGGGCGTTGCATTGGCCTGGTGAATAGCTAACGTATAAGTGGTAACCGTTGATAAAGATGTGTTAAAAAGAACAAAGGCAGCAGTTGAAGGATAAAAAATATTATTGTTTGAAGCAGCACCGTAAGTTGCCAACACCGCTGCAAGAGAAGTACCTGCCCGGGTCAAACAATATGTATTACCTCCTGTCGAATTATTGACAAATATATTATTCCTGCATACAAGTGTGCCATTTGCATTTGCAGAATAATAACAATTAGTTGTGCCGGCAGTATTATCAAGATAAACGGTATTATAATATATGTTCATTACATTGGTAGTACTGGTGGATGTAAAGCTGTTTGCCATTCCGGTTATTCCGTTTACAAATGCTGACTGCCCGGTCATTCTTCCGACAAAGTTGTTGTAAATATTGGTGGTTGAAGTTGTCGCTGTACCGCTGCTTGTATAAATTCCATATGCAGCGCTGTTGGAAGGAGATGTGATACCGCAATCAAAAACCTTATTCCTGAAAACATTTGATGTGGCAGCTCCTTGTGCATTGATTCCTATTAGTGCTATGGCTCCGGTCAGGCCTGTGCTCATATTCCTTACCGTGTTATTAGATATCGTTTGATTTAGCGAATTCAGGGTTCCTCCTATTATTCCCGTTATAGCTCCACCAGTGTTGGTAATATTTGAAACTGTGTTATTAGTAATAACATTGGTTTTGCCGTTAGTCTGGTTTATTGGAAAGATTGCCCCTGTTCCTGTATTACTTACATTGGAAACCGTATTGCCGGAAAGAGTAATGTTAGGCCCATTGTTGAGTGATAATCCTGTCTGGCATACTATGATGAAACAACTTGCAGTATTATTATTTAAGGTAAGGTTTGAAATGTTATTATTGTTAATAGTAAAAGTACCAGTTGTAACAGCTGTAGTCGCACTGATAATGCCTGCATATTGTCCTGTTCCGGCAATAGCACGCCCGCAGACCCCTGATGTGGAGTTTCCGCTAACATTTAATGTTGGCGCGCTGTTAGTTGCTGCTATCAGATTTATTGCTCCTGTTGTACTGGGGTTAGTATTAGATATTATATTATTCTGAACTGAAACAGTTGTTGCTGCTCCCAATGCATTTGCAGCATTCATTACAGTAAAAGTTCCTGTTAAGGAAGCTGTTGATACAAGCCTGACCGTATTGTTGTCCAATACTATCGCTCCGGTGGTACTGCCTGTTCCGCCTCCGAATGAAGCGATGGCTGTAGTAGTTCCGACATTGGCTGCTCTTGTTATGGTAACGTTATTATTTGTGCAGGTAAAAATTGTATTTACAGAAAGGTCATGGGCAATTCCAAAAATGTTGCCTGAAGTCTGGGCTCCTGCACCTCCCGATGCATTATCTACTGTATTATTTTTTGCTGTTGCATTGTTGTTATTGGTGAAATAAATACCAAACAGTGTTCCCGTAGTTGCTGCTGAACCCCAGTTAGTGAGCTGGTTTCCGTCAGCAACAAGGTTTCCTCCGGCAGTATTGTTGAGGTCATAATTCGCAGGGGCCCCAGTGGCATTACCTCTCATATAAATACCTATATTACAATTGCTGATGTTACAGCTTTTTATGGTGTTGTTGCTTTGATATCCTGATGCCGCAGAGGCGACAATGGAACCATAGGTTGTTGTAACTGTATCACAATAAATACCATGTGAACCAGCTAATCCTGCAGTTCCGAAATTATTTTTATTAAGCGTGATGGAGCAGCCTGATATTATACAGTTTTGTGTTCCATCAGTTGCCGAAGCGCGGTTGAGTGAAATACCCCACTCCATCCATTGGGTAGCTGTAGTGTTTGCACCATTTTCCTGAAAATCTATATTAAGGATGCTAACATAGTCGGCACCTGAAATTTTAAAGATCCCATCACTGTTTGTGGTGGTTCCGGGTGTGAAGGCAGTGAAGAGAGGATTAGCTCCGCCACCGCTTTTTTGAAATATAAGGATGTTGACAACAGATAAGGAAGCATTTAATGTGGCGCTTCCTAAAACATATCCGCCTGCAGGCGCTGTTTCTGTGTACCCTGCCGGGATGTTAATGGTTGCTCCGCCTGCCCCTACACCGTTAGTATTGAGGTCGGTGATGGCAGCAGCTAAATCAACATAATCAATCCCTATGGTTTTGGGACCTGTAACCTGTGCCGAAAGATTTGTTGCTGTAATAAACAGCACTGTAATGATTGCAAAAATCTTCGTTAAAGAAGACATTCTTTTTTGGTGAGAGTTTTGATTCATTGGAAATTGGATTTAGACGTGAGTATAATTTTTATTTTAGTTTTTGCTGATTTTAATGCATGAAAAAAAGTTTTTTCGGGCATGGGTTTTTCATAATGATTTTAAAAAACTGCTTTCATGATTTTGCAATTGTGAGGTATAATTACAACTGAAATTGTGAAAAGCCTGTTTTAAATGTGGCAGCAAGGTAAAACAAATTTTTAATACAAAACAATTTTTTTCAAAAAAAATTTTTCAACAGGGTTTAAGAAAAGGGTTAGTAGTGAGGGTTTCAAGTTCTGAATCGTAAATTTCGGATTTGAAAATTCAGGAGGCCTGTTGAAAATTGGATTTTAAAACCTGGCTTTGAAGTCCGGGTTGCATCCGTATATCCGGAAACAAAATATCTTTGTATCCGTATTCATACAATGCCTGACAAAACAACTTTTATTCCTGTTGATTTTAATCCTTTTGAAGAGGAAAAAAAATTTCGCACGGCTCCCACTACAGAACCGCAGCGCGAGATTTTTACTAACGTGCAGCTCGGTGGCGATGCTGCAAACTGTGCTTACAACGAATCTGTTTCATTAAAATTAAAAGGAGATTTTGATTTTAATGCTTTGGAGAAAGCCGTTGATCTGCTTATCCAGCGCCATGAAGCGTTGCGCGCTTCATTCAGCAAAGACGGAACGTTAATTCAAATTGCTGATGAATTAAAAATCCGGGTTCCTTTAATAGATTCAACTTCTTTATCCGAATCAGAAAAAGAAAAAAAACTTAATGAAGAATTAATCAAAGTAGCTGAAACTCCATTTGATTTAGAAAACGGTCCGTTGATTCGTGTTTCCGTGATTAAGCTGGCTTCAACTGTTCACCAGGTCATTCTTACACTCCATCATATTATAGGTGATGGCTGGTCGCTGGGAATGTGCATGATTGATTTAAGTAAATTTTATTCGGCAATAAAAACAAATACTCCCGCTCAGCCTGAACCGGCTGACAGCTGGATTGATTATGCAAACGAGGAAGAAGAATATTCAAAAAGCCGGGCCAGTGAAGAAACAGAAAATTACTGGCTGAATCTCTTTTCGGGTAACCTGCCCGTTATGGATTTACCGGTGAACAAATCCCGGCCCGCCATCCGTACTTTTAATGCAAAACGTATTGATGTTCCGGTTAAGCCGGAAATTGTTGAAAAACTAAAGCTTGCAGGAGCAAAGGCAGGATGCAGCCTGGTAAACACAATGGTTGCCGCTTTTGAAGTTTTTCTTCACCGCATAACAGGATTGGAAGATATTGTTGTGGGCTTGCCTGCTGCAGGACAATCCGTGATTGGTAAACAAAACCTTATCGGGCATTGTGTGAACCTGCTTCCGTTGAGGACACAAATAAATCCGGAAGAAAAATTTGTTGATTACCTCAGGAGAAGAAAAAAATCTTTGCTGGATGATTTCGACCATCAGCGGTATACGTTCGGAAGTTTGATTCGTAAATTAAATATTCCGCGGGATATGAGCAGGATTCCGCTGGTTCCTGTTTCGTTTAACATTGATATAGGAATAACAAACGGAGTAGAATTTTCCGGCTGCGAATTTGAATTTACAACCAACCCGCGCGCTTACGAAAACTTTGAATTGTTCATCAACTGTGCCGGTTCCGGAAATAATTTAGTGATTGAATGTACACATAACACTGATTTGTTTGACACGGAACTGATGCGGATGCGCATGGAAGAATTTTGCACAATGCTCGAAAGCATTGTTCAAAATCCTGAACAAAAAATTTGTTATTTGAATATTCTTCCTGAAAAAGAGCTGAATAAAATAATCGTTGAATGGAATTCCAATTTCATTGACCTTCCGCAAAATCAATGCATGCATTGGCTGTTTGAAGAAAGAGTAAAAGAGCATCCTCAAAAAACCGCTCTTTATTTTAATGGAAAAAATATTTCTTTCAATGAATTAAATCAAAAAGCAAATCAGCTCGCTCATGCCTTAAGAAAAAAAGGAGTGTGCCCTGATGTGCTGGTCGGTGTTTGCATGGAGCGTTCGGCTGAATTGATTGTTGCATTGTTTGCTGTATTGAAAGCCGGTGGCGCTTACGTTCCGCTTGACCCGAATTATCCTGCAGACAGGATTGCTTTTATTTTAGAAGATGCAAATGCTCCTGTTCTGCTGACAACTTCCGAAACACAGCAACACATCAAAGGACATAAGTCAAAAGAAATCCTCGTTGATAAAGATTGGAATGAAATTGAAAAAGAAAGCAAAGAAAATCCACAGCGCATAAATAAATCTTCTGATTTAGCCTATATCATTTATACTTCCGGTTCAACCGGGAAACCAAAAGGAGTTGCGATTGAACACCGGAGTGATATTGCATTATTTGAATGGGGAAAAACTGTTTATTCAAAAAATGATCTGGAAGGTGTGCTTGCCTCCACTTCTGTTTGTTTTGACCTTTCCATTTTTGAAATATTTTTTACACTCACCTCGGGCGGAAGAATAATCTTAGTAAAAAATGCTTTAGAGCTTCCTGAACTTCCGAAAGAAGCTGATGTGAAACTAATAAACACCGTTCCGTCTGCCATTGCTGAATTATTGAAAATGAAAAACGGTCTCCCGGATTCTGTGAAGATAATTAACCTTGCCGGGGAGCCTTTACCTGCTGCATTAGTGAATAAAATTTATGACGGCACAAAAGCTGAAAAAGTTTTTGATCTGTACGGACCTTCAGAAGATACCACATACTCCACTTTCACACTGAGAAAAAAGAAAGGTGCTTATACGATTGGAAAAATAATTAACAATTCACAATTGTATTTGCTTGACAAAAACATGCAGCCAGTTCCCATTGGGATTGCAGGTGAAATTTATATTGGTGGCGATGGTTTAGCACGAGGATATTTGTACCGGCCTGAACTTACAGCAGAAAAATTTGTTACGAATCCGTTCAGTATTGAAGAAGGTTCCCGTTTATATAAAACAGGTGATCTTGGAAAATTTATGCCTGATGGCAACATTGAGTTTCTTGGTCGTATTGACAACCAGGTTAAGATAAGAGGCTTCCGGATCGAATTGGGTGAAGTGGAATCTGTCCTTCGGAAACATCCGAACATTCAGGACTTGATTGTCGTGGTGAAAGAAGATGCAAGTGGTGATAAAAAAATTGTTGCGTACCTGGTTGAAAAAAATAATCCCGATAACTATCGGGAAGTAAATCTTGTCAGCGATTTAAGAAGTTATCTGAAAGATAAGCTACCGGAGTTTATGATTCCGTCAGTTTTTGTTGTGATGGAAAAACTACCGATGACTCCAAATGGCAAAATTGACCGCAAAGCTTTACCCGAACCGGAAGATACCTTGAAGCATGGAAGTGAAAATGTCCGAATGAACTCCTTCGGAGAAGGTGATATTCTTCTGCAATTGTCTTCAACAGAAGAAACATTGGTTGACATCTGGAAGGAGATTTTAAATATTAATCGCGTTGGAACAAAAGATAATTTTTTTGAATTAGGCGGACATTCGCTTATCGGGGTCAGAATGTTTATTGAAATTGAAAAACGTTTAGGAGTGAAATTAAACCTTCAATCACTTTTCAAAGCTCCAACCATTGAGGACCTTGCAAAAATTATTGACAAAGAAGAATCGTCCATTGAATGGAAACCGCTTGTAGCATTACAACCTGAGGGTTCGCGCACACCTCTTTTCTGCATTCACATGCACAACGGAAATATTTACCGCTGGAAAGTTCTGGAAAAATATTTGCCGGCTGATCAACCCATTTATGCCATTCAGCCGAAAGGATTGGATGAAAAGCAAAAGCCGCATCGCAACCTGGAAGAAATGGCCAAATATTATATTCAGATTATACGCGAAGTGCAGCCGCATGGTCCGTATAATTTGGCAGGATTATGTTTTGGCGGGATGGTTGTTTTTGAAATGGCACTGCAACTCCAGGCAGCGGGCGAAAAGGTTGCGCTTGCAGCAATGGTAAACAATTATGCACCTCTCGAAAATCAATCCTATTACCGGATGCGAAAAGAATTTGAAGGATTTATGAAAATGGGATTCGGTGAAAAATTAAATTATGCACTGCAAAAAAATCTCAATCTTGGAAAGAAATTGAAAAATAAAGCGCTGAATATTTTACACAAATCTTCAGAGGATAAAACTGCAATTACAGATCCGATGCAGGAGGACATCCGTTTTATTCACACCCTTGCTTTGATGAATTACAATCCCAAACAAATTTATAATGGCGATTTGTTTATCATCCGTACTGGCGGACCTGTTGAAGATGCTGAATTTTATGATGACTCTTTAGGATGGAAGCGCCTGGTGAAAGGTAAAGTTGAAATTCTGCAGGTTGACAATAGTGACAACGATACCATCATTGAAGAACAAAAATACAATTCACAACTTGCCTCACTTCTCAAAAACAAACTGGATGAAGTTTGGAACTATAAAGAAGAAACAGTTTGACAAAATCATTTTTCAGTGAAAATTTTCTGCAAAGACTTTTCTGAAATTAATTGGGAGCAGGTTCCCTCCTATTCCATTCATCCATCTGTGCATCTGTGGCTGATTAATGTTGCCACAGATGCACAGATTGTTCAACAATTAAAAGACACTTTGAATGAAGATGAATTGAAACGTACAGAAAGATTTGCATTTGAAAAAGACCGGAATCAATTTATCACAGCCCATGGGACTTTGAGAACTGTTTTGGCAAAATATCTTGAAACGACACCTTCAGCGATCCAGTTCAAAAAAAGTAAAAACAAAAAACCGCAGCTACTTTTCCCTCTGACTTCCTTAAAATTCAACATTTCTCATTCTGAAAATAAAATTCTGATTGCAGTAAGTGACGCTGAAACCGGGGTGGATATTGAAATGATAAAACCGGGATTTGAGTTCAAAGAATTTATCAAAACTTATTTTTCATCAGGCGAACAAAACAAAATACTTAACTCCCCGAATCCTAATGAAACATTTTACAAGTATTGGACCCGAAAAGAATCCGTACTTAAAGCTTCAGGATTAGGCATTATTGATAACCTGAAGGAAATTGAAGTTTGTAATGATGAAAATAATTCCAGTTTTTTTAAAGAAAACCTATATGTTGCTTCTTTCAAAATTGAAGAAAACTTTTTCGCAAGTATTGCCTGTACTCCTGATAAGCCCATCCGGTTTTTAAAAATTTAAGGTAGTTATCAACAGGTGTGCATAATTTTTTTTGAAGTATCAAAATAAAGTAAAGTTCTTTGCACAAACATTAAATCCTTAACCAATATGCAAACTCTTCTCGAA
>DATEMK010000317.1:0-7804 GCA_035275625.1 Bacteroidia bacterium
TCTTTTCTTTTTTCATTTACAGAACTGCGCATCCGCTTACTGAATTTGTTATTCCCAGGACATTGTTTGCCGCTGTTCCGCTGGCAATTTTTATTTCTTCCTTTTTTATTGAATACGTAAAAAAAAATATCAATTCAATTGCAGGAATATTTTTTCTCCTTGCCACGCTGCATCTCATCGGATTTTTTTATGTCAATGATTTTAAAACACATTTTGAGTTTGCCATTCTTACACTGATTCTTTTTTCTAACCTGCATCTTCACCGTGTGCTCTTTGTAGTGCTTTATAACGTTATCATTCTTTCCGTTCTGGAATATATGTTTATTATGTATTCAGGCTCGGGGATAAACCCTTTTATCTTTTTCGTATTTGTGTTGGCAGTCATGATGATTTGCATAACGTACCAGTTGTACCGGCTGCGGTTGCAGAAATCATTAAGTGAGCGTGAAAAATTACTCACCGGTATTTTTAACCAGTCAAATGATGCATGGTTTTTATTTGATATGTTTTCTGCAAAAGCAGTGGATGCAAATGACAAAGCATTGGCGCTTTTTGAAATGGAGGACAGGAATGATTTGTTTTATTTTAGTCTTCCTGATTTGCTTGGCAGGAATTACGATCTTGCTTTGTTACCTGGTTTGATTATCAATGGAGAATTTGCTGAAACGGAGGTTATATGCAAATCGAAAAAGGAAAAAGAGTTGTGCCTGAGCGTCAACATATCAAAGGTGCCGGGTTCTCAGAATTTAGCCTATTGCCGGTGCCTTGATTTCAGCAAAGAAAGGGATCAAAGGGAATTACTGAAAGCAAGGGCTCTTGAAGTGAGGTATTTTCTTGAGAACATGGATGAAAGCGTTGTGGTTTGCAGCGATGATGGAAACATTAAACTCATCAGCAAAAATTTTTGCGAATTGCTGGGGTATTCCCAGCAGGAGTTAACCAAACCCGGCAGGCTGTTTACGATCATTAATCAAAACCTGGGTTTTGAAAACAGGGAACAGGATTTTATTAAAACTTTTGAAATCAAATACCGCACACCGACCGGGAAAGAAATCCTGCTGGAATTTTCGGGGAAGAAAATAAAAAGTCTTTTAAATGAAGAAAAAAATAATTTATGGGTAATCCATAACCTTACTTCTTCAAAACAAAGCGAAGTGAGTGTTTATGAGGATATACCAGGGTTCGGAAAAATATTCAGGGAAGGGCATTTTGGAGTGGCTGTACTAAGTCGTGATCAAAAAATTCTAAGGGCAAATTCTGCATTTTCTGAAATGCTTGGCTACAGTGAAACGGATCTGAAAAAGCTGACGCTGACGGATCTTCTACCATTTGATGATGCATCGGACATGAATGAAGACATCCGCAATGTGTATGACGGACTGCTGTCTTCAGTAAGAAAAGAAAAAAGATTTATCCGCTATAACAAAAATCCCGTCTGGACTAATTTCACTGCTTCATTTTACTCAGCTCATAACGACCAGGATAAACAGGTTATCGTAATGATTGAAGACATTACGGCAACTAAAAAAATGGAAATCGAGCTAAGGCAAGTGAATGCTAACGTAACCGCCCTTATTGAAAGCACCAACGATGCCATCTGCTCCCTTGATTTTAATCACAAAATAATTGTCATTAACATTCCTTTTATCAGTAAATTTTATGATCAGTATAAAATAAAACTCAGGAAAGGAATGAATTTTCTTGAAGCTTTGCCTGCTGAGCACCAGGTGCAATGGAAGCTGCAGCACGATCGTGCCATGAAAGGTGATAAAATTAACTATGAAGAAACGATTAATCTTGCTGACGGAACAAAAGGTTATTTTGAAACTTCTTTGCATCCGATTGTGTCTGATGCCGGCTTAATATTAGGCATCACTTATTTTTCGAGAGATGTAACTGTGAGAAGAAATTTTGAAGAGGAATTGCTCAAAGCAAAGCAGGAGGCTGAAAGAGCCGCTGACTCCAAGTCACAGTTCCTTGCCACCATGAGCCATGAAATACGTACTCCGCTCAGTGGCCTCATCGGGATGCTTGATCTTCTGAAAGACACCAGGCTTGATTTTAACCAGTCAAAATATGTGGATAAGATTCAACTGAGCGGTGAAGCATTGCTGCAAATTATAAATGACATCCTCGACTTTTCAAAAATTGAATCGGATAAAATGGAAATTGATTCTCATCCTTTTGAACTGAAGAGTTGTATTGATGAAACCTATGACATTCTTTCTTACAAAGCGAAAGCAAAAAACATTGACCTGCTGTATAACATTGACCCGGCAATTCCTTCCATGATCACAGGCGATAAATCACGGTTAAGGCAGGTATTAATAAACCTTGTGGGCAATGCCATCAAATTCACAAAAGAAGGACACGTTATTATTTCGATAAATAAAAACAGCGGTGATGCGGACGGTATGGAATTGCAGTTTGCCGTAAAAGATACAGGTATCGGAATTTCTCCTGAACAAACAGAAAAACTCTTCAAAGCATTTTCGCAGGCCGATGTTTCCACGTTCAGAAAATACGGGGGCACCGGTTTAGGGCTTGTCATCAGTTCAAAGCTCATTTCGCTTATGGATGGTAAAATCTGGGTGAAAAGCAACCCGGGTGAAGGTTCGGTTTTTTATTTTACGATTAAAACCAAGCCTTCCTTTGAATTCGTCACACCGGTTGACGATTCAACTGCTGAAAATAAAATACAGGAAAAAAATATTTTAAAGCCCGGAAATATAAATTTTAATCTTGCAGAAAAAATTCCTCTTAAAATTCTTGTTGCCGAAGATGACGGGGTCAACCAGCTTGTTATTAAGACACACTTAAAAAGATTGGGATATGATGCAGAAGTGGTGAGTGACGGATTGGAAGTGCTGGATAAAATGGCAGGTGAAAAATATGATCTCATTTTCATGGATGTGCAGATGCCGCAGTTAGACGGGCTGGAAACCACGAGGGAAATAATAAAAATCCTGCCTTCTGAAAAGCGTCCTAAAATTATTGCCATGACTGCTTTTGCGATGCAGGGCGATAAAGAAAAATGTATTGAAGCGGGCATGGACGATTATGTTTCAAAACCCATCCGTATCGAGGAAATTCAAAGTAAAATTGAAAAATGGGGAGTTTTAAAACCTCAGAATAATACCGGGAAAAAAGAATCAGCGCTGCTGACGGATGAAATAATTGACCAGGGTGCAATAGACCGCCTCACCTTTCTCGGTGGCGAAAGCGACAATGTTTTTCTTTCACAGGTCATCAGCATGTTTTTAAAGCAGGCTCCCGGTGTGATTGCTGATATTCTTGAAAATGAAAAAAAAGGCGACATCGAAAAAATGTGGCAGGCTGCGCATAAGCTTAAAGGAAGCAGCCTGAACACAGGCGCTAAACAGCTGGCTGAACAATGCCTGCTTATTGAAACAAAAGGCAAAAACGGGGACTTAAAAGATATTGGAAATTTAACCTCCCGGTTAAAAAGTATTTTTGAAAAAACTGAAACGGAGCTGAAGAAACTTTTGCAGGAGGTTTGAGTTTTATTACTCCCTGCCTACCGGCAGGCAGGTCTCACCATCTTTCCCCTTACTTCATTTCCTTTTGACGATTTTATATTATAAAAATAAATTCCTGCATTCAGATGTTTAACTGAAAAAGAAGCAGAAGCCCCACCTGGCCTCCCCGGAGGGGAGGAAAACTTTTTTTCCATTACTATTCTGCCTGATGCATCAAATAAAATAATTTCTGTTGCAGGAAAATTTATTGTTGACCTTATATTAATTACATCATGTGCAGGATTGGGATACATTATTACATCATGCACCTGTGTTGCTATTGGATTATTTATACCTGTTGTAAAGTTACCGAGGGAGTCTAATTTCAGAACATAGACATCACGTTCACTAAAGCCTGAAGTCAGGTAATTATACCTTGTTCCATAAAGAAGCACACCGCCATCATGAGTTGCATGCACGCCCCAAAGGCTCAAATAATCATCATTATGCGAGAAGATTTTTTGCCACTGAGGAGTCATATTATTATCAAACCCTATCAGGTAAAAATAAGCCGGATTGGGTGCAAAATAATTGCTGTAATTAATTGTACCTCCCGCAAAAATATTATTTGGATTAGTAAAATCAATGCCGTTGTTTGGTTCCAAAGTGTTGGTATCAATAATACCGATAAGCGTGTCAGAAACCAGGTTGAGATTGAAATCATATTTCCTGAATTGTAATTTAATATCAGATGGATTTGATGACGTATCAAATTTTGAATTGATAGTTGCAAATACGGAGTCATTGAGCCATCTTGCAGTAACGATGATTTGTCCTGTCATATCAACTATTGTATCAATAGTATTTGAATTGGATACTTTTAAAATTTCATTACCCATACCGCCCACTCCGCCATTATTAATGAAAAGAAAATAACCCGATGTGTCCGGCAGATTAAGAATGTCAAAGCCGGAAACCCAGCCGGGAGCAAAACCGGGATAAAAAGATTGTAATGAATCACCGTCAGGGCTTATTTTATATAAAAACATGCTGCTGTGGAAAATTGTGTCATAAGAGTAGCCGGTTAGCAATAATTCATTCTGCGGACCTTTTTTTAAGCGCATAACATATTCTGAAGAATTTGTGCCGCCAAAGGATTTGAAATCTAAAATGTTTAAGTCATTGTCCATCTTATAATATAAAATTTGCCGGTCAGTACTATTTACCAATGGGGCATCACCCGTAATAACAAATACACTGTCATTCAGCCTTAAGATATGTTCAAGAAATAAATAATCATTGATATTAAAGGCAGGAATTGTTAAAGTTTTAATTGTATCACCTGCCGGATTGAGCTTAATTATTAAACCTGAAAAAAAAGAGCCAAAAACACCTTTCCATCCAATTAAATAATAATTACCGGCAGTGTCCTGTATTACATCCTGTATTACTTCATCATCAGGAGTGGAGTAAATAAATTCAAATGACTGGGCGGATAACTGCGCAGTCATTTGAATCAGTATTGCAAAAACAATAATCAGTTTTTTCATTTCAGTACTTTCATACGAGTCTCCCGTTTTTCACGGGGACTATGAAACTTTCAAAGCCGTTAAGATAAGTGTAAATGTAAAAATATTTTTGGTTAAGCTCATTTCTTTCTTAAGGATTATATTGTATTTGATAAATTTGTGGGATGCTGTCTTTATTAAAACCAATTTTAAAGTTATTACTGTTAAAATGATAGTTTGAAATTTCTATTTCTTTGTATTGTACATCATCCCTGAATGTGATTTTTTCAATAAATTTATAAGGGAAAAATGAGTCCATGTCTATAAAAATTGTCATTTGTGCATTTTGTATTTCTTCAGCTTTTAGAGAATTAACTTGTATTTTCAAAGCATTAATATTCTTGTCTTTGATTTTATTAAATGAAATTGCATACTCATTGGTATCTTTTGCAATTTCAGTTAAAATATTTTTTTCATTAAAAATTAATTCATATAGTAAATATGTTTCAATACTTCCTTTTAAAGTTGAAGCGCGCTGATAATCGTGTAAGATATTAGCTGTGGAGTCATTATGATTAATACCATAAAAAACAGAATCATTATAAATTTTTTCCGTGCGATTATGAAAAAATTTTATTTTATATTTTTTATCAGTTACTCCAAACCTGGTTGGTAATTCAAATGTGCAACTTGCATTTAATTTTGAAGTATCATTTGTCAAAAGATATTTATACTTTATACTTACATCGTAGTAACCATTTTTTATTTCATTTATATTTTGAACTGTTTTATTTAATATTTCCAGAGGTGGTAAATTTTGATTAAAAACACAACTTTCTGTAAATGGAAAAAATAATATTATGATTCCTAATAAAGGTTTCATGTCAATGAAATTTATTTTAGTCAAATTCGACATTATTAGCCTTAACTAAAACTGCGCCTCCGGTGATGCTTCTGTATGAAACGGTGACTATCATAGTGCATTCTGTACAAGTTCCGATTTTATAACATGAAAAGCTGCCTCCGCCCAAAACAGATATATCGCATCCACATACAGCCGTTCCACTACAGTTCCCCGAACAAAAACAGTCAATGTGTACCGCTATTTGCCTTAAGTGTTCACTATTATTATTTTCATAGGGAATTAACCAATATCCATCATCGTCAGGAACACTGCAGGAATAGCCTCCTTCTTCATCTCGTGTAACTTCTAAATCAGTTAAATTATAAAACATATGGCGATCATTTTCCGTTGCTGTCTCATAAGATTTTATAACGTGAACCTCTCCATCAGCATTTGTTGTTAAACGCATTATTATTACTTCAGTTGGATTAGCCGGATTTAATGATCTATAATCTGCGTTTTGAGCTTTGCAATTTACCATTGCAAAACAAAGAATCATTCCTGTAATCAATAATTTATTTTTCATTTTTTTTCTGACGATTTCATAAATCAAAAGCCGACAAAAACTTTCAGTTAACCACTGTAAGCGCAGTAGCCGCGGTGTCTACTCTTTAAGGATTTTCAGCTCCCTCCTTTTATAAATAAAATTTTATGAATTAAAAGTCAGGCTCAAAATATCACTCCATTGTCCGATCTCCACATCATTAATAACTCCCCGTGCGCGGTACTTACGGTTTTCCGGTACTCCGGGGTTTGCCAGCGCACGCGTATCGTTATAAGGGGAGGAACTGTCAAATGCTAATTTTTCCCATGCATTGGGGTCAGTTGATCCCACCGGGTGACTGTAAACATTTATTCCGTCAACACCTTCTTTAGAAAATGAAATTTCATTGTTGCCCGGAAGTGATTTACCTTTTAAAGTAGTTTTATAATTAGCTGCATCAAAAGTGGTTTCATCGCCTATAATTCCCAGATCTTCACCAATGGCTGGGGTATAAGAGCCTTTTGTTCCTTTAATGCGCATAACCAGTCCGCCAATAAATGTAAAAATACCTGCCTGTGTAAGCGCAGGCGCGACTGCGGGAGTTAATACAGGAAGCGGTCCAAGAGAAGTGCCCGGAGGCGCAACACTTAAGGTGTTCTTAAATTTTGTTAATTCCTGTGTAAAGGTTTTGCTTTGCTCGATGAGGTTAATAATATAGGAGTAGAGAGCTGCCATATCATTCACTGTGGTAACCTCGCCTGCTGTGATTCCAAATGTTGCAGAATAACCGCCCAGCTTGCCTGCAAAATTGTTAAGCCAGGTAACTCTTTCCGTTTCTCGTGTGGGTAAATAAAATTTCTTTTTCATAGTTTTTTGTGTTTTTTGGATTAAATTGTTGATTATTAGTTATTTATTAAATCAATTGAATTGTTTTTATCATTTTATGCCTTCTTTTTATGTTAAAATCACTTCTTTTTGCCGTCCAAAGCCTTCTTTTTGTCACATAAACACCGCTTTTTAGTATTGAAAGACTTGTTTTTATGCCTTAAAAACTTCTTTTTACGATAAAAAGAATTCATTAAGTCATTAAAAGAAGTGAATGAACCTTCGAAAGACTTCACCGGAAGGCAGAAAGAATTAATTGCATAGTCCGGTGAAGTAATTGAATGATGGGAAGTAGGTACAGAGCCGTTCATTTTTTTCCGGATAAGGGTTATTTTATCCGGCTTGGTTTTAAATTTTTTTATGAACTATTTGTAAAATTTAACGGGGATAAATATATACTGAAAAAATTTAAAATATATCAAGGTTTTCCTTGATATGGAAAACTTTTTTCTTTTTGAAAATCAATAAATTAAAAAATGGAGAACTTTTTAAGAAGTAAAAACGCGGCAGATTTTTATTTCACTAATGAAAATATATAGTAGTA
>DATEMK010000318.1:0-4820 GCA_035275625.1 Bacteroidia bacterium
GACGGACAAACTATATCAAGATACCAGGAATATGCGTACACAATACCATTGGTTGATTTACGGATACAATCATCCCATTTGGTTTTGTTAATCTCTTTATGGGTGAGGTAAGTGATCATTATTTTAAATTCCAAACAACAAATTCCAATTTTCAAATTCCTCTGAAGGAGTCCATTCGGACAATTTTCAAAAGCCCCGTTTAAAAAATTTAATTTTTTTTAATTTGCGGCAAGCTCCGTCATTTGTTCATACACTGATTTCCATCCTGCCCATAACCTGTTTTCGCTCAATGATTCATTGTGCCACAAGCTGATGAACGTTCCGTTTACTGCTTTCACTTCTTCAATCAATGGCCTGATATAATTCATTGCTTCATGAGGAGGAACTTTCATATAATATTTCAGTGTGGCATCCATCACGGCAAACGGATGAATCCTTAAGGATGTTGTTTGTTCCATATCCAGGTCATAAAAATAAAATGTGCTGCAGATGCTTGCCCTGAATCCAACCTGCAGTGCATAACCCATCGTATAATCATCCGTAATATCAAGATCAATCAGCTGCCGGTAAGTGGAAGGCAGTTTAAGAATGAGGAAATGCTGGCGGCTTTTTGTAACTTCTCTTTTTAAAATTTTATTAAGAACGTTTACTTCCTTCTTAAAATTTCCTTTGTTTTTATTTGAACCATACGATGGATGGATGCCGACTTCTGAATAATCAGCAAGTGATTTAATGAGCGAGCGCAGCTTTTTGCTGTCAGCCGGAACGTTTTTGTCATTCATTCCATATTCGCCAAGGAGGATGAAATAAATGGTTTTGAACTTATGTTTTTTCTGAAGCTCGAGCTGGTAATCGAACGTGTCATACGGATCTTTTTCTGCGCCAAGCAAAACTTTTGTGCGTTCAGTAAAGTCTTCAAAATCCAGGTTCACGAGTGAGCGCGCATAGGCACCGGCTGTACGCATGATCCCTTTTTCGAGAAAAGCATACGCATTGTCAATATCAATGGTTGAAATGTATTTGTACTTTCTCTGTGCAAATACAAGTTCAGGAAATTTTTTTTGCAATTCTTCTTTAATCTTTATTGCCCAGATGTTGACGAGCGGCTTGTCGAGAAAATTTTTCTGGTATGCTAAACTTTCGCGTGTGTCATAACGGTCGTGTTCATCGCGGATGTGCGGAAGGTATTCTTCGTAACGGCTGACGAGATAAAAGCTGGCTGCAAACGGATCAAACGGAAAAATATATTTGGGATGTGTTGCAAAAAATGCTTTTGTGCCACCTGTCCCGTTGCCATCGGGATTCCAGTCAAAGACAGCGAGGTTCTGATCTTCGATTCCTTTTTCAAAAAGGAGGCGTGATGCATAAAAGAAAAGCTCACTGCCAAAAGGATGATCGCTGTAGTTAAGCCTGGGCCCGGTACCGGAAATAAATTCTTCTTTATTTGTTGTTAAAGTGAATTTTACTCCAAGCAGCTCATGAAAAATAAGATCAAAAGTGTATTTGAGACGGGGGGTGATGGAGGGGGAATAGATTAACAGCATGGAAGGAGCAAAGTTAAGGTAATTGGGTAATTGGATATGTTACCAAACGGTAGTCCCTACGGGACATAAAAAACATTTAACTTCCTGGTTGATGAATAGAATAGCAATCAGAAGCAAAAATTAAAAAATAAACTTTATTTTTGATGTTGAAAATTTATATTCTAAAAAAATAACTTAAAAACAATGAAAAATTTCCGATGCATTGTATGTTCAAAAGAAGAACTACTTTTTGGTTTTTATCAATTATGCGACAATTGTTCAAATAATATGGCTGAAATAAATTCCTTCTTAGATGACGAATGGTTAACGACTTCTTCTGAAAAAATTATTAAATTTTTAAGCCTTTAAAAACAAAAGTGATTAAAATCCCCGAAGGGGTTTGAAACCAAACCTATTTTATCACCACATCAAACATCATCCTTGCCTGCACTCCGCGCATGTTTAAAATATCTTTCAGGGATTTAAGGTAATCAGCGGCATCTCCAAAATTCTTTTTCACATAAGAAGCTTCCGCATCGCCTTTCATATCCTTTATCAATTCTTCAATAGGATCTTTTTGAACCGGCAATTCAGTGATCCTGTAATTATCGAGCTTCGCCATTTTTGCTGCAATTTTTATGGCATCATTAAAACCGCCCAATACATCCACTAATCCCAGACGCTTTGCATCAATGCCGCTCCATACTCTCCCTTGCCCAATGCTGTCCACCTCTGCAGTTGTCATTCCGCGCCCGTCTGCCACATGCTTAATAAATGTGCTGTACACATCTTCTACGCTGTTCTGAATAATTTTCCGTTCAGCATCCGATAACGGGTGAGTCGGCATGCCGATGTCAGAATAATTCCCGGTTTTATAAATGTCAGTTGTGATTCCCAATTTATTATTCAGCATATTTTTGATATTAAAAAGCACACCGAAAACACCAATGGAACCGGTGATTGTGTTTGGCTGCGCAACAATGGTATCAGCCGCGCAACTGATATAATATCCTCCCGAAGCAGCGAGGTTTCCCATCGAAACCACAACAGGTTTTACTTTTTGCGCCAATTCTGTTTCGCGCCAGATAACCTCGGAAGCCAATGCGCTTCCACCGGGAGAATTGACACGCAAGACTATTGCTTTAACATTTTTGTCAAGGCGTGCTTTGTGGATAGCAGCAGCTGTTGTTTCTGAACCTATCTGCTCATCATCGCCTTCACCGCTGCCGATAGCGCCTGCAGCAAACACAATTGCAATTTTGTCACTTACATAATCGCCCAGCTTTTCGGGCACATGATTATATTTTCCTAACGAAACGAGGTTTAGCTTACCAGTTGATGAAATACCGGTTTTCTCTTTTAAAATTTTTTCCACTTCGTCCTGGTACGCAAGCTGGTCAGCTAATCCGTAGGTTACAGCGTCTTCCGGTTGCTGCACTTTAAGGCTGTCGGCTATCTGCATTATTTGTTCAGCTGATTTTTTACGGCTTTGCGCAATTCCTTCAACGGTATGATTCCACATAGCATCCACAAAAGTTTTAATCTGCTCACGGTTTTCAGGGCTCATCTTGTCGGCAATAAATGGCTCCACAGCGCTTTTAAATTTACCATGACGGATTACTTCCGGCTGAATCTCAAGTTTTTCGAGCATTCCTTTAAAAAAAGCCAGTTCCGTAAAAAAACCTTTAAAGTCAATGGCACCCTGCGGATTCAAATAAATTTTATCGGCAACTGAACAGAGGTAATAGGTTGTCTGAGCATAATCTTCACTGTAGGCAATAATAAACTTTTTTGATTCTTTGAACCGCAACAGTGCATTCCTGATCTCTTCAATACTTGCCAGCCCTCCCTGTATATTTGAAACATCGAGGTAAATCCCTTTTATGCTTTCATCTGTGCCGGCTTTTTCAATGTTTTTTACGATGTCATAAACTCCTAACTGTTTGCTTGTTTCTAAAGACGGAAACTTCAAATTCTTTAAAGGATTATTAGGAGTACGCTCGGTAAGCGGTTCATCCAATTTTATTTCGAGGATGGAATTGGCGGAAATAGTGGTTGATTTTTCTCCGCCTGCGGAAGATACCAGGGCACCAACCATCCCGAGGAAAATAAAGAATAATAAAATAAACATCAGCAGCATGCCTAAAGCGGATGCAAACATAAACTTGAAGAATTGTCCCATTGGAAATCTGAATTTGAATTTTTACAATGCAATATTAGCGAATGTGGCGGAATACATTCCTTTGGAGAAGGCTAATATTATTAATAAACGGTGATAATTTAACTTTATCAACTCAATCAACTCCATTAACCTAATCAACCAAATATTATCTTTGACAAAATGAATGCTGAGAAATCAAAAGCTGTTTTATTGTTAGGTTCCAATTCCGGTGACCGGGTTCACTACATTAATAAGGCATTAAGCCGAATGGAGAAACTTATTGGAAATACTGTTCTCAAATCTTCACTGTATGAATCTTCACCCTGGGGATTTGCCGAACAACCTGATTTTTTAAACCAGGTTGCGGTTATTAAAACTCCATTGAAACCTGTGGAGCTTTTAAAGAAATTAAAAGAAATCGAAAAAGAAATCGGAAGAACCACTTCAGAAAAATGGAAACAGCGGATCATTGATATTGATATTCTCTTTTATGATGAAATTATTTTTGAATCAGAAGAGCTTACCATTCCTCACCCTATGCTGCACGAAAGAAAATTTACCCTCGTTCCGCTGATCGAAATTATGCCTGGCTTTATTCATCCCGTTTTAAAAAAAACAATTTCTGAGCTGATCATAAGTTGTGATGACACTGGTGAGGTAAGAAAAATAACTGATGATTTTATAAAAGCCTGACTGATGCTTCCCTACCGGTATATTGTCATTGAAGGAAACATAGGAGCAGGCAAAACTTCCCTTGCGCATTTGCTTGCACAACATTTTAATGGAGATTTATTGCTTGAAGAATTTGCTGAAAACACTTTCCTTCCTCAATTTTATAACGATCCCGAACGATTTGCTTTCCCGCTCGAAATGTCATTTATGGCTGAACGTTACAGCCAGCTAAAAAAAATGTTTGATCAGCGCGATTTTGCGAAACCGGTTATTTCAGATTATTTATTTGATAAATCATTGCTTTTTGCCAGGGTAAATCTTAAAGAAAATGAGTTTAAGCTGTTTGAAAATTTTTTTAACCTTATCAGCAGTTCCATTGCTAAACCGGATCTCCTTGTATTTCTTAAAAAAGAAGTCAACCACCTGAAAAAAAACATTGCAAAAAGAGGAAGGAGTTATGAAAA
>DATEMK010000319.1:0-2770 GCA_035275625.1 Bacteroidia bacterium
CCTTTTCTATTTCCTTTAGGTTGCGAAGCTTTGCATTGATATACGTACTCATATCCCCGTAGGAGTTTCCCAAGTTTAAATTCATAAGGAACTCATGTGAAAAATCTGCTGGTTTATATTGCAGTTTTTCCAAAATATTTCCATTGTAATTCTCCGAAAATAACATCAGTTGCGCATACCGCTGAATTTCTTTTATGAGGTTATCAATTACAGGAAAAGTTTTGCCCTTCAGTATTTTTAAATCACAAAGTAGAAATTCGCCTTCATCATGGACTTCTATTTCTGCCGATGCAATCTGCTGGGATATTTCTAATAACGCTGTATAAACCATCAGCGAATTCAATTCGTTGCCTTGAACTTTTGTAAAACCATGAATTTCCTTTTTAGGAATTCCATTGTGAAGTGTAACTTTTTTTTCCTTTAATAATGTCAGGATAGCATCGAAGTAATGTAGTCCGCTTGCAATGAGTTCTGAGACATGCAAATTGATTTCATCCCATGCCTCCTTCCGATGAACATGTTTATATTTTCCATTCCAATCCGGATAAAAGTCAAAAGGATTCAGGAAAAAATTCTCACACGTCCACATCCGAGAATAATTGCCGGAATTATATTTTAAAGAGACGTTATAAATCGCCTCAAGCTCTGTCCTGTTGAAATTTCCTTTTGATTTTGTGATAGTGTACGATATAGTTCTTCCCATATCGTATTTACAAAATTTCTCGTGAAAATCTTACAGTTGTAACTAAATTTTTTTGAACTGACTTTTGGTATAAAGTGATATACACTAAAGTTTAATGAACTTGGAATAATTATTTCTGCAAAACAGATATTGCAATTAATATATCAAAAACATCAGAAGGAATATTTATATAAATTACAAAATCTTTTAATATGTTTTCTTTTTTTAATTCATCAATACATCTGTCAATCCACTCAGAATTGTAAACTTTTCCTGTATAGTCTTCAAACACTTTTACAGTTAGCGGATAATCGCTCTCTAAAGAAGTTTCAATTCCGATTATCTCTATTCTCAATTTCCGGCATCTTTCTGCAAGTCTTGATATATCCTGTAGATATAAGGCATGAACAGTTGGAAGTGAAAATTTAAAATCTCGAAGTAAGTATTTGTTATAAAATTCTTTTTCAAAATATTCCTTTTTTCCCGGAGAAAACAGAAGCTTAAACTTTTTATTGCATAATTGCGTGGCTGGTGTCATATAAGTTTTTATTATTTGAAATAAAAAGACGCTTACAATCGTAATCTTTAAATAAGACCCCTAAATAAGTTTCTTAATTTAACACTCTAATTAAGACTCGTACCAAATCTTAACCGGCAAAAAAAAGGTCTTAATTATTCAGAAGAAGTGCATCCATATTTTTTGCAATTAATTTTTCTGAAAATTTTCAACCAATGCTTTTTACCGGGAATTGAAAAATTTTTTTTCAATTTTTTTTTAAGATTAAAATGGGCCTGACATCTTTAGCACAAATTTTTCAGAAAATTTTTTTACAGTTTTCAAATAAGCGATAAAATGCATGACTGAATAAAATGCCAATTCACTGTCTGTAGCTTTTAATCGAAACCAACGTACACGGACTATTTCTTTTCGGTCGTTCAAAAAAAGCCGGACCACAACTTTTAAATCATTGCCTTCTATCTGGTAAAGCAGACGCTTCTTTCTTTCTTCAAGAGCTATGGGCAAATAATCCTGGACTTGATAAACCTTAAATCGGTAAAAACAGTGAACTGGTTTGTGTTTCTCACTAATAATCTGATAGCCGAGCTGCTCCGGTATTTCGTTGAGTATGTTTTCCATATCAACCAATACGAGATGCTTGATATTAAAATTTCAAATTCACATGTATTTGATTGAAAAATGCTTTTCACAAAAAATATTTTCGATTAACTGTAAGATTTTGACTGAATATTTTGTAAATACATTATGGAAACTATCAACAAAGAAGAAGATATTAAACTCCTTAGCATTATAAAGGCTGACCAAGTTTGTAACTCGGAAAAACAAAAAGCATTTAATTGCTTATATAATAAATACCAAGCTGCTTTAAGAAATTATGTCCGTCAAATTGCTGGTGGGGTGGATGAGTTTTCTCGTGAAGAAATTTTCTGCGTAACAATGGCAAAAGCTTTTACAAAGATAAATTCATTCAAGCCGGATTATCCATTCATTGTCTGGCTACGTAAAATAGCTTTGAATTCGTTCATTGATATGGGCAGGAAAAAATTAGAAAAATATCAGCCTCTCAATGAGGTTCCGGAAAATGTAAAATCTGCCGATGGAGATGACCCGTATTCAAAGATTGTTCAAAAACAGTTAATAGGACATCTTCAACAATTTATCCAGGGATTAAGCCGCAAGCAGAGAGAAGTTGTCAATCTCAGATTAAATTATAATTTTAGCTGTAAACAAATAAGTGAAAAATTGCAGCTTCCGCTGGGAACCGTTACAACAATACTTTTTCGGAGCAGAATCCTGATTAAAAAATTCGGAATATGCGAAATATAAATTCATAAACGAGACAGAAAATAAAAGAGATTGAAAGAGTAATAGAATTAATTACAGAGAATCGGAATTATTTTAACGACTTGCTTCGTATATCGTTTTGGCGATGGAGAGAAAGTTAACAAAGCCTGAAAAATATCCTTTTAACGATTCTGTGCCGTGTTTTCTCTATTCAGCCGGGAAAATATTCCGGACTTGTAATGGCTCTGTTAAATCAAATAAAAAAGCCCGGTTAAATTTCCGGG
>DATEMK010000320.1:0-9637 GCA_035275625.1 Bacteroidia bacterium
AGGGGGGCAATTATTGCTTAATAAATTTTTGAATAGTTAAGCTTTCGCCTGTTTTCGCTCTCAGGAAATAAATTCCATTGGATAAATGTGAAATGTCAATCTTATCCTGATTTTTACTCCTGATGACTGTTTCACCCAGCACATTTACTATATCAGCTTCACGATTTGAATTTTCGTCCGAAAAAAACATATAGATAAAATCAGTTGCCGGATTAGGAGAAATAACTAAATCATTGTTTGCGTTGTTTACTACAACCGGAAGCGATGTTGGAACACAGAATGTTGCCTGCACCTGTACCGGGATATTGCTGCTGGTGTTGTTTCCGTTGCCAAGTTCACCATCTACATTGGAACCCCAATCCCGGATTGTGCCGTCACTTTTCAATGCCATGGAATGAACCTCTCCACCAGCAATGGCAACGATGCCGGTGAGTGTACTCACCTGGACGGGAACCAGGCTGAAAGAGTTGGTACCATTACCAAGTTGCCCGAAGCCATTTGCTCCGCAAGCCCAGACCGTACTATCATTTTTCAGGACCATATTATGATCTCCTCCACTTGCAATGGCAGTGATATTTGTAAAAGCAGTCACCTGCACAGGAACATGATCTTCATTGCAGGTTCCATTACCATATTGACCAACGGTATTATCCCCCCACATCCAAACTGTGCCGTCATTTCTCAATGCCATTGAATGCCCTGCTCCTCCGGCAAGGGCAGTGATACCTGAGGGAGCACTTACCTGAACGGGTGTTGATTTACCCCAGTTTGGACCTCCTGTGGTTGTTCCATCTCCTAATTGACCGAATTGGTTGCCTCCCCAGGCCCATACCGTTCCATCATTCTTCAGGGCAAGGTTATGCCAGTATCCTGCTCCAATAGCTACAATACCAGAAAGAGAGGTTACCTGTACGGGGACAGAACTATTCGTGAAGGTACCATTGCCCAGCTGACCCGAAAAATTGTATCCCCAGTTCCAAACCGTACTATCATTTTTGAGAGCAATTGAATGATGTCCGCTACCTGAGGCAATAGCTATAATACCGGTGAGCCCGGTTACCTGCACAGGGATATTGCTATTGATTGTAGTTCCATTTCCGAGCTGACCAAAGATGTTGCGTCCCCATGTCCACACTGTGCCGTTATTCCTGAGAGCAATCGAATGATCGCGCCCATCTGCAATAGCGATGATGCTTGTGAGAGAACTTACAGAGACGGGAACATTGCTGGATGCGTTGTTTCCATTTCCAAGTTGACCTTCTGTATTTCTTCCCCAAGCCATTACACTACTATCATTATTACAAATAGCAAGTGAATGCTGTCCTCCCGGAGCGATGATCTGAGCTAGTAACGAAGTTGGTGATACGCTGATGGATATTGTCAACAGGCATACAAAGAAGATTAAGAATGTTTTCATTTTAATTTTTTTCATGAGCGTTATTTTATTGCTTAATAAATTTTTGAATAGTTAAGCTTTCGCCTGTTTTCGCCCTCAGGAAATAAATTCCATTGGATAAATGTGAAATGTCAATCTTATCCTGATTTTTAATCCTGATGACTGTTTCACCCAGCACATTTACTATATCAGCTTCTCGATTTGAATTTTCGTCCGGAGAAAACATATAGATAAAATCAGTTGCCGGATTAGGAGAAAGAAGGAGTTCACCATCTGCCGTGATGCGCACCGCCTCAATACCTGAATAATAAAATTGTCCGTTATAATCTGTTTGTTTCAGGTGGTAATAAGAAGTTCCGGAATAAGGCGCATAATCCCATGTTTCATATTTCAAAACAGCATTGCTGTTTCCGTGTCCGTCAACCTGTGTGACACTTTCCCATTCGTGCGTATCCAAAGAACGTTCAACTGTAAAAAAATCACAGTTAATTTCTGTTGCAGTTATCCAGTTCAGCCTTACTTTACTGTTATCCACCGGAACAGCAGTAAACGATAACATCTCAACCGGCAATGGAACCATAGTACAAGTGAAGGCAATACGTGAAACAAAACCATCTACATTTACATTGGTTAATGTTGTAGAGCCGAATGCAATCGAGGGGCTCTGATATTGGCCTGCTAAAAGCAGGTCATTGTTAGACGCACTCACTGTAATAGACTGACCCGTCTCATAGTTCGTTCCCCCGGCTTTCATTGCCCAAAGCGGACTGCCTGATGCATTATACTTTGCAACAAAAATATCACCCCCGCCTGATTGTATAAGTGTAGTTGAGCCGAAGGTAATGTTGCCTCCGAAATCTCCTGTCCAGTAAATATCTCCGCAAGCATCGGTTGTGACATTCATTCCATCGCCAAAACCGGGAGCTACTACCCATTGTATAGTTCCTGCTGAATTATATTTGGCCAGGTAAAGCGCGAAAGCCCCGGTGGTTATACTTATTGTGCCAAAGGTAGAAGGATTGCTGACAACATAACCTGTAATGTAAACATTTCCGGCAGCATCTACGGCAGCACCATTAGCAAAATCATCTTCCCACCCTCCGGCTCCTCGTGCCCAAAGCACTGTACCTGTAGGACTGAATTTTGCCAGGAAAATATCAAATACAGCATCCTGGGCGTTTGTAATTAAAACCGTACTGCCTATCAGAACATCAATGCTGTTGTAAACACCTGCAGCAATCACGTTGCCTGCTGCATCTACAGCAATAGAGCTTACAAATTCATCCAGGTATTCGCCAATGTGTTTGCCCCACAGGGCAGTACCTGAAGTATTATATTTGGCAACGAAGGCATCGTTATAACCAAAGTTGGGTAACGTGTTTGGGCCAAATGTTATGGAAGAGCTGATGTAACTTCCTCCTATATAAACATCTCCCGCAGGAGTAACAGCAATAGCACTCGCACCATCTAAACCGGTGCTTCCTGCTCTTCGTGCCCACAATGCATTACCTGCGCTGTCGTACTTGGCAACAAAAACATCAGAGGAGCCGGCAGAGGTGAGCGTTATGGAACCAATTACAATGGAAGGGCTGTTAAATGATCCGGCTATATAAATATTGCCCGCTGCATCTGTGGCAACAGATTGCCCGAACTCGCTGCCTGTATTTCCTATTTTTCGAGCCCAAATCACATTTCCTGCTGCATTATATTTAACAAGAAAAACATCGCTGAGCCCTGAATTTGTCAGCGTAGCAGCGCCAAAAGTAATGGGAGCGCTGGAATAAGTTCCGGTTATGTAGCTGTTACCAAATGCATCGGCTGCCACATCATTTGTATAATCAATGCTTGTGCCTCCTGTCCGTTTTGCCCATAACCAGTTAGGCGCCTGTGAAAATGAATGCAGGGAAAAAAGAAACAGCATGGTGAAAGCAACCAGAGGGAACCAACACACAATGCCCGGAAAACTTTTATGTTGGCTTTGATGCATCATATGAATGCTGATTTAGGAAATTAATTGCTAAGATAATTCACATTCAGCCGGAAAGTTGCACAAATACTAATAATACAATAGGTAATTATAAAAGTGCAATTGTTGCAGGATTTCTCCAGGTCCTTTAACAGCAGACTTTGAAACTACATAAGTTCTGAAGGTGAATTTTTACCGATACAACTGGATCAGATGTTAAATACAGAGAGTGTGTTGCACCGGGTACATAAAAGTACAGCTACTCACCCTGACATGCTGCCTTTTATTTTTGAAGGGAGTGAAAATATTGCCGGGAGAAATTAAAGAGAGCGAACCAATAGAAGAAGAAGCAGAAGTCAAAGTTAATGTTGAATCAAAAGCATAGCCCATGAATTCATCTTATTCAACAACAACTTTCGTTTTCCAGCTCTCAGAACCTGATTTCACTTCAAGCATGTAAACTCCTTTGGAAAGATGATTCAATCCAGGTTGATAAGTATTCCATCCTTCAATTGAAGATTCATTCTCCGAAAACACAATCCTCCCTGTAATATCAGTAAGCTGCAATAGCAGGTTTGATGGTTCTTTTACGTATATACTTACTGTTAATTTATCATGAGCCGGGTTCGGATAAACTTTAACATCAAATGCACTTTCACTTTCACTTTCATTCAACTTACAAGGAACTGTCACTGTAACTCCTCCGGAAAGTTTTGAGCACCCGTTACTGTTAGTCACCTCTATTTTATAAGTTCCGGCAATGGTTGCAGTATAATTTTTTAAAGTTGCACCCGCAATATTGTTTCCCCCTTTTTTCCATTGATACGTAAACCCTGCCCCGTAATTTCCTTTTAGCAAAACACTTCCGCCTGCGCAAAATGTGGTAGGTCCCTGTGGAGTTATTGTTGCATTAGGAAGCGGATTTACTGTTACTGCGGTTGCTGAGGCAGTTGTTTTGGAACACCCTGTTACTGTATTTGTAACGATCACCCTGTAATTTCCTCCTGCAGTGGCTGTATAAGATGAGGATGTGTCTCCAGATATAAGATTAGTACCTTTTTTCCATTGATAGGTTCTATTAGCTCCGCCCGGTGCACTTAAAACTACGCTGTCGCCCGAACAAAATGTTGTTGTCCCGCCTGCAGTGATAGTCGCTGAAGGAAGCGCATTCACAGTTAGTGTCTTTGAACCAGATCCTGTACATCCGCTGGTATTTGTTACCGTAACGGTATATGTTCCTGTTGTGCTCACAGAAATGCAATTGGTATTGGCTCCGTTGCTCCAGATATAATTGACACCCCCAGATACACACCATTGAACAGAGATGCCCGAACAGACGGTACTGTTGCCGCTGATAGAAACATTCAAAGCAGCGGGTTGAGTAATAGTAAAATTCTTTACAACACTGCTTCCGCTATTATCAGTAATGGTGCAGGTATAGTTACCTGCACAAAGCGAAGAAGCGGTAGAACCGGTTCCAACGGGAGGTGACCATAAATATGAGTAGGGCGGAACTCCACCGCTGGGAGCAACAGCTGCAGACCCGTTACACATACCGAAGCAGCTTGCATTTATCTGCGACTGCGTAGCGTTGAAAATGACAAATGCACTTGCTTTGGCAATAACAATATCTACATTGGGAGTAATTGCAGCTGGTGATACATTAAAAGTACCGTATGTCACGGTTCCCCCGGTTCCGACTGGGTTGGATATAGCCTGGCCAGCCCAATATACAACATGATTACCCGTAACAGAAGCGGCTATGCCATAACCTTTAGCTCCGCCCGAGGTGGAGCCCCCGGCACCAAGCGCCATTAAACAATTTCCGTTCGTCTCATCGTATTGCAGCAGGAATGCATTATTGTTGCCGCCTCCTGAAATATCAGGAAGATTTTTGGTTCCGAAAGTACCTGTACCTGTGTACCACCCGCTGACAAATACAGATCCGAAATTGTCTGAAGCAATAGCTTGCGAACGTTCCTGCCCGGATGCTCCCCCGCCACTGACAGACCAGTTGAAAACATCGGTGGAAGGATTATAAGAAGCAAGAAACATATCATCATTGCCCAGTGAATTAAGGGCGGCATTGCCGGGGAACTGGATTGTATTCTGGAAAAAACCTGTTAAAATACACCTCCCGTTGCTGAGGGCGACAATACCAAGACCGTCATCGTTTACACCCGAGCCGGTTATCAATCCTTTGGCGGAAACCCATGCCCCTGTGGAAGCGTTTATTTCAGCGAGAACAATATCGGTGTTGGCAACGGATGTAAAAACAAGCGGAATGGTTGTCGCTCCATACACTCCAGTTTGCCCGGAAGCAGTGGAAGTGGCGCTGCCCGTGAATACGATTTCATTGAGCCCCGCAACATAACATATACCGCTGCCATTGTTGTTATCCGCTGATGCAGTGGATCCTCCTGAAGCCACCCATACAGCAGCCCCGGTGGCAGGGTTGATTTTTACCACGCAGGCCTCGCTGATACCGTTAGCAAGAGCATTAATGCCGAGGATGTTACAATTGGTGCCGATACCGCCTGATCCGGTGAAGTTACCGCATGCATAGAGATTGCCGGACGGGTCCAGGATCAGGCTCTGGCAATTGTCATTGAAGCTGGTTCCTCCCCAGCTAACTGCCCACAGATATGTGCCGGTGGAAGCATTCAGCTTTGCGACAAAAGCATCTGTACTGCCTGCTGAATTTAATGTGGTGGCTCCGAAGGTAGCACCTGTCCCCTGGAACTGTGAACCGAAATAGACGCTGCTGCCATCAGTACAAATACTTCCTGCGGATACATTTGTACCATCAGCGAGGGTACCCCCGCAACGGACCGCCCACTGGCAGGTGCCGGCTGAATTAAACTTCGCTACGAAAACATCGCCAACTCCGGCAGAAGTAACGCTTTTTCCATTGTTGAAAGTGGTAGTGCCCTGGAAGACTCCTGTTACATAATAATTGCCGGAGGCATCGAGGCAAACGGCTTTGCCCCATTCAGGCATACCGGTGGTTCCGAAGAGACTGGCACCGGTCCATGCCTGGGAGCGAGCCTTTTTAATAGTTCCTGTTAAAGCAATAAAACAAAGAAGTGCAAGCGCTGTAATATGCGCGACACTCCGGGGTTGTGTGGTTATTTTTTTCATTGTTTATAAATTTTCAAATAAGATTTATCCCGAACGGCTTGTGTACCTCCAGGGCCTTCCTCCCGATAACTACCGGGATGCGGAGACCCTGAAGAATCCGGAGATAAATATAAGCTTTTTAAGAATATTAAATAATTTTAACTTGGATTTTCGAAATTTCAGGGCCCAAAAAAGGGGAACACTGAAACTAAAGAGAAGGACATAAAATGGTACAGATGGCACAATTTTTTTAATCATCTCTTTTATAAAACAAAGTATTATGAAAGACACAAAAACCGCCAGGGAAAAGAAAAAGAAAAGCGCTGCCAAAAAGAAAACAACCGGCATCCCGGCTAAGAAATTAAAGAAACCGGTAACGAATAAAGCAAAAAGCGCTGCACGAAAGAAAACAAAAGGCCCCGTTGGAGGGAAAATAAAAACCGCTGCAAGGAAAAATATAATGAAAACTGCAGCGGGTAAACCAACACGTGCAGCCGGTAAGAAGACCAAACAAGCTGTTAAAGCGAAAACAAAAAACCCTGTTAAGCCACAACCGGTTGAGGAAAAAATAACTCATGGTGAAGACCTTCATTTAATCCCGGTTGAAGGTGAAATACATCCCATAGGGGCCGATGAAGCAAACCGCCTTGAAAATATATTTCAAAAAAGAGAGGAAGTTACACTGCAACAGGAAAATCGAAAAGTGAAAGATGCATTGGGTTCGAGAAAGAACTTAATAAAAAATTTCCGTATTCCGAGACATAAGGGATAGACTATCTTGCTTTCCCCCGGCCTTTTTCCGGTGTGTGAGGAAAAAAGTAAGGCGAAATTTTATTTGTTGGAGAATAAAAGAGAAACCCCTCCTGTCCCCTGACCAGGAAGGGCTTTTCAATGGAAACAACTGCTTACAGAGCTTTGTGTGCCGATGGATCGCTGTAGCTGCCTAATCCTTCTGCGCTGATCGAGGCTATGCGGAATTCATACATCTTATCGCTTACCAGCCCGGTTACCACCAAACGGTTCCTGCCGGTGTAAGTGTGATCTTTCCATTTCGTTTCATCGCCCGGTGTGTCATTGATCTGCATTTTATAGATCAGCTTCTTTTTAACGCCTCCCCAGCGAACGATGATCTCCCCCGGAAGGAAACCGAATACACTGCGAAGGTTTACCGGGGGCGGAAGAATACCTGCAGGGGTTCTCGGACGCCTTACATCAAACCCCGAACTGAGGATTTTGGTTTCATCGCCCGCACTAACACTCTGTACATAGCCGCTCATCGTTTTGAGCGCGTCCAGTAAATCTTTCAGCGCTAAACGCATCAGCGCCTTCTGCACCTTACCTCCCCCAAGCGCATTCTCGTAGGCGAGTGACAATGCGTCAATCAATGCTACGAGAACGATCAGTGTGGGGATGGGTGTTGGAAAAGTTACATTCCCGGTCATTTTTGCCAGGATAAATCTTGCCTTCTCTATGATGTAAGAGACCGGCTTTCCGCTTAAATTTAATGCTGTAGTAGCCATTTTTTTAAGATTTTAATTGTTTGACTTATATTGTTAATTATCTTTTTTCGTTACTGTTTACTGCTCACTGTTCACTGCCCCCTGTTTACTTTCTACTTTCTACTTTCTACTTTCTACTTATATAATAACACTTCTCCCCTTTTTTACGGCACCCAGCTGAAAATTATTTTTCCTTTTCATTATTCCTGCCTTTTTTCTTATGTGTATATATGCCCTGGATAATGTTTTGGTAACCGTGTTCACTTCAAGATGCAGCTTCTCCGCTATTTCCCTGCAGGATAATTCCCTTAAAGAATAAAGCAGCACCACGCGTTTCATCACAGGCTGCATGTGCGCTATAATGGTGAGGATTTTCTTCTGCACATCATCCATTCCCTCTGCCGGGCTTGCATAAGGTTCTTCTGTATTTGCTTTTTCTCCGTGTACATAGTGCTCTTCCGTTCTTTTAATATTACATGCAGTATTATGGGCTAACTTAACCAGCCACTTTTTAAATTCCCCGCTTTCATGGTAATGGCCTTTGCGTAATTCCTCCAGTACACTCAGCCAGGTGGTTTGCAGGGCATCTTTTGCCCATTCTATATCGCCCGGAAATTTTTTCTGAAGGAAAATTTTAAGATGAGGTGAATGGCGAACCATTAATACATCAAAAGCCCTGTTATTTCCCTGTTGGATTTGTTCTATTAACTGCACATCTGACAGCGCAGTTAGATTTTCTGCAACTGTATTCATTGTTTTGATTTTTAAGTAGCGGTTTAACCATGCAGTTAAGCTTTTATTAAACGTTTTACAGTAACCGGCAGTGTGCCTTTATCTATATATATAATAACGCGAACCCCTTTATTTACGGCATTCTTCGTGTAAAATTTCTGTTAAAATTGATGAAGGGTGAAAAAGAAGGGGTGAAAGGTCTGAAAAGCAGTGTGAAGAAAAAGGGCTCGTCATGGAGACGCATTAAACTACGTAAAACCCGCAATCCTTTTATTCAAAAGTGTATATTATATTTACCCCCGATTAAACTTAACCGGGGGTAGATCTCTCTGAATATTTGAGAGAACAAGATGTCCGGGGAAAGATTTTGGTGAAATTATCAAAAAAGGAGAAATGATAGGAATTCTAGAAGCAGCGGGAAATGGATGGATTAAAGTGCAATATAAAAAAACGATACGTAAAAAAGAAAAATACCATGTTGGTTATTTGTTTTTTGAGTGATGAAAAAAAGCCAAATAATACCATCGAATAGAAAGAACGGAATTCCGCCTTGGGCAGGTGCTTTTCACCCAGTATGCTTTATTTAAAAAATAATGAAAATAATAATAATCCTGCCATTGATTCTGCGTAGCCCCTCCCGAAATGGAATGAGAATATGCAAGGAAGGAAAAGAGAGAAGACAATGAAAATAAAGGGAAATAAAGATTCTACATGATTAAATTCCACTATTGTTGGCGTTGTGTCTAATTCATCTGCCAGCCTCACCAACAAGCGTATCAGTCAATCGAATTTTGGTAGGTAAGAAGAAAAATAGAAAAAGATAAATTATAATTAACTCTTAAAAATTAAAAATTATCTCATGCCATGAGCACCACAGCTATAATAACAGAATATTTAATAATCGGGTTCCAGGCGATGATTTTT
>DATEMK010000321.1:0-31425 GCA_035275625.1 Bacteroidia bacterium
AAAATGAATGAAAATATAATGATAGAAAAAAATTTAAATCTAATAGTGGATAAAAGTTTAAAACATGGATGTCCATACTGAACTTGGAAACTTGTTGCCCCGCATACTTGTAGCTACTGCGCTTGGAGGTATCATTGGCATGGAAAGAGAAAGAAGCGGAAGTTACGCAGGCATCAGAACATTTGCAGCCGTTTCATTAGGTGCATCCATGCTCACTGCAATTAACCTGCACCTCGGTTTAGCTGACCCCACACGCATGGTTGCTAACATTATATCAGGCATTGGATTTCTGGGAGCAGGAATAATTTTCCGCGATTCCACAAAAGGAAATATTGCAGGACTTAATACAGCCGCTACATTATGGGCAACGGCTTCGGTAGGTATTGCCGCTGGCTTTGGTATGTACGTAATCAGCATAGCTTGTACAATTATTCTATACCTGCTGTTACTATCGCGTAAAGTTCCGTTTATTAAAAAGCTGGGTGATAGCGCTAAAAAAGATAAAGAAAGCAAGACTGATTAAATTAAGAAAATAAATTCAACTGTCGAAAAAAAATAATATGAAACAAATAAAATCCTTGTCGTCCGGCTTCCTGTTGCAGTTTGTGCCCGCACTGCTCAAATGTAACAAGCCGGTTCGACAAGGTCTATATAAAATGAAAACAGCAGCGTTCATTCTTTCAGTTTTTATTACACATATATCTATCGCTCAAAAAATTGATTTTTGTTATGCAGGAGTTTATCTCACCAACAATGACCTGGTGAATAAACATTTATCTAATGCAGTAAATACTATGATAAAAGGAAATAGCGTTGGGTTTGCATCTTCCGGAAAAACAATTAAAGTAATTACTTCAGGAAAAACTGTAAAATTCAAACCTGGCAGCATTTCTGGCTTTTATGATTGCGATGCAACATATAGGTATTCTCCTGACGTGGAATTATACTCTCCTGAAGATTACTATAGAATTGAAGAAATTGGAGACCTTGTAATTTATACTTCTGTTTTTTATGGAGGCACTGAGCATTTTTACAGTATCAGCTTGTCAGCTCAGATTCACAGACTAAACCTAAAAAATATTGAAAATGATTTTGTGCAATACCCAAAATTTATTGAAGAGGTCATAAAAATGAAATCTGCAAATATGGGTGAAATAGCCGTCCGTGACGTTTCTGGTTTTAAAATAAATAAAATTTACAGGCAGATAATCGTTGAAAAAAAATAAAAAAAATGAAACAACTAAATGTATTTCTTTTTGTAAGTATTTGTGCAATTGGTTCACTTGCTCAAGCGCAAATTGCTCAACCCGGAATTTATATTTCCGGTAATGATTTTGATACTAATAAAATATCATCCTTTGAAATCAAGGGAAAGAAATATAAATTAAAGTTGCACGACACATTTTACAAGCCCTTTATTGAAGTCGAATCAGGCGATTCCACTATTAAACTTTACAAAGATTCTATTTTCGGCTACCGGGACAAAGGAAATGTTTCCTTTTGTTTTTTTGATAAAAATATTTATACCGTAATGAACCAGCGAGAAAAAATAATTCTCTATAAACGGCAGTCATCAGGAGGTTATAAAAATACAGAGACCATTGTAAGATATTTTTTCAGCAAAGATGCTTCTTCTCCCATTTTGCCGCTTACACGAACTAATCTTAAGGATGTTTTTCAAAGCGATTCAAGTTTTTATGAAATAATTGATATGTGTTTTGACAGTGATGATGAATTAATAACGTATGATAATACTTACAAAATATTTAAGATAAACAGGGTTTATGAATTCAGTCATAAAAATAAATAAATCGTTAAAAACTAAAAACCATAAAAACAAAAAGCATCAATATGAAAAACATTCGTTCCTCAATCACTTCTCTTATGATGATTCTATGCATTACAGCTTGCAGCAATTCACAAGCTTCAAACAAAGAGAAATCTGGCACAGGGTTCATCATTATCGGCAACATTGCAGGGCTTAACAATTCAGATGTATATTTTATGCATAAAGAGAATGATGTTCGAGTAACTGACACCGTAAAGGTGCGCAACAATAAGTTTACATATAGTGGAAAAGCCGATGAACCCTTGATGTATTATCTTGACTTTGTACGTGATGAGAAGCGTGAGCGTATCGAAGTATTTGTAGAAAATACCAACATACAAATAACAGGAAAGATTGACTCGCTTGACTGGCTGAAAATTTCCGGTTCAAAGGTGCATAATGAGTATGAGCAATATAAAAAATCGCTTTCCTCATTCACTACTAAGCTTGATTCAATATCTGAATTGTATGATAAAAAAGCTGAAGCAAAAGATGAAAAAGCAATGACTGATTTAGACAATAGTTATGAAAATATGCAGAAGCAGATGAACATAGCAGTGAAAAAATATATCAGCGAACATCCGTCATCTTATGTCAGTGCTTTTGCCGCAGTAACGAATTTTACCGTTCAGCCTGAACTGGAAGAATTAAAATCTGTTTTCACTTTACTTGATTCCGTGCGTCAGCAAACACAATATGGCAAAGTGCTACGCGATGCAATTGTTGCTGCACAACGCACCGCCATTGGCGCTATAGCTCCCGATTTTTCGATGAAAGATACAAGTGACCAATTAATTACGCTTTCTTCTTTCAAAGGAAGTGTAACGCTGCTTGACTTTTGGGCAGCATGGTGCGGACCATGCAGAAAAGAAAATCCGAACATTGTAAAAGCTTATGGTAAATTTCATGAAAAGGGATTAAAGATTTTTGCTGTATCGCTTGATAAGGATTCATCCAAATGGAAAAAAGCAATTATAAAGGATAACCTGACATGGATACATGTTTCTGATTTGAAATACTGGAGCAATGATGCCGCCAGTCTCTATGGCGTTCGTTCCATTCCTGCGAATTTCCTGCTCGATAAAGAAGGAAAAATTATTGCGCGCAATCTACATGGGGAGGATTTGGAAAAAAAATTAGCTGAAATTTTTGACAAATAATTTGAATATCTCCTTGAAGAAAGAAGACGAAAAAATTAAAACTTTAGTGATATTAACTATTTTCATACATTAAAAGTAATGCTCAACCGAATCATAAATTTCTCCCTCTCTAACCGTCTCATCATTTCGGCTTTTGCAATACTGCTGCTTGGTTATGGATATTATGCAACAACGAGACTTCCCGTTGATGTTCTGCCCGATTTAAATAAGCCGCAGGTTACTATTTTTCTTGAAGCCGAAGGAATGGCTCCTGAAGAGGTTGAGCAATTAGTCACACTTCCCATTGAGCGTACATTAAATGGCGCACCCGGTGTTGAGCATGTTCGTAGCACTTCCACTATCGGATTAGGAATGGTATTCGTAACGTTTGCTTACGGTACTGATATTTTAAAAGACCGCCAGATAGTTGCCGAAAAATTACAAACTGCTTCATCGCAATTACCCAATGGTATTGCACCCGAATTAGGTCCTGTATCCTCTATCATGGGACAAATAATGCTCATTGGCGTTTCATCCGACACCACGCCAAAGTCAACATTACGCACACTTGCAGATTACACCATTCGACCGCGATTGCTTTCTATTGCCGGAGTATCGCAGGTCATTCCCATTGGTGGTGACAAGCTGCAATACCAGGTTTTGCTTGACCCTTTAAGAATGAACGCTGCCGGAATTTCTGTTGATGAAATAGAAAACGCTCTGCGCAATTCAAATGAAAACAGTACAGGAAATTTTTATGTTCGCAGTGGTGGGGAAATTCTCATTCGCAATCTTGCACGCATTACTTCTCTTGATGAAATCCAAAACTTAGTGGTAGGATACAAAAACAATACACCCATTTTAGTACGCAATATTGCGGAAGTAAAATTCGGAGCAAAACCAAAACGTGGGGATGGCAGCGTGAATGGAACACCTGGCGTAATTCTCGCAGTAGAAAAACAGCCGGGAGCCAATACACTTGACTTAACAAAAACTATTTCTGATGCAATGCACGATTTGCAAAAAGAAATGCCTTCTGACGTTAAACTTAATCCAGATATTTTCCAGCAGTCGCATTTCATTGAAAATTCTATTGATAATGTGCTGGAAGCATTGCGTGATGGTTCTGTTCTTGTTATCATTATTCTTTTCCTTTTCCTGTTTAATGTGCGCACGACAATTATTTCGCTTACCGCCATTCCGCTTTCCATTGTTATAACGGCAATAATATTTTCTATATTAGGTTTATCCGTAAACACCATGACACTGGGAGGTATTGCCATTGCCATTGGTGAATTGGTAGATGATTCCATTGTAGATGTTGAAAATGTTTTCAGACGATTAAAAGAAAACCGGCAGCTCACGGAACCGAGGAATGTTATACGTGTTATTTATGATGCATCAACAGAAGTGCGTAATTCAATAGTATATGCAACAATAATTGTTGTTCTTGTTTTTATTCCGTTGTTTTCATTGAGCGGTGTTGAAGGGAAAATATTTTCGCCCCTTGGTTATGCATATATCACTTCAATTATTGCCTCACTTTTAGTTTCGCTCACTGTGACCCCTGTCATGTGTTATTATTTATTGCCGAAAGCAAAAATTATGGAGCGCAAAGAAGATACGGTAATTGTAAAATGGTTGAAAAAATTAAATACAAAAATGTTGCACTGGGGATTAAAAAATCCTAAGACCGTAATCGGTTCCACAGTTATTCTTTTAATCACTTCACTAATTGTGTTTTCAAATTTCGGTTCTGAATTTTTACCAGAATTCAACGAAGGCTCGCTTACGGTAAATGTTTTTGCACGACCTGGTACATCGCTGCAGCAATCAAATGTAATAGGTGCACTTGCAGAAAAACAAATGCTTAAAGTGCCCGAAGTAAAATATACCGCAAGAAGAACAGGCAGAGCAGAATTAGACGAACACGCAGAAGGCGTTCATGCAAACGAAATTGAAGTGGAGTTGGATTACACAAAATCGAAGCGCGAAAAGAAAGAAGTAATGGATGATATACGTGCAAAATTAGCTCCGCTCAAAGGTGTTAATGTAATAATTGGTCAACCTATTTCACACCGGCTCGAACATTTGCTTTCTGGTGTGAAAGCGCAGGTGGCAATCACACTTTTTGGTGAGGACTTATCAGCATTAAGAAATTATTCGAATCAAATAAAAACAAATATTCAAAGCATTCCGGGGGTAGTTGACCTTGCGGTTGAACAACAAGTTTTAATTCCTCAACTCAATATCAAAGTTGATGATGATAAAATTTTGAAATATGGTTTGCAGAAAGGGAATGTAGTAAAAGAATTGCAGGCATTATTTCAGGGGGATGCGGTTACACAAATTATTGACGGAGCAAAACGCTTCGACCTCGTGGTAAAACTTCCTGATGATGCAAGAAAAGATTTACCGACCATTCAAAATACATTAATCAGCTTGCCTTCCGGAGAAATGATTCCTGTAAAGGAAATTGCATCCATCATAGAAGAACCGGGACCTAATACTATTATTCATGATAATGCACAACGAAAAATCACAATTTCGCTCAACACATCTGGGCGTGATTTAAGTAGCGTGGTAAAAGATGTTCAGACTGCCATAAGCAAAAAAATAAAGTTGCCCCAGGGATATTTTATTGTATATGGTGGACAGTACGAAAGTCAGCAGGCTGCATCAAGGTCAATTATTATTCTTTCCATCATAGCATTTTTAGGGATTTTTTTAGTACTCTTTTCTCATTTCCGGTCAGCCCCTATCGCTTTGCAAATCATGATGAACATCCCGCTTGCATTAATCGGAAGTATAATCGCTGTTCAAATTACAGGCGGTGTAATGTCCATTGCTACTATGGTTGGCTTTGTAACGCTCACAGGTATTGCATCGCGCAACGGCATTATGCGAATATCACATTACATTCACCTGGTAGAACACGAAGGGGAAACATTTAACGACCATCTCATCATACGGGGTTCACTCGAACGGTTAGTCCCGGTAATGATGACCGCATTGGTGGCTGCATTAGCTTTAGTACCTTTGCTTACCAATAAAGATGCTGCAGGAAAAGAAATCCTCTATCCTGTTGCAGCAGTAATCGTTGGCGGATTGATGAGCTCAACATTGCTTGATATGATTGTAAGTCCCGTGGTGTTTTCATTATATGGAGATAAGGCGTTGAAAAAATATTTTACAAGTAAGGAGGATAATCCGCTGAAGGAAAAATGAAAAATATTTACGTTAATTTTGAACCCGGCTTTTTTCATCCACGCTTAGCGCAATCTAATTGCGGTAGGTCTTAAAAAGAAAACATAAATTTACTTATATTTGACAAATTTTAAAATCAAAAAAATGAAAAAACAAATTTCAATTTTAGCGGCAGCCCTCCTGTTGCTCACCGTGGCAAGTCAAAATATCTATGCACAGAGGAGCTGTTGCGCAAGCAGCAGTTCATGTAAAAAAATCAGCAAGAGTTCTCAAACAACAAATCAAGGCAGCATAATGGCGAAGTAAAAGCAGTCGGTAAATACCAGATTGAAATGGTATATGCACCGCTCATGAAACAAGACCCGTTGATGTTTTATCTTATGAATAAAAAAGGAAAGCCTGTTATTGACACAACTATAACCGCCACAGCCGAATTTACTTTTCAGGACAGCAGCATTGCAACAGTTCAATCAGAACCAAAACCGGAAGGCAGCTATGCCGTGCAATTACAAGACAAAACCAAACCCTTCATTTGCCTTGTTAATTTTCAAATCAAAGGAGAAAATGTAATGGCACGATTTGATGGCGGAGTTCCAAAATCAAATATCTTAACAACAAGCGCAATTTACACTTGCCCCATGCACCTCGAAGTGCAATCAGATAAGCAGGGCAGTTGCCCCAAATGCGCAATGGCTCTGGTAAAAAAATAAATTATCTCATAAGTTCAATAAAATAAATTGGCACTCAAAAAACAAAACAAAATGAAAAAAATCTTTACTCTCTTATGTCTGCTGACATTAATCAACATCTCAGCAAAAGCCCAAACAAACTATCTGGATAATTATATTGGTAATCCTGTTACGCTTACTACCATAGGTACAAGCACCAATCAATTAAGCCAGCCACGCGATTTGGATTTCAAACCCAACAGCAATGAATTGTGGGTTTGCAATTATGGCACATCCTCTGGTGGAAGCAATGTAATTTTTTACAATGCCGGTTTATCAAATCAAACCAGCCAATACCGTAAAGACACGCACACCAGTCACTTTATGAGATTTCCGAGTGCAATGGCATTTGGTGATGATGGAAAATGGGCTGCAGTTTCAGAAATTCTAAATACAAACTCAGGTACATTTATGGGACCTGCATTATGGACATCTGACACATCAATTTTTGCAAGAGTGTTTCAAAATAACTGGGTAAACGGTTTTCCTCTCGGAAGCCATTTAGACATGCTTCATCAAAGCCCTTTTGCTATGGGAATTGCACATGATTCTGCAACAGCATATTGGGTAATGGATGGTCATTTTGGCAGCATTTGTAAATATGATTTTGCCGGAAACCACGGACCCGGCTATGACAATCACGCTAACGGAAAAATATGGCGCTACACCGATGTAACTGTTGCACGGGTTGTTGGAGTTCCCAGTCACATGGTAGTGGATAAAGTAAATCATTGGCTTTATTATATAGATGGTGTTTCAAAGACCATCAAACGAATGAACACATGGAGCGGTAGCCATACCGGGAATCTTACTGCTCCCAATGAACCGCTTGCACTCTACTGGGCGATGACGGGCGCAACTGTTGAAGATATTGACACACTCAGCACCCAGCCCTGCGGCATGGATTATTACAACGATAGATTGATTGTTTCGGATTATACTACAGGAGATATTTATCTCTATAATACCACAGGAGTTGTTACGCTAATGACAACAATCGTTACAGGACATCCCGGCATGATGGGGGTAAAAGTGGGTCCTGACGGTCACATCTGGTGTGTGAATCATACAGAAAATAAAGTGTATCGCCTTGATGTTATTTTACCAATGCTGGATGCTGCTGTTATGAATATAACCTCTCCAATGGTAGAAAATTATCTAAGCAGCTATTACTCTACCGCGTATGATGTTTGCGATGGAAATATTACCCCATCTGTTGATATTGTAAACACTGGCACCACTTCAATTACCGATATGGAAATTCATTATATGATTGACGGAGGTCCGCATACTATTTTTAACTGGACAGGCTCCTTAACTGCAGGCAGCACAGTTTCTGTTTCTCTTCCCACCAGTGCAGTAACGATTGGAAGCCATCAGTTTGATGCTATGATAATGATGGTAAACGGAATGGCTGACGATATTGATTTGAATAATATAATGACAGGTTCATTCCGTGTTATTAATCCGCCTTCGACATTGCCTTTTACAGAAGGATTTACCGCAACAACTTTTCCTCCTTCAGGATGGAATTATGTTAACTTCAATCCGAACAATAAAATGAGCCGTGTTACAACAGGCGGCTTTGGGTTAAGCGTGGGTAGCCTGAAGATGGATAATTATGCAGGCAGTATGGATATTACAGGGCAAAAAGATTATTTGATGCTGCCCCTGATTGATTTTACTCCCGCCAATGCAAATACTTATTTGCGGTTTAATGTGGCGTATGCAAAATATGATGCAGGTTCAAATGACCGGTTGCAGGTTCTGGTTTCAACGGATTGCGGAGTAACCTGGAGCGCTGTTTATGATAAATCGGGCACAGTTCTTTCCACCGCTCCTGTCACTACCGGTGCATTTACACCGACAGCAACTCAATGGAGAACGGATTCGGTAAGCATGGCAACGTTTGCAGGCCAATCCGAATTGATGATGATGTTTACATCCATAAGCAATTTTGGAAACAATTTATATGTGGATGATATTTTTATTGGAGATATTGCCACTGGAATTTCTGAACTTGCTCTTAACTCCTCACTTAATATTTTTCCCAATCCTGCTACAAACCAATTGACAATTGGCAATATCCAATTTGCAACAGAGCGCGTTGAAATTTATGATGTGCTGGGGCATAAAGTTTTTAACCAGGGGCAAGCGGCAAGCAGCAAGGAGCAAATTACCATTGATGTTTCGGAATTAAAGCCGGGAATTTATTTCCTCTACATTAAACAAAATCAAAGTATAATTACAAGAAGAGTGGTGATACAATAATTAGCAACTGTTCAGCAGGCAAAACCAATCAAACCCTTAAACACAAATAGAAATGAAATTAAAAATTTTACTTTCACTTCTGCTGTTGTCAGTCGGGTTGACGGGTTTTTGTACTACGTGGACCATCACCAATTTTGGATTTACATTTACGCCTGCGTTCATCACTATAAATCCTGGCGACAGTGTGAATTTTGTCATCGATTCAGCGCACAATGCAGTGGAGGTGAGTGATACAACCTGGAATGCAAACGGCAATACTGCCCTGGCTGGCGGATTTCTAACCCCGTTTGGAGGAGGATTGGTGTTGGGGGCACAGCTTGGAACGGGTACACATTATTATGTATGCTATCCCCACGCTGCTAATGGCATGAAAGGAACTATTACCGTTCAGAATCCTGCAGGCATCAATGGAATTTATTCAGGCAATCAGGTAAATGTTTTTCCCAACCCTGTTTCCTCTTCTGTACAATTATCTATTGCGGAAAATTTAAATCATGATGTTACCGGAAAGATTTTTTCATCAGACGGCAGGTTGGTAAAATCATTTATAATTCCCGCACAGGAAAAAATTGTTCAACTGGATTTCTCTGATTTTGCAAATGGGATTTATGCCATCAGGATAAATAATGATAAAAACATTTTCACTAAAACAATTATAAAACAATAATCATTAAAAAAATAATCAAAAATGAAAAAAATAATTTGCTTCTGTCTTGCTTTGATGTTCGCTGTTACAATTTCCAAAGCACAAACGAACGCCATGCAGTTAAGCGGTATGGATTGTGACGGTAACTTTCATGACCTCTTTGCGGATTTGGATGCCGGAAAAGCCGTATTGCTTCACTTTTTTATGCCTAATTGTGGCGCATGTCCTCCCCCTGCACAGAAAATCGAGGCAATGGCAAACAATATTTTGACTGTACATCCGGGGATGATTACTGCGTATGCAATGCCTTTTAATAATACTACAACATGTGCCGCGACTTCTTCCTGGGTTTCCACAAGCGGTCTTACCCTTTATATGCCTTTTGATAGCGGTGCGACACAGGTAGCTTATTATGGAGGCTTTGGCATGCCCACTGTTGTGTTGTTAGGCGGAACTAATCATAGAGTGATGTTTTCCACACTAAGCTTCTCAACCAGCGATACCACTATTATGAGAGATTCCATTCTCGCATTGCTCAATAGTCCAACTGGAATTGCTGATTTGCCTGGAGTTGTTACCTCTTTGGAGGTTTTTCCAAATCCCGCAACTGATAATGTTACTATTAATCTTGATTTAAAAGGAGAAACTGCGTTGCATATTGATATAACAGATATTTCAGGAAAACAAATTGCAGTAATAATGAATGAAATACGAACAGGAATAGTATCAAAACAATTCAGCACTGCTGCATTACCCAATGGAAATTATCTGGTTCGTTTGCAAATGAATGGTAAAACCGTTAACCGGAAGCTAAACATTTCTCATTGAACATGAACGCAATGAAGCAAATAGTTTTATCAGCAGCCACATTATTTCTGGCTGCTGATAATTCTTTTGCACAAACCTTTTCTAACACACCCAACGATTCTGTACAAATGACAGGCATGCTGGAAGATTTGGAAACACTGAGTATTCAGCAGCTCAATATTTCCTCTGACACTATTCATTTAAAATGGAAAAAAGTAAGCCAAAGTGTTCCTGCCTTGTGGGAAGTATTAATTTGTGATAATTCTATTTGTCATACATCGCTGGTTGATAGCGGAATGATGAATCCGGTAATCCCAGGAGATTATGGTTTTCTGTTATTACACATTATACCACATGTTAATTACGGTACTGCCGTTATTCGTTATGCAGTTTGGGACGTTGCTAATGCACTAAATAAAGATACGCTCACTTATATTTTAACTGTAAACACAGCATTGGGAATCTTGGGAACAGAATACCAAAATGATGTCCGCATTTTTCCAAACCCTGCAAACAATACCATAAATATCATTACCCCTTTACAAGCGGGCTTTATTTTTACTATTACGGATTTATCGGGAAAAGCAATTCAAACAGGTACTTCAAAAACCAACGCAATTGTTGCTTCATTAAAAAATATTCCTGACGGAGCTTACAGCATTTCAATTTCAGAAAATAAAGAAACACTTTTAACTAAAAAGATTATAATTCAACACTGATATGAGATTAAGGATTTGTATCATATTAATTTTTCAATGTTTTTTTTTACAGGGGCAAAATCCACTTTACATTCCTCCAACACTTTCAGGAACAACTTTCAACCTGGATGTGCAAAACGGAATAACACAATTTTTTACAGGTATTAACACACCAACCTTCGGTGTAAATGGCAACTTACTTGCTCCTACTCTGGTTATAAATAAATGGGATTGGGTAACCATGAATGTTACCAATAACTTAACCGGAACCGGAAACTCGACAACCATGCATTGGCATGGGTTGCATGTACCCGCAATGGATGATGGAGGTCCGCATCAAATCATTTTACAAAGCTCAACATGGAGTCCAAATTTTCAGGTGTTAAATAGTGCAGGAACGTTTTGGTATCATCCTCATGGAGCAAATAAAACAGATTTGCAAATTTCAAAAGGTATTGCCGGGATGATAATCGTAAAAGACAGTGCAGAGACGGCCCTCACCTTGCCAAGAACTTATGGTATTGATGACTTTCCACTTATTGTGCAAACAAAAAGCTTTGATGTTCTTAATCAAATAGCTATCTCCACTGCATTTGATACTGTCCCAATGGTAAATGGAACTGTCAATCCTTATCTGGATGCACCAGCGCAGGTTGTCAGGTTACGTTTACTCAATGCAGCATCAGACCGTAGTTTTCTTTTTGGATTTTCAAATAACATGAACTTTCATTTGATTGCCTCTGATGGCGGTTTGCTTGATTCGTCATTAACACTAACCCGTTTGCGCTTATCAAACGGTGAACGTGCGGAAATTCTTGTTGACCTGTCAACATACCTCAATGACACCATTTCTCTAATGAGTTATGGCGCTGAATTACCAAATGGAATTGTTGGTGCTGATTCGGTAGGCGATGCTGCAAATCAGATACCTGATTATTACTCAAACTTTTTAAATGGTGCAAACTTTAACCTTTTACAAATAAATGTGGTGGCGCAAACTGGCAATCCTGTTACGACAATTCCAACAACGCTTACTACGCTATCACCCTGGAATACTTTAAACGCAACAGTCTATCGCACATTTGAATTAGATACTTTATCAGATGGTTTCGTTATTCCAAATCTTGCTGAAGGACCTTTTGGCATCAACACAAAATCCTTTGATATGGATTCAATTAACGAAACCATTTATCTTAACACAACAGAAATCTGGACACTGAAAAATAAAACCAGGGTTGCACATCCATTTCACATTCACGATGTGCACTTTTATATTTTAGATGCAAACGGCAATTCGGCTACAGGTTATCAAAAAGGAAAAAAGGATGTAGTGCTGGTAATGCCTCTTGATAGCATCCGTTTCATTACAAAGTTTGAAGATTTTGCAAACGACACAGTTCCCTATATGTACCACTGTCATTTATTGCACCATGAAGATGATGGGATGATGGGTTCTTTCCTTGTAATTTCAAACCCAAACGGAAACTATGAAATAAATATGAAGCAGAAAATAAATGTTTATCCGAATCCTTTCTCGGATAAAATTAACATATCAGTCAATGATAATGTCAGCCTGAATTTAACCGGAATAATTTATAATGTTCAGGGTAGAGTGGTTGGCTCATTTATTATTCCCAGTGACGAAAAATTTATTCAACTGGATTTATCTGAATTATCGAATGGAATTTATGCTGTCAGGCTAAATGATAATAAAAATGTTTTTATCAGAACATTTGTCAAACAATAATAAAATGAAAGGAACAATTCTTTTTTATACAATTCTGTCTGCGATGATTCTTGCTGCTGCCTCTTGCAAAAAAGAGCAAATAGCTAACCAGGAAATTAAACCTGATACATGTGTGGCAGGAACTCCCGGAAATCTTACAATCAAAGTAACCCTGCAACATCATGAACACACGCTGATTAACCTTAAAAATTATCGTGATACAATTTATGTAAAATATAATGTGCAGGAATTTCAAGGCTTTGACCCCGCTGCTTATGATACAATTTACATTGGGGAGTACCCGGAAGACAATGTGCGTCTTACAAATCTGAAATGCGGAAAATATTACATCTTCGCTGTGGGTATGGAGTCAACACATTTTGACAGGGTTTATGGAGGAATACCTTATTCTACTGAAATGAAAGAAGGAGAAGTGAGCGTTACTATTCCCGTTACGAATTAAAAGGAACAAAAAAAAATAGTGCTTAATAACATTAAAAAATCAGGCTTGAAAAATTAATATTGAGAAAGTTGAATCACCTTGAATACGATTAGAAAAGGGTTGATGAGTTAATAATTATTTTGTTGCAGTTGAGTTTTTTCTTTATTCAAAGTTTGGCACCATTTCAAATTAAACCTTTTCGACACTTTTAGCAACATTTCACTTATACTTCAGGAAAATAAATAGGAGGAACAGGGTAATATTGTACCCAACATTTCCCTAAACACAACGTCTATTAAACGTGCATGGTAAGATGTTAAACATTCCCGATGAAAAAACTTTGGTTGAACAATGTCGAAAACAAAATAGCAGCGCACAAAAGGTTTTATTTGACAGATACTTTGATAAAATGATGACCATCTGTTTACGGTATCTCAAAAGGGAAGATGATGCCCTGGAAGCACTTAACAACGCTTTTCTTAAAGTTTTCGATAAAATAAGCCAATACAAATCAGAAGGCAGCCTGGAAGCATGGATAAAAAGAATTGTTATTAACTCCTCACTCGATTTTGTAAGAAGCAACAAAGCATACCGGGATAATTTTATTCATACGGATGAACTCCATCTTTACGGTGAATCCGGTGAGGAAAGTATTTCACCGGACGAATGGTTTAATGACGCTTTGGATTTTTCAAAAGAAGAAATATTTGACTTGGTCGCAGAGCTTCCGCAAGCTTCCCGGATTGTTTTGAACCTGTATGTGGTGGATGAATTTTCCCACAGACAAATTTCAAAACAACTGAAAATAAGCGAAGGAACTTCAAGATGGCATTTATCAAATGCACGCAAAATTTTGAAAGAAAAAATTACGCAGGCTGTTCTTATCAAAAATAAAAAATTTAATCATGGAGAAGAAACGGAAAGATTTAGATAATTTTTTGAAAGAGAACCTTTCTGATTTTGTGCTTTCCAAAAAGAAAGGAGATTGGGAATTATTAAATCATTTACTAATTGAGCAGAAAAGAAAAAAGAAAAACAGGAAACAGTTATTGTTTATCTTTTGTTTTTTAATTATTCTGACATCCGTTGTGTTTTTATTGCTGCCTGTTGAAAAACCACGTAATTTTAGTCATAAACATAAAGTAGCGGCAAGTACAATTCCCGCAAAGGAAAATAACTCATTTAAAAATGGAACAGATAATTCTACGGAAACTATTCCATCAAATAAAAACAAGATTGATGGAGGCGCAGTGAATGATATTCATCAAATAAAACTTGAAAATAAATCTACTGCTTCAGAAAAAAAAAATAGTGTTATTCACTCAAAAATGAAGGATGTAGTTCTTTATCCTGGCAATGAACAAAATCCGCGTACTGAAGTTTCAACGCCTGCTAAAACTGAAATCGCACTTACCATTCCTCATTCAAACCTTCACTTTTCTGATTCTGATAAGACAATTTTTCAAGAAACTAAAAATGCAGAATCTTTCGCTCCGGGTGATTTGCAAGATACAGTCTCTTTAAATAATCTCTCACAACAAACAACAAATCAAAGCCTTATTGTTTCTGATTCACTGAATCTAAAAGCTGTAAATAGTGATTCGCTGGCAGTTATTACAAAAAATAATCTACCCACTGATTCATCAATATCAAAAGAACTGATTGCAAAAACCAATTTCTTTTATCTTAATTTTTATGCAGGAGCAAATATTTATACCACAAGCAGCGAATTTACAAACCAGGAAAATATTGCTCCTCTAACAGGTTTGGAGGTTACACATCCGCTTGCTTCTGGCTTTATTATCGGGCTTACAGGATTGTATTCTTTTCAGGGAGGATATCACCTGGGCGATACTGTAACAAAGGAATCTTACTTTTTTGATAAAAATGTTTGGAAGAAAACCATTCATATCCATCAATTACATAAACTATATTTTCCTCTTACCTTTTATTATGCACTTGCAAAAAAACATTCCATTTTAAGTGCAATTCAGTTATCCTACTTATTAAATACAAATGGTAACTCCACCGAAATGCATCACTCATCAGCCGGTGATTCTGAAACACAAAAAAATAATGTTAAAGGATACATGGACGGAATCAAATCAACCACTTTGAATGTTTCATTAGGGTATCAATACCGGATGTCCAAAAGATTTGATGTCAGCTCACGCATTACACGGGAACTTACTGAAGGCTATACCAAAGGATATTTTTACGGAGTTAACACAAAGCCAGCGTGGTCTTTTCAAACCTTTTTAATTGTAAAATTTTAAAAGCATGCAAAAAAAAATTAGCAGAATTGCAAAATATCTTATGGGGCTTGTTGCACTTACTTTTATTTTTTCATGCAAGAAAGAACATCTCGAAATTGATTCTCCTCCGGGCAGCCCTGAACCGTTAATTTATATTACAGCAAAATTGAACACTGATTCAGTTTATTTTACCGGAGGTATAAATTCTTATGTTGGAAGTGCATCAGTAAGCGATACGCTTACATACCGGACATTTAACTTCACTTTAAAAAATCCGCAAAACTCCCATTCTTATTTTCAGATTTCAATTAATAATTATAAAAATGTGCAGGGAGTTCTGCTTGATGATTTGGACAGCAGCATTTATACAGGAGCCCGGCACTACCAGGATACTATTCATTTTATGCCGTTGGCAGCAACAGTTGTGTGGATTGATTCTGCAGGAGTAAGATTTTCTTCAGTTTTTTTACACCAAACCCATCTTTTTTCAATACAGTCAGTAGAAGATATTATTTATGAAAATAAGAACTATAAAAAATTAACAGTTCAATTTGTTTGCAATCTCCGCGACATGAATGGGCACATTCTTCATTTGACCAATGGGAATGCAATCATTATTCTTGGAATAAACTGATTTATCTTACAATAATCTACATAATAATCAAAATATTTGAAAAATTTACCCAACATATCGTACATTTACACGTCTTTAATAAGTGGAGCACGATTTTAAAATTCACTAAAAATAAAAACAAGAAAATAAAAAAAATGAAAAAAACAATTTACATTATCATGGCTTTGATGTTCACAGCATCAATTTCCAAAGCGCAAACGGGTTGCCATGCAATGTTTGGTTCACATCAAACAGCAAATACTCTAACTGTTAATTTTACCGATTCATCAACAAGTCCGCACACGATTATTTCATGGTTATGGAATTTTGGCGATGGAACAACTTCAACATTGCAAAATCCATCGCATACTTATGTACATGACAGCACGTATTATGTTTGCCTGACTATTCATGATGACCATGGATGCAGCAATACTGTGTGTCACCACATTACTGTAAATCCGATTGTGCAGACGGGCTGTCATGCAATGTTTGGCTTTCATCAGACAGCTAATTCGCTTACCGTTCATTTTTCGGATTCATCAACAAGTTCTTATAACATTGTTTCATGGGCGTGGAATTTTGGCGATGGAAGTACTTCAACTGCACAAAACCCGATTCATACGTATGCTCAAGGAGGTACTTATAATGTTTGCCTGACAATTACGGATTCCCACGGTTGTCACAATACGTTTTGTCATCATATTACTGTTACAGCTCCGAATGTTTGCCATGCATCTTTCAGCTTTAACAATACTACGCTTGGGAACACGATTCATTTTATAAATACTTCAACGGGTTCTACGCCTAACACAACGTACTTATGGACTTTTGGTGATGGTACAAATTCAACTGATGTTAATCCTGTTCATGCATACGCTCACAACGGTGTGAATATGATTTGTCTGTACATGACTGATACCACAACAGGATGTTCATCACATTACTGCCGTCAGATACATCATTCAGCAAATCATCATCCCCATTGGTATCCGCATCATGCAGCATTGATTCCGATAGCTACCCTGCGTGCATCTGAAACAGATGCTGTTACTTTGGATAACCAGGAATATATTGTAAATTATCCCAACCCGGTTGTTTCCTCAAGCACCATTCAATACGAACTTGCAGATGATGCTGATGTAAAAATTGAAATTTACGATATCCTTGGAAACAGAATAAGTCAGATTATTAATGAAAAAGAAACAGCAGGATTACACACGCAGCGCATAAGTGCTGATAATTACACTGCCGGTTTTTATTTAATAAAAATGAGCGTAGGAGAAGAATCATTTATGAAGAAAATTGCAGTTTCGAAATAATTCTTAGAAAAGCTTAGTTTGCATTTTAAAAGAGCCTTGTAAACAGCAAGGCTCTTTTGGTATTTAAAATAATTTCAAATCTAATAATCATGTATAAAAAATTTATTCTGTTTACAGCTATTACATTATTTGTTTTAGTGATTAAAAATGCATACAGCCAATCTTCTGTTTCAGGACAAGTGAATAATAATACATCAACTGGAATTTCGGGGGCGCGTATTACGTTGTTTAATTCCGGACTCACTTATTTTCGCGAGGTCAGAACGAATGCCACAGGAGCATTTACAATCCCCAATGTTCCTGCGGGAAATTATTCTTTAGGGGCTGAAAAAATGGGAAAAGATTATGTTCAACAATCTGTTAGTATTCCCTTGGGTGCGCCCGTTATAATCACATTGTACAACGAAACGCAGCCAGGTCAGTGGAATGTAATTGTAAATTCTCCTGAACCTCTCGGAGGAACAAATCTTGGTGCTTTAATGCCTGACGGAAAAATATTCTTCTGTCACGAGACAGTTGACCCGTTTTATTTTGACCCGTCAATAAATAACACATTGTCTGCACCTTCCAGCAGCAGTGTTCAGGGATGTGTCGGTCCTGTCCTGAGAGAAGATGGAAAACTTTGGTTTATTGGTGGCGCGTTAGTGCCTACATACGGACCCGGTTCAAGAAAAGTAAAATATTTTGACCCGGTAATCAACGTCTGGCAATTTCAACCTGATATGCTTGATTATCGCTGGTATCCGTCTGTTATCAAATTAGCCAGCAACAAAATTTTAATTGCCGGTGGCGGAAACCTGAATAATCCTGTTCGCACCAATACATCTGAAATTTATAACCCCACATCAGGTACAAGTGTTTTTACTGATACGATTGCTATTGGCAACGAAGTTTCACCTATTATTCTTTTGTACAATGGAAAAGTGTTAATGACTCATCGTCCTCCTCAGTTGTTTAATCCGGCAAACAATCAATGGAATCTTGCAGGAGCATTTGTGCAAAGTCCACGCACACCAAACGGAGACCATGCTGACCATGAATTAGTGCTGATGCCAAATGGGGAAGCCATTGCAATTGGATACAAATCTTTTACTGCCGGTGTTTACGGAACTTTTGTGGAACGTTATAATCCAACCACCGATTCATGGTCTTTAGGAACCAGCATTTTACCGATTCGTTCACGTGCCAAAACAGTTTTACTTCCTGATAAGAAAATCCTTACCATCGGTGGATTTAAAGAAAATCCTTCAGACACCACCTCAACCAACTCGTATGGCTACATGAATCTCTGTGACATGTATAATCCGGCTTCTGATTCATGGAGAAGATTGGCAAGATTAAACTACAGACGCGAATATCATTGTAACACGATTTTAATTCCTGATGGAAGAGTGATTGCTGTCGGAGGCGAAGGGCAGCCCGGTAATGAACCGCCATTCAGTGTTATTGAAGCTTTCAATCCTCCCTATTTATATCGCGGAATTCGACCTTCGATTTCATGGATTGATACCCTTACTTATTCCCGTGGAGAGGAAATAGATTTTACTGTTAATTATGCTGATTCATTGACCGCTGTGCAATTATTGTCAACAGCAGTAGTAACACATTTTATGAATTCAGGCAATAACAGGTTTTTAGAATTGAATTTCATTCAAACTGGAGGCAATGTATCTGCAAACATTCCATCAGATTCTGTGACTGCTCCGGATGGTTATTACATGCTCTTTGCAATGGTGGATGATATTCCTTCAATTGCAAAAATAATTCGCATCTCAGGAAAATCCTCTTCTTCCTGTGTTCCTCCCTCAGCATCCATTTCAACAAGCGGACCTATAACAATTTGCTCAGGCGGAAGCGTAGGCTTAAATGCTTTCTCTCAGGCAAACCGGACCTATCAATGGAAAAAAGCAGGAATTGACATTGCCGGTGCTACATTATCATCCTACACAGCTACCACCGGGGGTAATTATAAAGTTGTTGTAACAAACACTTTAACCGGATGTTCGAAAACAACAGCTACTGGAACGTTAGTTACTGTAAACGCATTACCATCTGCCACGATAACTGCGCAGGGTCCGACTACATTTTGTACTGGAGGAAATGTGGTTTTAAATGCACCTGTTGCAGTTAACCGGAGCTATCAATGGAAAAAAGGGGCTAATATTATTTCCGGTGCAACTTTATCATCTTATACTGCAACAACCGGAGGCAATTACAGAGTAATAGTAACAAATATTGTAACAGGCTGTTCTAAAACAACCACAAGTGCAACAGTGGTAACAGTAAATTCTCTTCCTGTTGCAACGATAACTCCGCAGGGACCTACCACATTCTGTGCAGGCGGAAGTGTGGTATTACAAGCAAATATGGGAGCCGGACTGACTTACAAGTGGAAAAAGGGAGCGAATTATATTTCAGGTGCAATTTCTTCAAATTACATGGCAACAACCGCTGGAACCTATAAGGTGGAAGTGACAAACAGCAATAGTTGTTCGAAAACATCTTCGGGTGTAACTGTAACTGTTCCTTGCAGGGAAGGAGAAAAGTTAATTTCACAAAATCCTTTTAATTTTTCGGTTGCTCCCAATCCATCACGAGGTGAAATTATTCTTACTTTTAACAATTCAATTAATATGGGAATTGTGAAGATTTTCAATGCATTAAATGAAAAGGTTTTTGAAGAGCAAATTCTCAATGAATCAAAAAAAGAAATTCATTTGAAAAATATTTCTGCCGGAATTTATTTCATAAAAATTTATTACGAAGAAAAACAGTACACTAAGAAATTTATTATTGAGAATTGAAATTATCAAACAATAAATAATTCAATTACAAAAAAACAAAACAATGTATCGGAAATTCTATTTAATCACCTTCATCGTTTGGCTTATATTCAGCAGCAAAAATGCTTACAGCCAGTTCCCTGCTTTCGGACAGGTGAATGATATTTCAACAATTGGAATTCCCGGTGCGCGTATTACATTGTTTGATTCTTCGCTCACTTATTTTCGGGAAATCAGAACCGATGCAACAGGGGCGTTTTCCATTTCAAATGTGCCTGCGGGAAATTATTTGCTTGGTGCTGAAAAAATCAACAAGGATTATGTTCAGCAATCAATTGTGGTGCCCATGAGTGTCCCGGTTACAATCACATTGTATGATGAGATACAACCCGGACAATGGGATATTATTATGCAATCTCCTGAACCTTTAGGCGGAACAGACCTTGGGATTTTAGCACCTGACGGAGAAATATTTTACTGTCACAACACGATGGACCCTTTTGTTTTTGACCCTCTAACTAACGATACCATGTTCGTGCAGGGAGACACAACCATATTGGGTTGTGCAGCACCTACATTATTGCCTGATGGAAAAATAATATTTGCCGGGGGTGCAGATGTTAATGTGTATGGACCCGGCACTCAAAAAATAAAAACCTATGATTACTTAACCGGAATTTGGCAACCCTTGCCGAATATGATTGATTACCGTTGGTATCCTACAATGGAACGATTAACTGACGGAAAATTATTGATTACCGGTGGCGGAACCTTGCTCAATCCTCAGCGGACAAATTCAACTGAAATTTATGACCCCGCCACAGGTACATCACAAATGGTGGATACTACAGCCATCCCACAGGAACAATCACCTATCCTTATGCTTTATGATGGAAAAGTAATGATGACGCACCGTCCTCCTCAGCTTTACGACCCGGTAACACAGCAATGGGATACATGTGCAGATTTTTTACAGGGAAACCGTATGCCAAATGGTGACCATGCCGACCATGAATTGGTTCATCTTCCCGAACAAACTGTAGTTGCCATTGGATACCGTTCATTCACAGCAGGCGTGCCGGGAAATTTTATCGAAAAATACAATGAACAAACCAACACCTGGACTTATGGGGCAAACTTCAACCCCGTCCGTTCTCGTCCCGAAGTTATTTTACTTCCCGGAAAAAATATTTTAGTAATGGCAGGATATAAAGAAGATGCATTAGACACCACTTCAGTCAATCAATGGGGTATGATGGACATCACTGACATCTACAATCCATATACTGAGCAATGGAGGCGCTTAGCTCCGATGAATTACCATCGCGAGTACCATGCCCTTGCAACATTAGTTCCTGATGGCAGAATTATAATGGTTGGAGGTGAAGGACAGCCAGGCAACGAACCGCCTTTCAGCATTATAGAAGCATTTAAACCGCCTTATTTATTCAGAGGAGTACGTCCTGAAATCATAAACTTCACACAAACCGTTTTTCAGCGCGGAAGCCAGATTAACTTCGATGTCATAAAAACAGATTCAGTCACACAGGTGATTTTGATGTCAACCACATCGGTAACACACATGATGAACTGCGGAAATAACCGGTATGCCGAATTGCAATTCACACAAACCGGAAATACTATTACTGCAAATATTGCGCTTGATTCGCTAAACGTATTGGATGGATATTATTTACTCTATGCAATGGTGGATGATATTCCATCCGTTGCAAAAATCATTAGCATTGTGGGCAGCGCTACATCAACAGCAATTCAGAATTCACAAAACAATGCTTCAGATGAAATATTTATTTATCCCAATCCATGCAGCAATTTTATTTCAATACAGAATAAATCAAATGCAAAAAATATTTCTGTTGAGTTATTTGACATTACAGGAAAATGCGTTCTTAAAAAATTATTTTTCGCTGAAAATAATTTTCAGATTCAGGTAAAAAATTTGGATGCAGGAATGTATTTAATCGCTGTTTCTGACAATAAAAAAATATTGAGGCAAAAAATAATTGTGCAACATTAAATGATAGCTGTGATGAAAAATTTTAAACAGACCTGTTGCAACTTAAAAGCATTCCTTATGATGGTTTGTTTTTTCTTCATTTACTATTGCTCATTCTCGCAATATATTTCCAGCACTGTTGAACAGGTTTCATCTCCCACGGTTACACCTGCCTCGGTTAACAATCCTGTAATACGAATCAGAATAGATGTTGGACAAAATCCGATTACCGTTTATAATTTGTTTATGAGTACAAATGGTTCTACTAATCCAATTGCAGACATTGACAGTGCAAAAATTTTTTACACCGACACCAGTTCTGTTTTTTCAGCTAATGTGCAATATGGCCCAACTGTTTCTCATCCGGGCAGCGGCATTTCAATAGGCAACGGGAATATGTTTCCGATAGATTCAGGAGCAAATTATTTTTGGTTGGTGTATGACATAAATGATTCTGCAATTGTTTGTGACAGCATTGATGCAACCTGTTACTCTATTTATATGAGCAACGGAACTGCTACTCCGGCTGTAACCGACCCTCCGGGATTTGCAATTATCGGCTCCTGTCCGACCGGAATAAATGATGAAAATATTCAGCACGAGTACAGTTGGTTTATATATCCGAATCCATCCAGGGATTTTATTTTGGTCCAGAATAAATCAAGTTCAAAAAATCTTTGGATTAAATTAGTTGACATCACCGGTAAATCTGTTTTTGAAAAAACTATTTCAGCAGAAAATAATTTTCAAATACAAGTAAATAATTTGGAATCAGGAATGTATTTAATCATAGTTTCCGATGATAAAAAAACATTCCGACAAAAAATTATTGTACGACATTAAAAAAATCATATACTATAAAAAATAAGATGAAAAAAATAGTATTGATGTCTTTACAACTCATTGTTATAAAATGCTACGCTCAATCTCCTGAATGGAAAAATTATACCAATGGCAAATGGATTAATTCTACAGCAATTTATACTAATCAAATTTGGTCGGGTACTTCAGGAGGTCTTGTGTCAATTGATATAGGTTCCGGAACAACAACTTTTTATAATAAAGCTAATTCGGGCTTACCGGTCAATGAGGTTAATTATTTAAAATTCGATGGTAGTGGAAACTTATGGATAAGCGAATATGGTAGTGGAATTATCAAATTTGATGGTGTAAATTGGACTCAGTTCACTACAGCAAATTCGGGAATCATTACAAACTACATATACTCAATAAACATCGATGCCTTTAACAATCTGTGGTTATGCTCCAATTCCGGATTAATTAAATATGATGGTATTTCATGGTCAGTTTTGGATACTTCCAATTCCGGATTGCCTTCAGATAATACACAATCAATTTCATTTGATGTTTCAGGAGGCATGTGGGTAGCAACAAATGCCGGGCTTGCAAAATATGATGGAACTATCTGGACTGTTTTTAATACGTCTAATTCTGGAATTCCTGATAACTCCGTTAAGTATATTTTGAACCAAGATTCCATCGTCTGGTTAACTACTTATTACGGGCTGACAAAATTTGATGGGTCTTCTTGGATAACTTACGATACTTCAAATTCTTCTTTGCCGGACAATATGGTTTTTAGTTTAGCCATAGATAACAATGGTTTGAAGTGGATTGGAACTTATTACGGGCTTGCAAGCTTCAACGACACAACATTTACTGTTTTTACAACAGACAATTCAGATATTCCAAGTGATTTTATTACTGCAATATCAATATCTGCTAATAACGATAAATGGATTGGCACAGCTCCTACACTTTATAATCATAATTTTTCAAAAGGTGGCTTATCCAAATTTGACGGAACCACATGGCAGCCTTATAATACTTCCAATTCCGGTATTGGCAATAACCTGGTTAATGATATTGTAATTGATAAAACTGGTAAAAAATGGTTTGTTTCAAATAATGGAGTCTCATCATTTGACGGAGCAGGCTGGAATTCTGAAGACTCTCTGAACCTTCTCCTGCCTGACAAAAATTTAATTACTATGGCAATTGACAGTTCGGGAAATAAATGGTTTGCCACTTATACAGGGTTATACAAATATGACGGTGACAGTGTTGAGAATTTTGATACATCAAATTCAGTTTTCACCACAGACAAAATTGTAGAAATAACAGTAGCACCTGATTCAACGATATGGATAGGAACATTTGGAGGGGGAATGGTTAAATATGATGGAAGCAGCTGGACAGTATTCAATACTTCTAATTCAATGCTTCCTTCCGATTCAGTTCGTGTAATAATTTTTGACCAAAATGCGCATTGCTGGATAGGTACTGAAGGCGGTGGACTTGCTGAATTCATTCCGTCTGCTGGAATCTGGAACCTTTACAATACATTTAATTCTGGTATTCAGACAGATTACATTACATCCATTGCTATAGACAGCTTAAATAATGAATGGATTGGATGTTACTTCATGCCGGGAGGCATTAGTCACTTTGATGGTGTTACATGGACAAATTACAATACGAGTAATTCGTTAATTCCAACATGGGATATTAAATCTATTGCTATAGATAAGCAGGGAAATATTTTGTGCAGCGCAGGCGGATGCAATTTCGCTTGCGCCCTTCCTATCGGATTAATTAAATTTGATGTAAATCAGAACACATTTACCGTTTTCGATATACATAATTCAGGTATTCCTAATAATGACGTTTATTTTAGCTACGCGGATAATAATGGCGATGTTTGGTTAGCAACTGCCGGAGGGGTTGGAGTGGTTACACAAAATGGATTAAATACTTCGATTCCTGTTTCCCAATATATCAGTGAAACAGTTTTGATTTATCCCAATCCTGCCTCTGATTTTATTTCTATTCAGCATGAAAATTCGAATGACAATAAATTGACTGTTTCACTATTTGATATTACTGGAAACACCGTTTTTGAAAAAACATTTTCAGGAAAAAATAATTTTTTAATTCCGGTTAGAAATTTAGAAGATGGAATGTATTTAGTCACCATTGCTGATAATAAAAAAACATTCCGGAAAAAAATAATGATTCAACATTAAATGCGACCTGATGAAAAAAATTATGTGCTCCCTTCAACTACTCGTTATTACTGGTATAGCAGTTGCGCAACAAACCGCTTCGGATGATTTTGAACGCCACCTTCTTGGAAATAACTGGTCGGTGTATTTTGGAAGCGGAGATGTACAAATTGTTGACAGCAGTGATTTAGGATTTCCTGTTTCAGGATATTTTGGTTTGTTAGGTTGGACAGCTACATCATTCGCAGCAAACCAATATTCTGAAATAATTATTTCACCTGATAAAATTGACAGCATGTTGTGCCAGGCATTTGTCAGAAGGCGCAGCAGTGATTTTGCACGATATGGTTTTCATTGGAACAACGCTTATGGCGGTCGTTGGGAAATAAAATATGACGGAGTGCCTACTGCGCAAACACGTATTCTTGATTCATTGCCCGGTGCACCGCCTGCCAATGGCGATACTGTGCGTATTGAAATTTCAGGCATGACTATCAGCGGTTATCTTAATGGTAATTTGATGTTACAGGCAACAGATACTGCGTTCACCACATCAAATCCTATTACCACTACGGGAGTTCCGGGGATTGCTTATCGCTTTACGACAACATTTACTCCGGTATTTCCTTCTCCGGTTATTGAACAATGGAATGGGGGTGACTTAGCTCAAACCTCAATTGCAACTGTGATTGAGAAAACAAATTATTTTGAAGTGTTTCCCAATCCTTGCCATTTGAATTCAATTACAGTTAAAGGAATAAACGATTTTAATAATATCGCTTGTGTTGAAATTTTAAACCTGTCAGGTCAGACAATTATCAGCCAAAGTATAACAACTGAAAAAAATTTTGTAACGCTGGATATTTCAAATCTTAGTGCAGGTATCTACTTTTTAAAGATAATTACACACAAAGAAATTTTTGTTTCAAAAGTTATAAAAGAAAATAACTCTTATTAAAACCTGAACATTAAGGATTCACTTTGAAAAAATAGATTTTGATAAGTTGCAATCCATCGGAAGCAGCAATTTAATTTTAAAATGGAATGTTGATGGAGATTTGATGGAACTAATAATTAATTTTAATTTAGGCGCTAAAACTTGCAATCTTTATTTTAACCAATGAATAAACGTACGATTAATACGCTGCATCTTTTTGAGAATTATTTACCAAACGCACAGAACTGGATTTTCAGAACACTTGTTAACCTTCCGAACAGTAGAATTGCTGTGGCAGCATATCATTATTACAATCCCAATTTTGTAACACCCAACATAAAGCTTATTGATTTACCTGGTTATGTTTCTAAAGATATTCTTGAAGGACATGGGAGTGATAAACCAATATTACAGTGGGTTACAGACGAGTTAATTAACAAAAAAGATTGTAATAATAAGTTTTTTAAATATCTTGCCGGAAAGGTTAAAGAATTAAAAATAGATTTGATTCATTGTCATTTTGCTCACGTAGGATATCAATTCCTGGAATTAAAAAAACTAACGGGGTTGCCGTATATTGTTTCATTTTACGGTTTTGATTATGAGAGCCTTGTTCATAAATATCCTAAATGGAGAAATCGTTATAAAGAGTTGTATGATACAGCCAATGTGTTTATCTGTGAAGGTGCGTATGGTGCAGCTATAATTCAAAAGCAGGGATGCCCTGGAAAAAAAATAAAAGTGATGGCTCTCGGAGTGGACACGGATAATATACCTTTAACTAATCGAATAAAAAATAATAATGAGCTTCATCTGTTGCAATTGGCAAATTTTAAGCAGAAGAAAGGACATATTTATTCATTAAGGGCATTTGCAGATGCTGTGAAAGATTGCCCTGATATGTCAATTACTTTTGTCGGAAGCGGTGTGCCGGAGGGTTTAACAGAAGAAGTTAAAAAATATAAAATTGCCGATAAGGTAAAATTGATAAGTTCCATTCCGTTCAGCGAGCTTTATAAATTTATGGATTCATTCCAGGTTTTTATCCATCCGAGCTGTTACGCTGAAGACCGTGATTGCGAGGGAGGCGCACCTATTGTTATTTTGGATGCCGAATGCACTGGAATGCCTGTAATTGCAACCACGCATTGCGATATTCCGGCAGAGGTCATTGACGGGGAAACAGGGTTCTTAACTCCGGAGAAAGATGTGGAGAGGCTCGCATCTTCCATACGGCATTTTTATAAAATGAATAATAAGGAATATCAAAAGTTTTCTGCGGCTGCCCGTAATCATATTATTGATAAATTTAATATTAAGAAAACTGCTGCCGGGCTTGAAAAAATTTATAGAGAAATTTTGAATTAAAGTTAGCAAAAAGAGTTCTTTTCTGCCAGTATGGTAGCTAATTATAAAAAACATAATGACGAAGCATTTAAAATAATCAAAGTTCAGACATGTTCCTTTTTAAATTAATAAATAAAATAAAAAAGAAATTAAGTCCTGAATTTAAGCTGGATAGAAAATTATTGAGTGAAATTACAGAGCGATATTCCAAAAAGCCGCATCAGTTTAAATTAATCAGGCAGAGTAATAATTATATTTTTGAAGTTGAACCATTTGAAATTCTGCGATTATCGCCTTCTGTTCATCAGAGTTATGAAACCGTCTTATCAGAGCTTGAATGGATATTATTCGTACACTCCCATGGAGTTAAAGTTGTTAAACCGCTACTTTCAACAGCAGGAAAATTAGTAGAGAAAATAGAATATGGCAATGACTATTATACTGCCGTATTATTTGAGAAAGCAAAGGGTGTTGAAATTGGTGATAAGGAATCAACACCTGATGTATTTTTTAAGATGGGAACGCTGACCGGGCAGCTTCATGCAATTACAAAATTATATAATCCTTCACCTTCGGTAATGCCGCGAAAAGTTTGGCACAGTGCGGAGCCTGATAATGTAAAAAAATGTCTTCCTGCAGCAGAAAATCATCTTTACGGGAAGTTTACAAACTATCTTTCAGTTGCCATGCAAAATACACAGCACAGGAATAACTTCGGTGTTGTTCATAATGACATAAGCAGGGGTAATATGCTATTGAATGATGGCGGGCTTACACTTTTTGATTTTGAAGATTGCTGTTACTCATGGTTTGTGAATGACATTGCAGGAATTTTTTATTATGTATTGCTTAATAATAAAAAAGATATTAAAGAAAACCTGGAATACTTACAGCATTTTATGGAAAATTTCTGGAGGGGATATAAAAGTGCCAACCAGTTAAATCCTGATGAGATAAAATATATTCCTTATTGGATGGGTGCACGTGCCATCTTCATTTATGCTTATCTTAATAAAATATGGGATTTTAAAAACCTGGAGCCTCACCAGAAAAATTATGTCGGGCTTAATAAACTTTTTGTTCATTATGATTTTTCAGAATTGAGTTTAAAGATACCTTGATAAATTGATAAATAAATTAATGCAAAATACCTACTTCTTAACCGGCATGACGTGCGATAACTGCGTTGCAAAAATAAAAAGCGCTTTGTTAAAACTTCCCGATGTGGTGTCTGCCGAAGTTAAACGTAATCCTGATGTGGCGCTCATTGAAATGAGCAGGGACATTTCATTACCCGATTTACAACAGGCAATAAGTCCTGAAAAAAAATATGTTATTCATGATGGCGTATTCCCGGTTTCTTTTGTGAATGAGAAGGAGACTGATAGGATAAGCTTTTTGAAAACTTATAAACCGCTGCTGATTATTTTCATTTACATTACGGCTGTTTCATTTATTGCGGCAAGAAATTATTATGGGTTTAACCTGATGGCATTTATGACTTATTTTATGGCTGGTTTTTTCCTGGTTTTCTCATTCTTTAAATTTCTGGATTTGAAAGGATTTGCTGATGGGTATTCCACCTATGATTTGCTTGCAAAAAAATGGAAGCCCTATGGTTTTATTTACCCCTTTATTGAACTGGCTTTCGGAGTGTGGTTATTGAAGGACGTGAATCATCATCTGGCTTATATATTTATAGCTGTTGTAATGAGCTTTAGCCTGTTGGGAGTGATAAACAGCTTGCGGAAAAAACAGGTGATTGAATGTGCATGCCTGGGGACGATTTTTAAAGTTCCGCTGGGGACGGTGACGCTTGTTGAGGATTTTCTGATGGTGATGATGAGCGTAGCTTCGCTGGTTATTGTTTTTTGAAGTAATATTGAATTAATAATCAAAAAATAGCAACATGGAACTGATAAAAATGCTCAATCACGATTATCAAACAAGAACTCTTTCCTTTTCATTGAACGGCACAACGGAAATGATTACCAATGTTGACAAGCATTTTAATGAAGTAACTTATTTTTTATCTGCAAACCCTTCAACAAAACTTGTAATAGATTTTTCATTCAACATACCGCGAGAAAATAATGAAGAAGCACATTACATATTGCGCCAACTTAAAACTGATAATTACTATTTAATCAGTGTTGATGCATTTCAAAATCTACTTAAATCAAGTCCAACTAACAATTAAATCCCAAATAAACACTATGAAAAACTACTTACACCATTTTATTATTTGTGACTTTCATTTCAGTCATATTTAGTAATTGTTCAAAGAATAAGATTAAAAGGATGTACTAAACCACCTGCCACAAAATAGTTCATAGGCGGACGAAAATAGTGGAAGTATTCACTGCATGTTTGCCTCCCCTTTTTTCAATCCCTTTTAAAAAAAAATTCTTTAATCCTGTCTTCGTTATCAGCCATTTTAATACTCCGAATAAACTGTAGGGCTAATTCCAAAATAACGACAATGAAAAAACTTCTTCTTCTTATTGCAACACTTACTACAATGACTGCAAAATCGCAGACAGCGGTTTATCATCCCTTTCCTGACTCTTCTGCTATATGGAATTTTCACTATGTATCTTATTGCTTTCCATTAGGGACTATTGATAATTATTATTCAATCACTGTTTCAGGGGACACTGTAATAAACAGCCAAACGTATCATAAACTAAATACACCGTATGTTCAAGACTTTTCTACCGGAACATGCGGAGGAGGAATTCCCAACGGCTATAAAGGTGCTATTCGTCAGGATACCACGAATAAAAAAGTATTTTATGTTCCGCCATCAGGCAGCATGGAAGAATTGCTTTATGATTTTAACATGCAGGTCGGAGATACAGTAAAAGGATTTCTTGAATCAATGGCTTTCCCTAAAGATACTATTCAGTCCATTGATTCTGTTTTAGTAGGAAATGATTACCGTAAAAGATGGAATATAAATCCTTGTTACTACATTTATTTTATTGAAGGCATTGGTTCTACTTTCGGATTGATTTCACTTTCTCCGGGTTGTCAACCAGACTGGGGGGAATATTCACTTACTTGTTTCACACAAAATGGAATGACGCTTTATCCCGATACAAATATAAATTGCGAACTCATTACCTATGTAAAAAATATTTATTCTGAAAAATATTTGCAAATTATTTTCCCAAATCCTTTTATAAATGAATTGACAGTTAAAACAAACAGTAATGAACTTTCAGAAATTATTATTTATGATATTACTTCAAGAAAAATATTGCAACAGATATTTACAAACTCTGTTTTATTAAATACACAACAACTTGCAAAAGGAATTTATATTTACGAAGTGATAAACAAAAAAGGAGCGATTGAAAAAGGTAAGGTTGTGAAAGATTAATTCCATTTTTTAAGCAGAACCGTATAAACTCTTTCATACTTCCACCGTTTCGTAAAATTATTTAAAACTTTTTAGTTGATTTCTCTGAAAAAACCAGTAGCAGTTGCAATACTGTTAATGATAGCAGGACGGCTTTGCTTCTGCGCTGTCCCTTTCATTGCCATCGTTTCGGGATTGACGGGAGCGGCAACATTGTTTCCATTTTCTGAACCTTATCGCTATTCTTTAATTTGTATTTCATTGTTAAT
>DATEMK010000322.1:0-11293 GCA_035275625.1 Bacteroidia bacterium
ACTCACTTTAATTGAGCCAGAATAAATAATCTATTTCATCCGTTCTCTTTTAATGAGATAAGGTAAAAGCACCTGCTTATAACCCAGATTTATATCCGCTTCAATAAAATCAATCCGGTACTGTGCACATTTAAGCATCAGCTCTTTTTTGTAATCAGCCATTGCTTTAATATAAATACCTTTAACCTCGTTGGAATGCACCTTCACCTGTTCTCCTGTTTCAACGTCTATGAATTGATATGGACGGTTCTGAAATTCAAAATCAATTTCCTTGTTTTTGTCAGTGACATGAAAAAGAATGACCTCATGCTTTGCATATTTTAAATGTTGCAGGGCATTAAATAATTCGTTTGAATCATCCCCGGCATTTTCAAACATATCACTGAAAATAATTACAAGCGAACGCTTGTGAATATTTTCGGCAATTTCATGCAATGCTGCAGCAGCAGAAGTTTTTCTTTTCAGATCACCTGAAGAATTTTGTGCTTCTTCCAGCTTATGATAAAGCAGCTTATGATGCACAGTGCTTGACTTTGAAGGTGTATGAGTTTCAATTTTGTCAGAAAAAATACTTAAGCCAACTGCATCGCGCTGCATCTTCAAAAGATTCATGATAGCTGCACAGCAATAAATTGAAAATGTAATTTTATTCTGAAGCTCGGGTTTCTTCTTATCTGTTTCAGGATAATGCATGGAAGATGAATTATCCAAAACCAATTGGCAGCGCAGGTTGGTTTCTTCCTCATATTTCTTAACAAAGAGTTTGTCTGTCCTGCCATAAAGTTTCCAGTCAATGTGTCGTGTGGGTTCCCCGGTATTATACAGGCGGTGCTCTGCAAATTCAACAGAAAACCCATGGAAAGGACTTTTATGCAAGCCTGTGATAAAACCTTCTACCACCTGTTTTGCAAGCAGCTCAAGGTGACCAAGGGTTTGAATGTCGTGCTGGTTAATGGACATTTAGGACCGAATAATAAAGAAATTGAGTTATTAAAATCATTTAAAAACTCTTGAAATAATAACTTAACAACTCAACAACTCATTGCTGAACCTCGGGAGCAAGCTGTGCATCCAGCTTTTTAGCAAGAATGGATTTAGGAACAGCTCCAACCTGCTTGTCTACAATCTGACCATTCTTAAAAAATAAAAGAGCCGGTATATTGCGAATGCCATAAGTCATAGAAATATTGGGATTGCTGTCAACATCAACTTTTCCAATAACAGCCTTTCCTTCGTAATCCTTAGAAAGCTCTTCAACAATAGGTCCCACCATTCTGCACGGCCCGCACCATTCCGCCCAGAAATCTACCAATACAGGCTTATCGGATTTTAAAACAAGCTCATCGAAATTTGAATCTGTGAATGTAATTGCCATAATATTTTTGTTTTTTAAATTTTGAGTGAACCTATTTTCAGTCAACACTTATGCCAATTGTGATTACCTGACAATTTGTTCATTGCAAAATTAGCAAATAAAACCTGCACATTTTGCCGGGTAAAAAACAAAATTGAATTTATGTTTCTCCTGAAGGGTTGATTTTTTTTATTAGTGTTTTCGGCAAAGCACCTCTTCCAATTCACCAACAACCAAGTTTTTGAAACAACGATAATGTTTTTTGCGTATCAAACCTGAATTAACACAAAGCAATTTCATTATGAAACGTATTACAAAACTTTTTATTACTTTATTAATATTGAGTTGTTCTATAAAAGCGCATGCGCAAACAGCATCAGCCACATGGGGAATGGCATCAAATGCCAGTGTTTCTGTATCAGGCAATGTTACTGCGGGCAACCAGGCGGGAGGTTCAGACATCGGTACAATGTCCTATGGAGCAGGTAATGGAGTCACCTCCGTTAACTGGGGTTCAGCAAGCCAGAATGTGAATGATTATTACCAGTTTACCATTTCACCAACTGCGGGAAAGGGTTTAACGGTAACTTCCATAAGTACCACAAACAATACAAGCCCGGGTGGTGTTGACAACATCCTGCTGCAATATTCTCTGAGCGCCTCATTTACATCCCCGGTAACTATCGGAAATCCGGCAGCAACAGGAACCTCTTCGTTTAATTCTCTTACAATAAATGCCGCTAACGGTCAGACCATTTATGTAAGAATGTTTGCATGGGGTGCGGCCAATGAAACCAATAAAACGTTTTCCTGCAAAAATTTTATTATTTCGGGAACTACTTTAACCTGCCCTTCTTCTCCCGCAGCAGGCAGCAACAGTCCTGTTTGTGCGGGTTCTAATATTAACCTTAATTCATCTGCCACCGGAACATCCTTAACGTATTCATGGTCGGGTCCCAACAGCTTTTCATCATCATCACAAAATCCGGCCATTTCATCTTCAACAACCGCTGCAGCGGGAACTTATACCATTACTGTTTCCAACGCATGCGGTTCGGTTTCAACTACCACAAACGTAGCTGTAAATGCACTTACATCCATCGCTTCAGTGGTCTCAAATGAAACCTGTTCATTACATAATGGTTCGGCTACCGTGACGGTTAACGGAGGAATATCACCTTATTCATATTCATGGTCAAACGGTTCTTCATCTCAAAGTATTTCTGGACTTACTCAAGGTATTTATTCTGTGACAGTTACAGACGCTAACGGCTGTAGCACTTTAACTTCTGCTTCTGTCTCCAATAATTCTCCGGCAATCACTGCTAACGTTTCTTCAACTAATGCAACATGCAGCGAAAACAATGGAATAGCAGCGGCAGGTGCAACCGGTGGTGCTGAACCTTACTCCTATTCATGGTCCAATGGGTCAACATCACGACAAATTTCAGGGATATCGGCAGGAAATTATTCAGTAACCATTACTGACGCCAACGGGTGCACCGCCACATCTTCTGCAACCATCTCTAATTCTTCGTCTGCAATTACAGCAACAATTTCTGCGTCACCATTTGTTTGCTCCGGCATCAATAATGGTACGGCAACTATTACTGCCAACGGTGGTGACTCTCCTTACGGTTATAATTGGTCAAACGGAGCAACCTCACAGGCTGTCGCGGATTTGTCACCGGGAACCTATTCTGTTATTGTTACAGATGCGAATGGCTGCAGCGCTTCGGAAAGTGTAACAATAGCTTCAAAATCCGCGCCTGTGCAACCGGATCAGATTATAGCCACAGGAGCACCTACTGCAGTTTGCCCGCCAGTAAACGGTGTTGTTCTTCAGACTAATAATGATCCCGGTGCAACCGCTTATAGCTGGAGCACAGAATCACCCGGAATTGCATTTGTTACCCCTTCAACAACCAATGTGCAAACCATTAACATTGGAACTTCATCAAGCTCTACTTATACAGTAAGAGTAACGGCATCAAATGAATGCGGAGCCTCACCATACAAAGCCATCCTTTTCAGAAGAGCCGTAAGCGTCCCCGATATTCATGGCCCTGCAACAGTGTGCGCAAATACAACTCAAACATATTCCTGCAATTCTGTCGGAGCAACAACTTACAAATGGTCAGGCACAGCAGGAATGCTGATTAATGGCAATGCAGCGCCTTATATCTCTGCGGATACATTTGTCACAGTAACTTATACTGCTGCTTTTAATACAGGTACTTTATCTGTTTCAGGATCATTGGGATGTTTTACAAGTGCAAACAGAAATCTCTCTGTGAGCAAAAACGTCCCTGCATTATCTTCTATAAGCGGCCCTTCTCCTGCTTGTCCGCAATCATCACAAACATATACTATTCCTGCGGTACCGGGAGCGGTTACTTATCTCTGGACATTACCCGCTAATTCGACCGGCAGCTCTTCCACTAATTCTATTACGGTAAACTTTGGAAATTTTATTGCAGCCGGAAATATTTGTGTCAAGGCAGTTAATAATTGCGGAATGCAATCAAACATGCAATGCAAATCAATAACAGCAGGATTACCCGCTGTTCCCGGAGCTATAGCCGGACCTGCCACACAGGTATGCGGACTCAAAACCTACTCTGTGCCTGCTTTACCCGGAATTACATATAACTGGACTATCCCCATCAATACTTCTATCGAAAGCGGGCAGGGTACAAATAGTGTAACTGTAAATTTCAGCAGCGGCTTTACATCCGGCAGCATTTCAGTCACAGCTTCCAACTCCTGCGGCAACAGCACCGCAAGAACACTTGCCGTAAATTCCGCTGTTTCTCCTCCGGGAACCATTACCGGTGAATATTCGCTGGTTTGCGCAGGAGAAACTAAAACTTATTCAGTACCAACAGTTACCGGCATCAGCTTTAACTGGACAGCACCCGCCAACGCTTCAATTGAAAGCGGGCAGGGAACCAATAGTGTGACTGTCAGATTCAATACCGGGTTTACGTCAGGAAGCCTTTCTGCCAGCGCTACCAATGGATGTGCGAATAGTGCAGCGCGAACATTGGTGATAACTTCGCTTCCTTCAACCCCCGGAGCTATTACAGGACCATCTGCACAAGTATGTGCGGGATCTTCCAAATCTTACTCCATTACTGCTGTGAGCGGTGTTACTTATAATTGGACCGCGCCTGCAAATGCAGTTATTTCAGCCGGTCAGGGAACAAACAATGTAACAGTTGATTTTAATAATTCTTTTATTTCGGGTACACTCTCCGTTGTGGCAGTTGCGCCATGCGGTTCCAGTCCGGCAAAGACCTTAATGATTACTTCTTTACTCCCTTCACCTGTCAGCATATCGGGACCGGTAAATAATAATTGCGGGATTACTTCTTTATTTACAATAAGGAAAGCAGCGAATGCAACTTCTTATAGCTGGAGGACTTCTGTTCCCGGTGCAGTTATTAATTCAGAACCTGCTCCGAATGATACGGCTGCAAGAATTACTTTTCCCTCCTTTACAACAGGAACTGTAAGTGTGGGAACAGATAATACCTGCGGAACAAGTCCTTTAAAAACTTTAACCGTTTCAGGCACACCGTCCACCCCCGGAATAATTACTACAAATCCTTCACCCGTTTGTGCAAATGCAACAGATGTTCAGTTTACAAGTGATGTGAGCTCATCAGGATCAGGATGTACATTTCTCTGGACCTATCCTTCTTCGGCAACTTATGTAAGCGGGCAGGGAACATCCACGCTCGTGCTTAATTGGGGAACAGCTAATGGTACAGTTACTTTAAAGGCTACTAACAGTTGCGGAAATTCAGTTCGTTCATATAATGTAATAGTCGGATGTGCAAGAGTAACAGGTAATAACGGGCAAAATTCAAATGAAGTGAAAGGTTCTTCACAAACCATCGGGCCAATTGATGACAATTCTTTTAATCTCCAGGCTTATCCGGATGCAGATCAGAAAACTGTAACGTTTACATTTCATGCAGACAAGGAAGGCTCCTATAAGTACACCTTATATGATGATTCAAATCGTGAAATCATGAACGGGAATATAAATGCACAGAAAGGTGTAAACATGCAGGAACTTGATATGGCCTCATCACCACCTGATTCAGTTTACAGGTTGAAATTAGATAACGGAAAAAAATCCACGCACATCAATATTAAAATGAAATAACTTAGTTAAGGTTTATCGTAATCTTATGCCTAAACCTTAAACTATTCAATGAAATGGCTAAAATGAGAATGAAAATGAGAGCACGTCAAAAAACAACTACAAGCTTCAAAACAAAACTTATAATTGGCACTTCATGCTGTTTATTAATGGCAGCAGGAATTTTTGTATCCATAAATATAAGCAATGTTAATGAAACAATGGCTGCAATTCAGGGAGACTATCGCAGCCAGGCGAATGGCAATTGGGAAGAAGCATTCGTATGGGAAATGTATGACGGAAAAAAATGGCAGCCTGCCACTGCCCCACCGGTGAATATTGAAAAACGCATTTTTATTAAGAGCGGCACAATAATAAAAGCTAACAGTGAAATAACTGTAAGTGAAATTACCGTTGAGAAAGAAGGGACACTGCAATTGAATTCACAAAGTTTCCATATCAAAAAACAAGGGACTCCAGGTGAAATCAATGTGTATGGAATTTTGGATGCAGGCAATTGCATCATTGACGGAGACGGAGCGTTCAACCTTAAGGACAATGCAGAAATAATGATCGGCTCACAGGATGGTTTAAGCAAATCCAATTCAGGAAATGTTCGGGTTACCGGAACCCGTTATTACAGCAGCATTGCACATTATACGTTTAAAGGAACTGCATTCCAACACACTGGAAAAGGATTGCCTTATAGTGTTTCTGTTCTCACCGTTGATAATCCCGCAGGTGTGGAACTTGAAAATAACTTATACGTCACTTCCCTGCTCCATCTTAAAAAAGGAACTTTGAATACAGGCGCTGATACGCTTATTGTCGGAACGGGGAAGACTTCCAATGCTTCGGTTAAACGCGACAACGGAGGAGTTGCAGGAAATTTTAAACGCTGGCTGAACAAAAGCACAATGAAAGAAGCATTGTTCCCTTTGATGGAAAGCTCAAATTATAATGCCGTTTTTATGACCGTAAAGCCCGGAGATTATTCGGGAGGAGCATTTTCATTCAGCTTTGTTTCTGAAAAAATTAAAAAAAATGAACAACCTGTAAATAATAATACACGTATCATTGCCATTGGTGAAACCGGTTATTATAAGCTGACTGCATCCGATGGTTTTGAAAACGGGCTTTATAAGCTCGTTACTTCCATTGCTGTTTCAAAAAATGAAAATAAAAGCTACTGGATGATGAGTGCAAAACCCGTTGATGAAGAAGAAAAGAAAGAACAGCAAATTACAGAAGCCAGTGATGAACTGGTAAGCAATATTAGGATTGCACCTAATCCGTTCAAAGAAAAATTTACTTTAAAGTTTGACCTGGCACAGGAAACAGAAGTGGAAATAAATCTCCTGAATGCAAACGGGCAGCTAATAATTAAAGACAGGATCAACGGGAAGGTGGCAGAAAATAAGTATGAATATTTTGATAAGAGAAATTTGCCTCGGGGTAGTTACATATTGCGTCTTATCACCGGTGATAAGATTGAAACAAGAAAAATAATAAAACAATAAAAAACCGCGTGTTAACCCGGAATAACGGTTAGCACGCGGTTTGTGACAAATTATTTTTCAGCCGGATTTATTTTTCTTCCACTTTTATTTTATCGCTGCCTTTCGGATTTATCATGTTTCCGCTGTTATCTATGCAATCACCATTTTTTAAAATAATTTGTGAGCCGTCAGATTTAATAATGGTGCCATCCGTTTTAACAGTGGTCCCGTTAGCAAGCGTCACATCAATAGTCAGCTCATTTTTATTCTGCATCACCATTATCTTACCCTCTTTGAGCTTTGCGCAATATTTTACATTTGTTTGATTTGGCTTTTGCATCTTACTATCATCCTGCGCCATTGCGTTTAATGAGAAAATGCAGACTGTGATTAAAACAATTATTTTTTTCATTTGATTGTTAATTATGATTGTTAATTATTGAACTTTTATTTTTTAAGTATGTTTCGCCCTGATATGTGTTATTTTAAGAGGCAAATGACAACTCTGCAGGCCGGGTTTCTCTTTTTTGAATATTTCCTTTAATCGAGTGTACAATATGCCGCACTCTTGATACTTCATCATAATTTATCCGCCCCAGCATATTATTATCCCGGCAATAAATGAGGTCATTATAAAGCTGGTTAATATAATTCCGGTTTTGTGCAGCCTGTTCCCCTACCGAATGTTTTCCTCTCAACAAGGCCCTGAACCAGAATTTATATTTCCTGATCGTTTCTATAGAGGAGTCTGCGCTGTGCCGGATAAATACTTCTCCATCGTTGTCAACCAAAATATCATAATAATTCAGGATGTCATCACATGCTGCAATCATTTGCTGCAATTGGTTTGGTGTGGGATTATGGTACAAGTTCATATCATTATTATTGGTTAATGGGTATCAAATGGCGGAAGTAAAAAAACATGCCAGAAAACCTCTGACTAACTTTGCAGCCACTTAATCGTTTTCAATGGACCATCATCTGCAACAGGTAACTTCAGAATTAAAAGCGTGGCAAAAACACATGATGCGGAGGCCTTCTTTTTTTAACAGCCTTTCCAAAAGAATGCAAACAAAGATCAATAGCCTGATACCGGAAAAAGTTCATAAGGCTATTACCGTTACTTTAAAACAAATGATACGCGGAGTATTATTCGGAGCACGGCATACAACAGCACATCCATTGAAGAATATTTCATTACAGGCAAGGGAAGACCTGGTTTTGAAAAAAATTGAAGCTTACCGCAAAACAGCTGCTGTTGAAGGAGGGATTACCGGGGCAGGCGGTTTGTTATTGGGCCTTGCAGATTTTCCCATCCTTATCGGTATTAAAATAAAATTGCTTTTTGATATTGCCTCTATCTACGGCTTTGATGCGGATGATTATAAAGAACGCATATATATCCTGCATATTTTTGAGCTGGCTTTCTCCAGCCATCAACACCGGAAAAATGTTTACCTCCAAATGACCGGCTGGGATGAAAAAAGCAAATCGCTTCCAGCCAATATAAACGAGTTTGACTGGCGAAATTTTCAGCAGGAGTATCGTGACTATATTGACCTTGCAAAAATGGCGCAACTTATACCTGTCATTGGTGCGCCTGTGGGTATTCTGGTTAACAGCAGGCTGATAAAAAAATTAGGCGTCACAGCTATGAATGCGTATAGAATGAGGTTAATTAATTAAGCCTTCAAGAAATTGACAGAGGATGCATCAGAAAAAGGAATGCGGCCAGATGATTTTCGTTTTTTCAGAAGAAAGATTTTTTAAAGTTCAGCGGCAACAATTGGGAAGGACGTTATTATATAACTTATAAGGGAAAGAAGTTTCTTGAGGGAGAAGATGTGGATTTGAAGGATGTAAACTCACGTTATTATAATGGAAAACTGGTGAGGGAAAAACAGCAGGAAAAGACCAAGGAGTTGAGGGATAAACTGGATGATGTAATGCAGCAGAAGAACTCAAAATAAATAGTTTTCTAAACTATTTATCCATCCTTGTCTCTTGCGCACACTGCCTGCCTGTCAGCCGATGACGAAAGAGAGACGAGTACCGAAGGGTGAAAAAATTCATAAGATTAATCAAGCATATTAATTATTTCAAATAAGAATGCTGCTGCTGAAGCGGCCGCATACGGCTGAGAATTATACTCCTCTGCCATACTTTTGTCTTTGAGTTCATCTGAAACTCCCCTAATTAAAAGTCCTTTTGCTTTTTCTTCGTTGCAAGAATGGTAAAACCCACCTCCTTCACATTCAACAATTAATGATTCACTACATGATTTTCTAATTTTCTTATATAAAGCAGTATTAATCTCGCTGAAAACCTTTTCTCCAGTGGCAACACGGCCAACCTTTATTACAGGAGTACCTTTAAATGTCTTATGCTTTTTTACTTTTATATTATTTTGCCAATTTTGAGATGGTTCGCTTTCAATGCTTGCGGCCAATCTCTTAAGATACTTGTCCGCAACGCCTTGGAAAAGCCTGATATCATGCGATTTTCCAACTTTTCCAGGCTCATAGTATTCAACACGGTCTGCTACAACAACATCTCCTATTTTAACATCTTTTAATTTACCAGCTATGCCTAAATAAAATAAATAATCTGGTTTTAAGTTTTTAATTGCATCACTCGTTTCTTTGGATGAAGCAATATTGTATTTGCCTGTTGTAATAACATATAATTGAAAACATTTATCATTCGTAGTATATATACAAGTGTGATAATCATCATCATTAATTCTCACTTTATTAGTTTTCGGCAAATATTTTTTTACTTCTAATAATTCTAAAGGCATAGCCGTTAAAATCACAATACTTTTAGCAGGAACATTTTGCGGTTTTTCACTCGTAAGAATAATATTTGATTTTGATATGTATTTTTTTATATTTTTCGATTTCGATTTGCCACCTGAACGAGAAAATCCTTTATCTTCTAAATATTTTTGAAATTTTTCCTTCTTCATATAGCCATTCTCGTTATCTACACCACCATATTGATCTAAAATACCTTCAATCTGTTTAGTGGAAAGCTTGTTTCTAAATTTAAGTAGATAATCATAAGATTTTTTAAAAATAATAGTATCAACAAAATCAGTTTGAGATTTTGTGTTGAATAAAAGTTGAACACATATTTTTAGGTAAACCTTATGGAAAGCAACAGGGTCTTTAATGTTTCTAAAAAGCAGTGGAATATTGTTTGAGATAAATTTTTCAGGATCGTAATTTTCAATTTTATCTTTATGAATCTCCTTATTCTTTTGATAATAATAATCAAGAAAAATAAACCCCCAAATGTCGTTATTGAGATTTGTCTTAATGAATTTTAACCAATGTTTCACTTCTTAATGTTCTTTAAGAAATTAATTTCTACAAAAGCACAAGTCAAACCGAGTTGATTTAACAGGCCAATCATAAAGCGATAATAAATGAAATTTATTCTTCTTGAAATTTGCAGAGGAGATAGAATCTGTTCTATTAATAAATAACGAAATTAAAAGTACAGTAAATTTATAATGCGAACACACGGATGTGAGTGCCGATAATGTTCTAAAATTATGAACTGCTTGATCAACTATAATAACATTATTCGATTTGTTCCAATCTTCTATTTTTTGTTTATCATCTTTAAAATTATCCTTGTGTCGCATAAACAAATCTTGAATAGCCTCTCCCGGATTGTCAGCAGAAACAGTATAAATTGATTCACGAGCTATCTCTATTTTATTTTCTTCAGATATTTTTAATAAAGATGATAATTCATTTATAAGTGGCTTTAACTCAGAGTCGTTCGTAAACAAAATTTTATTAATCCATGAAGGTTTTATATTATTCTCGTTTGCCAAATTTACTAGGCGAACGGCAAGGGTATATGAATATTTTTCAAATATTTTATCACAAACTATTCTAAAATCGAAATGATTTCTGGTTCTTTTTGATTTATAATGTTCAAGGGTATAACTCGAATCTGTTAATTTGATAAATTCCCAAAAAGAATATGAATCAAAAATTGAAGATGAATGAGTAAAATGACTAAAGCTATTACCACTAATCGGAACAGAATCATAAAAACAGTAGGTGCATTTATTTTTAGTTACTCCAAATTCTGAAAAATCACATTCAACAAAATATTTATATTTTAAAGATTTAGCAGGGGTATAATTTTTAAATTTAGAAATCGCAACAATTTTTATATCGCCAAATATAAATTTCTTATTCAGTTTTTTTATTAAAGAGTTAAAATCATATGCATTACATAAAAAATCAACTAAAATAATCAAGTTAG